>MWDD01000009.1 GCA_002070375.1 bacterium ADurb.Bin157 | reverse complement strand
CCTCGGTTGGTTCAACTTGCCCAAAAAATACCTTTCTCGAAACATTTTTTTAAAGCCCTTCTCTTTTTGCCTCTTGTTGCGGTTAAAACTTTAAAGACTATTTTTGACCCAATCTTCCAAGAGAAATACAAAAAATGAAATTTTGCTTACCTTATTTTCTGATACTTATTTTATTTTTAGCGGCGCCTTGTGCCGCTCAATCTGACAACGTTTCAGTAGGCATAGATATAACTCTTCCTTTTCAAACAGTAAAATTTCAAGCTTTAAGCGGTAATTGGAAGGTTAATCTCTACCCTTTAACACCGGGCACTCAAAAAGCCAGTTCAACCGAACGAATATTCGGAAACATAAATAAAGAAAAGGTTACCGAATATATTGTTCCCGGCGAAGATGTCTCTTTGTTGTTGGTAGCTAAAGGTATAGTTGCTAGAGTTTCCTCGGAAAAAGATGTCGACAAAGGTTTTGACAGCGTAATTTTAGAAGGCGGAGACTTGATTAGTATTGAAATACCCGAAACAGAACCTATGATAATGGAAGGTGTGATTCAGATTGACAATCACGACACAACACTCTCAATCATTAACAGACTTTCTCTTGAACAATTCGTTGTTTCATCAGCCTCTGTCTTCGGAAACGTAAGCAGCGAAATTGAAGCCGTAAAAGCCTATGTTATTGTGGCAAGAACAAAATTAAGATACTTAAAAGAAAACAATAAACATCTTAATGAATTATACGAAATCTGCAATACTCCACATTGCATGCCTTTTAAAGGTTGCGGAGCAAACAGACAAATGGTTTCATTGCTTGCCGACCAAACTTTTGATAAAGTCATTACTTATAACGGTAAAATAATTAACCCAAGATTCCATCACACCTGCGGCGGCAAAATTTCGTCTGCGAAAAGTGTTTATGGAGTCGATAACGAACCATATCACCCATCCCATAATGACCTAAAAGGCAGCGAAGGATCAGAAAACTGTTTTCACAGCCCTGCCTTCCACTGGACAGCCGAATTTGCCAAATTTGACTTCATGGATTTTATTGCAGTTGCTTACGCGGGCGGGATTCAAAACTTCTATGTAGCTTTTGAACCTGAAACGGTCGATGAAAACGGCCGAATTACACACATGCTGTTCAGAGGCAAAGCGCCGCTTTTTTTACCGGGATACGATTTTGCAAACAGAGCACACAAACATTTCGGATATAACAGCTTAAAAAGTATGAGATTTAATGTTACCGAAATGAAGAGATCTTTTCTTTTTAAGGGTATGGGTAAAGGTGACGGTGTCGGGATGTGTCTATACGGGTGCGACGGTTTGGCAAAAAAAGGAATGAAAGCCGAAGATATCATTGCTTTTTATTATCCGGGCACCCGTGTGGAAGAAATACCCGCAGAATGACATTAAAATATGTCTCCGCTGAACTCGAAAGACAACAAAATAGTAAAGACAGTCGCTAAAAATAATGAACCTGTAACCATATTTATCTCCCTTGCTTTTTTATCTGTCTTCAGTATCGGCATACTTTTATTTTTAATTAACTCTGATGAATAAATTTCAAACAATTAAAATTAACTATGAACAGGTATTAAATAAAGCCCAGATAACTGCGGTTAAAGAGTTTTACGGCCCTATGCTCTGCATTGCCGGAGCCGGAAGCGGGAAAACAGGCACCTTAACTTACAGAGTAGCGTGTATGCTTGAAAACGGTATAGCACCCGAAAACATATTACTGTTGACTTTTACCAGAAAAGCAGCGGAAAACATGCTTAACAGAGTTGCAAAACTGCTTGGCAGCGAGAAAATTAATGTTGCAGGCGGAACATATCATGGGTTTGCCGCGAAAATGCTTTCCATTTATGGCAAATATCTTAATTTAAACATGCCGTTTTCTGTATTAGACGAAGAGGATTCAGCGGGCGTAATAAATTTATTGAGAAACGAATTAGGCTTAAACAAAACCGAACTTAGGTTTCCGAATAAATCAACGCTCTGTAAAATATTTTCTAAAGCCGCTAATCTTGAGCTTAGCGTTGCAGACACGATTAACAATTTTTATGAGCATTTGTCTGATTACACCGAAGACATTATAAAACTGCATAAATACTTTAACACCTACAAATCAAATAACGGCTTATTAGATTTTGATGATTTGTTGCTATATTTTTATAAATTGCTTTCTGAATTTAAAGAAATAAGAGATGAAATCTGCGATAAATATAAATTTGTAATGGCAGACGAATACCAAGACACCAACGGCTTACAAGGAAAAATAACCCTTTTGCTTGCGGGGGAACACCAAAACATTATGGTCGTTGGTGATGATTTTCAAAGCATATATTCGTTCAGAGGCGCTAAAATAGAAAATATTCTTACATTTCAAAACCAATTTAAAAACTGTAAGATTATAAAGCTTGAACAAAATTATCGTTCTCAACCGCTTATAGTGGAAACAGCAAATAAGCTTATGGCAAAAGCAAAAGAAGGTTACAAAAAAAAACTGTTTTCTTTAAAAGACAAAGGATCGGCTCCGATTCTTGCTAAATGCGGAGACGAAGATCAGCAGGCACGTTTTGTGACGGCGGCAATAACCGATTTGTTAAACAAAGGTGAGCGTTTAAACGAAATTGCAGTTTTATTCAGGGCTTCGCATCACGCTTACGCAATTGAAACAGAGCTCAACAGAGTGGGAATCTCGTATGTAAAATGGGGTGGCACAAAGTTTTTGGAGGCATCGCATTTAAAAGATGTAATGGCCTACCTTAAAGTAATAAATAACCCAAACGATAAGGTTTCTTGGCTCAGAATTTTATTATTATCTGAAGGAATTGGGTCTGTAAGTGCTTCTAATATTTATTCAGAGCTTATTGCACGCGAGTGCCCATATGATCTGAGTGAAGTTAAATGCAGTGTTAAAGCGAGAAAATCTGTTGGCGAACTTTCTGAAATGCTTCTGAGAGCACTGAATTTTAAGGGTGAAGCACCGATAAAAGTTATCGAAACAGTGTGCGATTATTACGCTGATATTTTAAAAGCAAATTATGACGACTACCCAAGGCGATTAAAAGAAATTGATCAGTTTGCATTGATTGCAGAAAAATATAGTTCTCTGCACGAATTTTTAACAGAAATTACCATAGAACCGCCAAGAGTAAATTCAGGCTCCTCAACAGCGCCGCTGATATTATCTACTGTCCACTCTGCAAAAGGCTTAGAATGGAAAACTGTCTTCGTAGTATCAGCTCTCGAAGGCCTTTTCCCTTCAAAAAACGCGGCTAAAAGTCTCGCGGAATACGAGGAAGAGCGGCGATTAATGTACGTTGCGATGACAAGAGCGAAAGAAAATTTAATTGTAAGTTATCCGGCATATATTTATGATCATAGCTCACGTTCGGCGCTGACGCGGGTTTCCCCTTTTGTTAAAGAAATTTCTGATTGTATGGAAACTTGGGAAATTAGCGGTTAATTATTGACACGACGCTTGTTCTTTGGTAGGGTATAACAAATTAAAAAGCAGGAGCCACAAAATGGTCAAAAACCTGTCTATTGTTGCCGTCTTAATGATGTGCTTGCTTGCAGGTCTAATTATCAGTGATTACTTGAAACTTCCCTCAAAAGAGTTGGTTATATTTTACACCTCAAATTTGCGAGGGCAAATCAAACCTTTTTCAGGCGTTGTGCTGGATCACAAATACGACCAGGCCGGCGGGCTGGCTTTTATTAAGGGCTACATAGAACGAATGTCGAAGGCTTTTAATTTTAAGCCCGAGAACACCCTGCTTCTTGATACGGGCGATGCTTTATTCGGCACTGCCGAAGCAACGCTTACGATGGGCGATGTGCCGCTTAGGCTGATGGCTAAGGCCGGCTACGACGCTATGGCGATCGGTAACATGGAATTCGAATACGGGTTTGATGCTTTGAAAGGGTTTATAAACAGCAACTTGGTGCCTATGCTCGCCTGTAATTACAGAGACGTTTCAGCGCCTGTATCAGAAACATTTAAACCGGGAATCATTGTCGAAAAAGCAGGCGCCAAAATAGGTATTATTGGCTTAGGACACGCCGAATTGGCAAGAAACACCAGACAAGACAACATTGAAAACGTTGAAATTATAAATATGGTTACCTCTGTGCAAAATACTGCCGCTAATCTAAAGGCAAAAGGCGCTGAGCTGATCATATTGCTTTCACATCACCCCGTCACCGCAGAAAATAAAAATGTCGGCGAATTGTTCCCGGACGTAGACGTTATTATCGGTGATATGATTTCATCTACAATCTCCAACTCAGCAAAGCCGGTATTGTGCAATACCGCGTCAAGCAGAGGCGGCGGAATTGGTTTGACAAAAATTTCTTATAACGCAGGAAAATGGGATGTATTGGGCTTGTATAACAGAGTCTTCGCAGTTAATGCCGCTGAAATTCCCCCCGACAAAGAATTATCAGAAGAAATAGCTCGGGTTGAATCAAAAGTTGACGGGCTATTAGAAGAAACAATTACAGAAAGCAAAGGCGTTTTTAATCATTCCTACACTGAAGAATCTACAATAGGAAGCCTTATTGCCGATTGTATGAAAGAAGTCAGCGGGGCCCAGATTGCACTCACAAACTCGGGCGGAATTAAAACTTCCTTAGGTGAAGGAAAAGTCAGTTTACGAAAATTGTTCAATATTATGCCGTTCGAAAATAATTTGGTGGTGGTTGAATTAACCGGTGCTCAACTCGAAAATATAATTGAAACAAGCTTATCAGGTAAAACCGGCTTTTTGCAAAGCGCAGGAATAAACTGCACTTATTCAGGCTCCAACCCCGCAGGATTCAGAATTATTCAAATCGATATCGGCGAACAGCCCTTAGAATTCGATTCTACTTATACTGTGGCCATAAACGATTTTATGTTTAACAATAAAATAGATTGGCCTGAGTTCAGTCAGGGCAAAAATGCCTCAATTAAGGGCCTAATAAGAGAAAACCTTGTAAATCACCTCAGAAAAAGACAATTTATCAGCCCCGAAACTAAGCGCAGGTTTAATGATTTTCAGGAATTAGACGAAACTTTAAGAATTCAATCTCTGGCGCACAGTCTTGTTGAACTCGAAAAAGAAATTACAAACGACGGTACTTCAAACTCAGAATACTGCAGATTGTTGGCTGAAATTTTAAGACTTGAAACTCAAGCTGACTTTGCTTTTGTTCCCGTAGATATAATCAGAAGAACCCGAGAACCCTTAAAAAGAATTACCCCAAGCAGAATTCTCTCTGATTTTTCCGCAAATAGCGCAATAAGCGTTATGATAATAGAATTAGACGGAGCAACTATAAAAAATATTGTGCAAAGAGGGCTTGAAAAAAATAGCACAATGCCCACTGCTTTCTCTGGTTTTTCAGCTGAATTAGACGATAATAAAGAAATTAAAATTCACCCTTGGAACAACAGTTTTGCACCTGATAAAATTTATAAGGTAGCGATAAATGACGGGTTCCCGTTAAAAATTGAAGGATTGTATAATATATCCAAAGCTAATCTTTCAAAATATTCATCTGACATAAGAAGAACGTTTATAAACGGCTTAAGAAGCAGAAATGGGCAGGTAGAAATAAAACGTGTTCTTTACTGAACTCTTTAAATGTCGAAGAATTAAATATAAAATTATACTACTTTTCGCAGTAATTTTTATCTTGCCGCTGACTTTTCTGATGATGATTTCACTCAACCGCATCTCAGATGTAGCTCAACAAGATCTGAAACGTAACACAGGTTACGCCTTGAGCTTGTACAGAACCGCCCTTGAAGACCAACTCGACACCCTCAGAATAAGAGCAAAAACAGTAGCCGATTTTGACTTGTATAACATATCGACCAGCGGATTCACTGCCGCCACGACATTGCCTGTTATGCAGTATGAATTAGTGCGATCGGGCCTCGACTATATAGCCTTAATACAAGATAAAAGCATTATTCTTTTAGAAGAAGGCGCCACCCCTTCCGAAATGCTCTCACGTGTAGTTATTCCCGCAATGTGCCACTCTTCCCTGACGGCCAATCTTTATATATTAGGCGATGAAGCTTGGTTTTTTGCAGCTGCCAGATTAACCAAACTCAAAACTCCCGAAACAAGACACATACTCTTCGCACAAAAAATGTCACGAGATTTCGGGGACAAACTTAAACGACTCACCGGCGCCGAATATACTCTGATTTATAATAACAAACAAATTGTCACAACTAAAATGGATGTTTATACCAGACGCGAAACCGGCGTTAACATATTAAAAGAGGGCAATAGCGGAACAATTAACATCATGGGTAAATCACATTATTTTATAAGAGAAGCTGCATTGGCTTCAAAAATAAGTGATGAAATTAAAGTCGAAATAGCGATGCCGGATTCTGAATACAAAAGACTCGAAAAAAGCATGAAGGGCGACTTCTTTGTATTCGCGGTCATTGGCGTCTTACTCGCCTTAGCAACAGGCTCTATGCTCTCATGGGATATCGCTAACCCGATAAATTGGCTAGCTAGGCTCACTACAAAAGTTGCGGCAGGTGACTTAAACGTCAGCAGTGCAATCGAAAGATACGATGAGATAGGAATTCTCGACAAAAACTTTAAAGAGATGATTATCAGCATAAAAACCGAGCGGGAACTTAAAGAGAACAGAATGAGCGAATTAAATACGCTTTTCGCTATCAGCAATGCCGTTAACTATTTTACCGATTCCGAAGAATTACTTAAATTTGTACTGACCCACGCAATTGAAGTTCTCGACGCCGAACGCGGCTCTA
The DNA here is from genome assembly GCA_002070375.1 of bacterium ADurb.Bin157. Lineage (GTDB taxonomy): Bacteria > Muiribacteriota > Ozemobacteria > Ozemobacterales > Ozemobacteraceae > MWDD01. Next base: position 74,014 of record MWDD01000009.1, on the reverse strand, counting down.
TTATGCTCCTAGATGATCAAACCGACGAATTGATAATAAAAGTAGCCTCCGGCGGAAGATACAGGGCCTTCACCTCCCCACCTGTAAAACTGGGGCAAGGAATCTGCGGCATTGTAGCATCCGAAGGCAAAGGTATTATTTGCAACGACGGCTTTAAAGACACAAGATTCAGTAATTTCGACAGTCTAATGCCGGTTGAAGACATTATTACATTGATTTGCGCACCTCTGAAATTTAAAGAAGGCACCATCGGAGTTATTAACATAGTTAACAAACGCGGCGGCGGAAAGTTCAGTGACACCGAACTTTCTTTGCTGAACCTGATTGCCTCACAAGCTGCCGTAACTATCGAAAACAACAAATTATACGAGCTTTCGATCACCGACGGCATGACAAGATTATATGTTCATAGATATTTTCAGGCGCGCTTATCCGAAGAACTTTTGCGTGCGCGCCGCTACGGCCTTAGCCTTAGCCTTATCATGATCGACATAGACAACTTTAAAAAGTTTAACGATAACTACGGTCACCAGGTCGGAGATAAAGTTTTACAAAAAGTTGCCCAAACAATTAAAGAAACAGTCAGAACAGGCGTTGACATTCCCTGTAGATACGGCGGAGAAGAGATGTCGGTAATATTACCCGAAACACGCGATGACGAAGCTCTATTTACTGCCGAAAGAATCAGGGAACGAATCTCCGAAATAAGAGTCCCCCACCCTTCAGGCGACCTTAAGATCACAGTCAGCATAGGAGTAGCATCCTACCCAATACACTCCCATGATCGCGAATCACTTATAAAAGTCGCCGACAAAGCACTTTACGAAAGTAAGGCAAACGGCAAAAACAGGTCGACCTTAGCCGAAGGCAAAAATATAAATGAATAATAAAGCAGCGATTCTTATGGTTGCCGCCTGCGGAATGTTGCGAAGCACCGACCTTTTTTTCAGAAACCCGGCTCTCGCGGCAGTTCCTTTGCTCGTTCTGATTTTTTGGGAACACCTGATCAACTTGATTGTATTAACGCCGATCGCATTTAAAAGCAGAAGTGAATTCTCAAAAATCAAGCCAAAAGACACCCTCTTGTTTATCCTAGTCGGTTTCGGCGCCTCCGCAATGGGCCTAATATGCTTCTCGGCCGCTTTCAAATATATTAACCCCGCAATAGTTGTAATTTTACAAAAAATGCAGCCCATAATAACCGTTACTCTCGGAGCACTGGTTATCAAAGAAAAAGTCACAGCCAAATTCATCATATGGGCTTTGCTCTCAATTCTTTGCGTGTGCATAATTTCACTTGACTTAAGCGCCCCTCTGAGCATCGAAGGCGTTAAATTCGCAAAAGGTGCAACTCTCGCCCTGTTGGCAGCATTCTTTTGGGGCGGCGGAACCGTTTGGGGTAAAATTTTGCTCGGCAAATTTTCGCAATCGTTAGTCATTTTTGTGCGATTTTTCTTAGGCACAATATTTGCACTCTCTTTGGCACTAATTTTTCACAAAACTCTCTCTCTCGAAATTTTATTTGGGGAAAAAATGCTAATAGGCTCGGTAGTTTACATGGCTCTTATCTCGGGAACGATAGCCGTGAGCTTCTTCTACGCCGGCCTAAAAAAAGTAAATGCCTCCCTGACAGGAATATTAGAACTCTTTTTCCCGGTTTTTTCTGTTATTATAATGTGGGTTTTCTTTAACAAGCCTTTAGCCACTTATCAAATAGTTGCGGCAACTGTTATGTTTTACGCCTCATATAGAGCCACACTTGAAACACACCTTGACAATAATACCAAAGGAACATTATAATATTCTAATGCAACGATATATATTTATCACTCTTTTTCTTTCTTTGCTACTGTCATTTGGGTGCACTGAAAAACCCAAAGATAAAGACAGCGCAATAAATAAAGCAAATAGCACCAAACAAAATGCTAATGCAGATTCAAACGTTGCAACAACTCAGACGAACACAAATATTGACGATAAGCAGAGCGATTATAAAGTCGCAACAAATCAAAACATCAAACTATCGCCAATTGAATATGCACAAAAAGAATACCTCGACGCTTACAACGATTATGTAAGACTTCTAAGAGAAAGCGGCCCGCAAACTATCGAAACACTGCAAGCACTGGCTATTTATCAAAAAAAATATCAAATCTATCAAATGCTTCTTAAAGCCGCTGAAAAAAATTAAACCAAAAACCAATTATACCGGTCATTGCTTTTTTGTCTTGAAATAAGATAGCAAATTGTGGTATAATGCGGAAATTCTTGAGAGTATGGGAAAGGGGCTCACTTATATAATGAAAACCGTTCTTGAAAAGGGGCAGATTTTTTATCAGGGGAAATTCCAAAATTTAGAAAAGTTGGTCATAGAAAAAGGTAAAATTACAGAGATAAACCTCGTCTCGGCAAAGCCAAAAAAAGCTAAAGCCGCACCAACAACAAAAAAGAAATCAGCTGAAGCAGATAACATTGTAGATTGTGAAGGCAAATTTATTTTACCCGGCTTCATCGACGCACACACACACATCAGTCTCGAACAAGACGGAATCGGACATTCCGACTCCGATACCAATGAAGTTTTTGGGTTAATAACTCCCCAAGTAAGAGCCTATGATGCCGTTAAAATGCGGGACAATTGTTTTAGAGAAGCCGTAGAGGCCGGAATAACAACCGTAATGATAGCCCCCGGCTCGGCTAACCCAATAGGCGGTCAGTGCTGCATAGTTAAAACCGTCGGCAAAATAGTTGACGATGCATGCATTAAAGAATCAGCCGGACTTAAAATGGCTTTCGGCGAAAACCCAAAAAGAGTCTACGGTGAACAGAAAAAATTCCCGTCAACCAGAATGGGCACCGCTGCAGTAATCAGAGAGTGGCTCATGAAAGCACAAGATTACTTAAAACGCAAGAAAACAAAAGAATTTAAAGACAGAGAAATCAAACTTGAAGCCTTGTTACCCGTAATTGAAGGCAAAACATCAGTCAGAGCTCACGCACATCAGGCTGACGATATTATTACCGCTTATCGTATTGCTCAAGAGTTCAATCTTGATTTAATTTTCGACCATTGTACCGAAGGTCACCTCATTGCCGCAGAACTCGGAAAATGGAAAGCAAAAGCCGTAGTTGGCCCAACAATGGTAACAAGAAAAAAAGTAGAATTACGCAACAGATCATACAAAACAGTTGAAGCCCTAATGGACGAAGGTTGCTTGGTTGCAATAACTACAGACCACCCCGTTATGCCAATTGATTCTCTAAATGTTGCAGCTGCAATATGCGTAAAACACGGACTCGATGAAGAAAGAGCAATTAAAGCCATCACAGAAAACCCGGCAGCAATACTCGGGCTCGAAAAACGACTCGGAAAACTTGAAGTTGGCTTTGACGCCGACGTAGTAATATGGAAATCACACCCACTTGACGCTAGATCTCTCCCCGAACAGGTTTATGTCGACGGTAACCGCGTCGTTTAAAGGCTTATATAATGGCTACTATTTTCAATAATGTAAGAATTAACATGAACGGAAAGTTTTTTCCGGGTCAAAAAGTGCTGGTTGAAAACGGCAAAATAAATATGGTCGGCTCCAGTATTTTCAAGAATGTTGAAAACGTTATAGAGTGCGAGCAAAGGTATCTTCTACCCGGCTTGATCGATGCACACACACACTTGGGCCTCGCCGAGCCGGGCGACAAACTATCAGATATATCCGAAAGCGAACTCCCTATTACACCTCACCTCAGACCCCTCGACGGAATCAGAATGCACAGCCGTGCACTCGAAGACGCAAGAAGGGCAGGAATAAGTACTTGTATGGTTTGCCCGGGCTCCGATTCCCCCATAGCCGGTATTTGTTCAATTCTTAAAACTAACGGAAACTCCGCCGATGTCGGACTAATAGTTGAACAAGCAGGAATACTTATTTCATTCGGTGAACAACCCAAAGCCAGAGCAAAAAGCTACAGGCAAGAACTAAGCACTTCAATGGGTCTTACCGCTTTAATCAGGGAAACCCTCATGAAAGCGCAAGATTATAACATTGCAAAGCAAAATAAAAAAATTGTTAAAGACCGAGAAATTGACATGGAAGCTCTTTTGCCTTTAATTAAAGGCGAGGTACCCATGAGAGTCTCAGCGCACAGAGCCGAAGATATTCTATCAGCAATAAGAATAGCAGAAGAATTCGAGCTTAAAATAATAATTGAACATGGAACCGAAGCCCACCTTATTGCACCAATTCTCGCAGAAAAGAAAATCCCGGTAGTTATAGGTCCTACACTGGTACCTAAACTAAGGCACGAATTAAATGAAAAAACATTCGAGGGAGCTAAAATTCTGGCTGACGCCGGTGTTGAAATTGCTTTGACCTGTGATTACCCAGGGCTCCCGATTGAAACTCTGAGAATCGCCGCAGCTATGGCTGTACAATATGGGCTCGACGACAAAACAGCTATGGCAGCAATAACAGAAAATCCCGCAAAAATTCTTGGTGTCGATGAAAGAATCGGAAAAATCAGGAAAGGCTATGACGCCGACTTAGCACTGTTCTCAGGGCACCCACTAGACATAAGATCCAGACTTGAGGCTCTATGTGTGGACGGCGATCTGTTTATTTTCTCTGATAAAATAAAAATCGAAGATTAATTTTTTATAAGCGCAATACTTTTATATTGTCGGCTCAACGTAAGTAAACTTAATGCTTACATTATTGAGGAAGTTTATATTATTTGATAATGATGAACTAAAAACGACATATTTTTTGTAGTTGCGCTTGTTTTCATTTCCGGCATTATTGACTGTTTTTGTAATTATGTCAAAACCGCCGATTTGCCTATTTAACAAATTTTCTGCCCTCAATATATCACCTGCTATTTTTGTAAATGTGACTTTCTTCATAACTTTACCCCCGTTGATTAAAAAATACCCCGATTACCGTTCTGCCGATAACCGGGGTATAATTTGCTTACTGTCGATTATTCGTCGTCAGAACCATCTTCAGACTCTTCTAACTCGGGCTCGGGCCTGGTCATGAAAAGTTCTTCTTCAAGTTCTTTAAGATCGTTATCTTCCGCTTCGGCTACTGTTTTGAAAAGATCTTCGGTCGGCTCTTCAATGGTTTCAATTTCAACAGGAAGATTCTTGTAAGTGATGTTTCTGTTTACAGATAATCCGGTTCCTGCAGGAATTAACTTACCAATGATAAGATTTTCTTTTAAGCCCTTCAAATAATCTACCTTAGACTTGATTGCAGCCTTAGTCAGAACACGTGTCGTTTCCTGGAACGATGCAGCTGATATGAAGCTGTCGGTAGTCAAAGACGCTTTGGTAATACCCTGTATCATAGGAACACCCATAGGCGGCTTTTTACCTTTTTCTACCAGTCGTGCAACTCTTTCTTCAAATCTTCTTACGTGAACTGATTCGTTCGGTAAGAATTCTGAGTCACCCGATTCAGTGATAACTACTTTTCTAAGCATTTGTCTTAAAATGATCTCAACGTGCTTGTCATTGATACTAACACCTTGGTCACGGTAAACACGCTGAATTTCATCCATCAGGTATCTTCTTACAACAGGTAAACCGACAACTTTTACAAGTTTCTTCGAGAATACTTTACCGTCTGTGATTGAATCACCGGCTTCAATGTATTCACCGTCATGAACAACTATGCCGGCTGAACCCAGTTGAGCTCTGATCGGTTTCTCTAATCCGCTGACAGGATCTATTATTGTTACAGAGTTACCGGTAATATGAACTACCCCGGACTCTTCAGAGATAACAGATTCTTTCTTCGGCTTTCTGACTTCAAACAATTCTGCAACGCGAGGCAGACCCTGAATGATGTCTGTGGTTTTTCTGCTTGAAGCACCCCACTTAGCTAAGATTTCACCCTTCTTTACTTTTGCGCCATCTTCTATTCGTAATTCTGCGCCGTCAAGAACCTGATGAGATTCGCCGGGCTGAACAATAATGCTCTTAATGGTGCTCTTAAGCTTTCCTTCTTTTGAATCATGATCTAACAATACAACGCCCTTATTTTCAGCTTTTAATACTGCCAAAACCTGATCTTCTCTGACTTCTTGTCCGTCTTCAACTAATATTGAACCGCTTGCAGCCATTTCTTTTGTCAGAGTATATTTCTTTTCATGTATTACACGCTGCGAAATTCTGATCCCCTGACTGCCATCTGAATCTTCAATTTTTGTGTAAGATTCAAAAGGTATCGGAGCGATTGTCAATTCGGACCCTTTTAATACAGAAGGCGGGAACTTGAGACTGAGTGATGCCGGGTAACTGAATTCAACGCCGCTGTAAACAAGGATTTTATCAATAATTTCTTCACAGATAATTTTATTGTATCCGTAAATATAGTTTACTTTACCGCTGATTTCACTTGTCATCGGCTCAATATCAGAAACAAGCTTATCGCCGGCTTTAACAAGAGAACCGTTGTTTACAACTATATTCGCTCCTGCGGGAACCGGATACTGAACTTTCATTCCATCTTCACCGACGATGTTAACAGCTTCTTGTTCGCCATGTAACACATAAGCATCACGGATAGCGTATCGGTTCTCTTCGATGATTGCATACAAAGTTTCATCTACGACAGTTCCCGATTCAGCGTAAATTTCTTCGGTGTCTCTGTTAATTAAAGCACGGGCTAAAGTCGCTCCATTAATCAAATCAACGTTGTCTACCAAATTTACTCGAATCTCAGATTTAATCTTAGTTAACTCGATTGTTCCGTCAATCTCAGCTTGAATAACGAGCTTCGTTGTCAATTCGCCATTTTCTTCTACATCGCCGCCGTTAGGAACTTTGCAGTTTTCTTTCGGTCGCAAAATGACACCACGAGGAACATTGTATTCAATTTCGTTTTTAACAATAACACGTTTACGGTCAAGAGTCTTGTTAGCAGCACTCTTTTCACTTATTACACGAACTAAGCCGCTTATAGGAGCAGCAAGCATGAGAGTCTTGTTGCTCTCATCTATAGCTGCGTTAATATCGCCTTTGAATTCGTATTCTTCTTCGGCTTCTTTTGAAACGCTTATTTTTGTCTTGTTTGAGCTTATAGAAACGGTTCCGCTGACTTCACTTATGACAGAAAGCAACTTCTGACCGGGGAATACGCCATCACCGTTTTTAACATTAAGTATAAGCCCTGAGTTTTTTACGGTTGCTTCTTTTGCTTCCTTGACTCCCTTGGGCAAAGAATATTCAACTCTTTGGCCTTGTTTGTCATCTGTCGGGAATATGAAGATCATACCGTTATCGCTGATTACCTGCTGATTCTTAATTCTGATATTTTCAAACTTCGCTATACCTTCCATTCTTGAAATGGCAGCGTGAGACTGAGCTGAAATTTCTGCAATCAAATTGCCCGCGTGTATGATTTCGTTGTCTTCTACACGCAACACAGCCCCCTGAGGGATCTTATAATCTTCAATAATGAAGTCTTTGGTAATCATATTAAATTCTTGGGTAAGAATTTTTATAACACCGTTTTCAGAAACAACCATGCCATCTTTAAGTTCGATACCATCAAAAATAACTTCGCCGGTATACCCGGTAACAATGTTATTCGGATTGTATTCGGCCAAAGGAGAACCCGGAGTTACTTTTGAACCCGGTTCAATTTTCATTTCTGAACCTACAGGAATGTGAACTCTGTCTTTTCTGCCTTTTTGACCTTCGATGGTTAGATGACCGCCAATAACAACAGTTCTTAAGCTTGCGCCAAATTCTGTCTTATCGAATGTTTCTTGACCTGAACCGATTTCAAATTTAGATCTGTCTGAAACTTTTGTAAGTTTTAGAGTATCAAAACGTGCAACACCGGTGCTTCTGGATTTAATATAAGATCTTTGTGCAAGAGCAACCCCACCCAAGTGGAAAGTTCTCATTGTAAGCTGAGTACCGGGTTCACCGATTGACTGAGCTGCGATAATACCTACTGCTTCACCGATATCAACACGCTTGCCGGTTGCAAGGTCTGCGCCATAGCAACATTGACAAATTCCGACTTTTGAACGACAAGTCAGAGGTGAGCGCATTACGATTTTACTTCTGATTTTGCATTCAGTGAATCCGCATTCCTGCATTCTGTTTAATACATATTCATTTAAAGGTCTGTCAGGGCGCAAAATCAATCTGTTGGTCTTAGGATCGATAACCTGCTCGGCGCAAATCATTCCAACCTGAAGCTTATTAAAGCTAAGAGTAAATTCGCAGTTTTCTTCAATTGCTTTGGCTATTTCGTCAGTGCAATACAAACCTGCATCAGTTACAATTTCTTCATCGCCTACAGTTAATTCTAAAGGCTTATTGGTTTCAGGGTTTATAATAGGTTTAGCCAAAATTCGACCTGAAATTCTGTATCTGATCGGAACCATAATGTCGTCAATCATAATGTTATTCGAAGTGCGGTTCTGACGAATCGGAGATATTTCAACACCTAATTCTGAACCACAATCAAAGTTTGTAATAACAACATCATGAGAAACGTCGACAAGACGACGAGTCAAGTAACCTGAGTCGGCTGTGCGAAGTGCGGTGTCGACCAAACCTTTTCTCGCTCCGTATGTCGAGATGAAATATTCTGACTGATTTAAACCTTCTCTGAAGTTTGACTTAATCGGGAATGCCAAAATGTCTCCGCGAGGATTCGACATAAGACCGCGCATAGCTGCCAACTGACGAATCTGTTGCATATTACCGCGGGCTCCTGAGTAAGCCATCATGTAAACTGAATTATATTCGCCCAGGTTTTTGGTTGATTCAAACTTTTGAACCAAGTCATCTGTGACGTCTTCCGTTGTTTTCGTCCAGATGTCAACTTCAGCCTGCTTTCTTTCATCACGTGTGATTTCGCCTTTTTCCCATCTTTCGCGAATCTTAAGCACTTTTCTGTCAGCTTGTTCAAGAATTTCGCGCTTCTTAGGGGGATCAATCATATCTACGATTGAAATAGTCAAGCCACTTACAGTTGCGTATTTGAAACCTAACTCTTTAAGTTTGTCAAGGGTTTCCCCAACTTCTGTAAGTGAATATTCATTGAATAAGCGCTTAATCAAACTTGACACTGTACCTTTTTTAACCTGAATATTTTGATACGGGAAATCGGGGGGTAGATTATCATTGAATATAACGCGCCCAACGGTTGTTCTGAAATAATGGTCGCGGGTAGTTTCATTCTTACTGTGCGCTTTGCCTTCTGTTACAAAAAGATCTTTTCTCATGTAAATCGGGTAAAGCAAGTTAAAACTGCCGGTTTCAAAAGCATTGCGAGCTTCTTCGATTGTTCCGAATACTTGTGGTTTAAATATTTTAACTGTATCGACTTTTGCTTTATTCAACAAATCGATAACTTCTTTTGAATCAATTTCAGTATATTTTAACAATTTTTCAGAAATGTCTTCTGCTAATCTGAAGTTGCAAGGTCTGCCTTCATTAAGAAGGATTTCATCCCATTTTGTTCCCTTAGCAAGCTTGAAAGTCTGAGTCGGATAATCATCGCCTTCAGGTTTTTCAATTGTAAGATAGAAAAGACCGATGGTCATATCTTGAGTCGGGTTAGAAATAGGATTACCGTCAGCAGGTTTCAATATGTTGTTGCTTGAAAGCATAAGCATACGTGCTTCAACCTGTGCGTCAAGCATTAATGGAACGTGAACAGCCATCTGGTCACCGTCAAAGTCTGCGTTGAAAGCGGTACAAACAAGAGGGTGAATTCTGATAGCTTTCCCTTCGATCAAAACCGGTTCAAATGCTTGAATACCAAGCCTATGAAGGGTTGGAGCGCGGTTCAAAAGAATGGGATGGTGTTTAATTACTTCTTCGAGTACGTCCCAGACTTCATCCTTTTCTCTTTCAATCATCTTTTTGGCGCTTTTAATGTTCGCGGCCAATCCCTTTTGTTGTAGCTTATGCATAACAAAAGGCTTAAAGAGTTCAAGAGCCATTTTTTTGGGCAAACCGGCCTGGTGGAGCTTCAGGTTCGGACCGACTACGATAACTGAACGGCCTGAATAGTCAACGCGTTTACCTAACAGGTTCTGGCGGAAACGACCCTGTTTACCTTTGAGCATGTCAGTCAAAGATTTGAGAGGTCTGTTATTCGGACCGGTAACAAGCTTACCGCGGCGACCGTTATCAATCAAAGCATTGACAGCTTCTTGAAGCATGCGCTTTTCATTCTTGATAATAATGTCGGGAGCTTGCAGTTTGATCAATCGCTTAAGACGATTATTGCGGTTGATAACGCGACGATAAAGATCGTTAAGGTCTGAAGTCGCAAAGCGACCGCCGTCAAGCTGCACCATTGGGCGCAAATCAGGAGGGATAACCGGAACAACATCTAAAATCATCCATTCGGGACGGCTAATAGAACGGGCAAACATCTTTACAAGTTCCATTCGCTTTAGAAGATGTGTGCGCTTAGTACCTGTTGAGGTCTTAAGTTGTTCCGCAAGTTCCTTTTCAAGACGAACAAGATCTATCTCGGCTAACAACTCTTTGATAGCTTCCGCACCCATCTTTGCAGTGAACATATCACCATATTTTTCGCGTAATTCGCGATAACCCATTTCTCCTGCTGTTCCTTCTTCGGGAAGCAATTGCTTCTTCGATAAAGGCAGGTTGCCGGGATCAATTACAATATAGCTCTGAAAATATAAAACTTTTTCAAGATCACGAGCTGAAATATCAAGCAATAAAGCGATATAGTTAGGGCTGCCCTTGGAATACCAAATATGACCCACAGGGGTAACAAGCTGAATGTGCCCCATTCTTTCGCGTCTTACAGCTGATTTTGTTATTTCAACGTTACATCTTTCGCATACTATGCCGCGATAACGAATACTTTTGTATTTGCCGCAAAAACATTCCCAATCCTTTTGAGGACCAAAAATTCTTTCGCAAAACAAACCGTCGCGCTCAGGTTTATGAGTTCTATAGTTAATGGTTTCAGGTTTCTTAACTTCACCGTATGACCACGATCTAATCTTTTCGGGAGAAGCGATGCTAATTTGCAGAGCATCAAATTTGTCCATATCTAACATATTATATAATGTCTCCTTCCTTATATCCCGGGTTAGCCTTATTCTTCATCTTCTTCGCTACTGTCGTCATCTTCGTCAGAATCATCAGACAAATCTTCGGTTAAAAGATCGTCATCAATATCTTCCGAATTATCTTCCATCCAGTCCTCTTCTGAGTCTGCCGCGATGATCTTTTCGCCGCCCTCATCAATGCGCACTTCCTGTGCGTCTTTTTTGAGGTCCATCTGAAGGCCGAGACTCTGGAGTTCAGACAAAACAACTTTAAATGATTCCGGGATACCGGGCTTCATCAATGTTTTACCTTTAATAATAGTTTCATAAACCTGAACACGCCCTTCAACGTCATCCGATTTTACGGTAAGAACTTCTTGCAACACGTGAGCAGCACCATAAGCTTCAAGCGCCCAGACTTCCATTTCTCCGAAGCGCTGACCACCGAATTGTGCTTTACCGCCCAAAGGCTGCTGCGTTACAAGGCTGTATGGGCCCGTTGAACGCGCATGCATCTTGTCGTCTACAAGATGGTGTAATTTTATGAAATACATAATACCGACCATTACTTTTTTATGGAAAGGTTCGCCGGTTCTGCCATCATATAATGTGGCCTTACCTTCAATGTCAACCAAATGCAACGGGTCACGATCATAAACTTCTTTCAGCTGGTGCATCACGAAGTCTTCGTTCTTCATTTCTTTACCGTTGATCAGTCTGCCTTTATTGAATATAGAAGTCATATATCGGCAATTCTGATGTTCGGCTGCCCAGCCTAAGTGGGTTTCAAGAACCTGACCAACGTTCATTCGGGAAGGAACGCCCAATGGATTAAGAATAATGTCTACCGGTCTGCCGTCAGCCAAATAAGGCATGTCTTCGGCGGGAACTATGCGTGAAATTACACCTTTGTTACCGTGTCTACCTGCCATCTTGTCGCCGACGGTGATTTTTCTCTTCTGAGCTACAAATACACGAACAAGCTTATTTACCCCATAAGGCAATTCGTCGCCGTTATCTCTCGAAAACACCATAACGTCTACGATTTTACCTTTTTCACCATGAGGAACCGTTAAAGAAGTATTTCTTACTTCTCTGGCTTTTTCGCCAAATATGGCTCGGAGCAATTTATCTTCCGCGGTAAGTTCAGTTTCACCCTTAGGAGTTACTTTACCGACCAAAATATCACCCGCTTCTACTTCTGCACCAATCCTGATGATTCCGCCTTCATCCAAGTTCTTGAGAGCCTCTTCACCAACGTTAGGTATGTCGCGTGTGATTTCTTCAGGCCCTAATTTTGTGTCTCTGGCATCAATTTCATACTCTTCAATGTGAATCGATGTAAATATGTCATCCGTAACCATTCTTTCAGAAAGAATGATGGCATCTTCAAAGTTGTAGCCTTCCCAGGGCATAAACGCAATAAGTGCGTTGCGACCCAAAGAAAGATCTCCCTCACTTGTAGCGGGACCATCTGCCAGGACGGTGCCGGGCTTAACTTTGTCGCCTATTTTTACTATAGGAATTTGATTGATACAAGTGCCCTGATTAGAGCGCAAGAATTTCTGAAGTCTGTATGTGTCGACAGATTCTTGTTGAAGCCTGATATCATCACAAATAGCCTTGATTTTTGATAAGTATGTAATATCAAGGGTTTGGCCCGATTCAATTATGATTTCACCGGTAAGAGTGTCTACAATAGTATCCATAACTTTGCGGCCCTGATATTTTCTGAATGATGCCTCGGTTACAGGAATATGTTCATCGTCTTTACGCCTGCTCGCACGTTTTACCTTAACACAGTCTGCATCCACATAAGAAACCGTACCGGCACTTCGTGAAAGAACCACAGCTCCCGAGTCGTGCGCGGCAATTGATTCAAGGCCGGTACCAACAAGAGGCGGTTCGGTTTTGATTAAAGGAACAGCCTGACGTTGCATGTTCGTGCCCATCAAAGCGCGGTTGGCGTCGTCGTGTTCCAAGAACGGAATCAAAGCTGAGGCCACACTGACCATCTGCAAGGGAGAAAACTTAATATACTCAATTTCATCCTTGGGCAAATAATCGAAATCGTAGTCATCACTGAAATATTTAGCCGGAACCATATCTTGTGCAATACAATTCTTATCATCGATAATACAGTCGGGCTGAGCTACTACATATCTGTCTTCTTCATAGGCATCTTTATATTCAATCTCATCGTAAGAGATCTCACCGGTTTTCGGGTTTACCTTACAAAGAGGAGTGGTTAAAAATCCGTAATCGTCAACTCGGGCAAAAACTGCTAAACTGGCGATCAAACCGGCATTGGGACCTTCAGGAGTTTCAATCGGACAAATTCTGCCGTCATGAGTCGGATGAACGTCGCGAACTTCAAAGCCGGCTCTGTCTCGTTTAATACCGCCCGGCCCTAGTGCCGACAGCCTTCTCTTATGAGTGAGCTCAGCAAGCGGGTTGTTTTGATCCATGAACTGTGAGAGCTGTGAACTGCCAAAGAATTCATCCACAACCGCAGAAACGGGTCTTGTGTTGATGAGAAGCTGAGGAGTATAGCTGTCAAGATCGTGAATGGTCATTCTTTCTTTAATAACACGTTCCATACGAGTTAAAGAAATTCTGAACTGATTCTGAAGTAATTCGCCGCAACGACGTATGCGCCTGTTTGAAAGATGGTCAATATCATCAAGTCTGCCGATACCATTGCTTAAATCAACCAAATATCTGATTACACCAACAATGTCTTCTACGGAAAGAACTCGGTCTTTTTGAATTTTAACAGATTCGAGATTCAACTCTAATATTCTGTTATAGACATCTTCGCTAATTTCTTGGCCCTGTTCAACGATGATCTCACCGGTGGCCGTATCGACTACAGATTCAAAAGCGATTCTGCCAAGAAGATCTACAATACCGAGGCCAACATCGGAAAGCCTGATCTCTGCACATTTGGGGTTAAACATAATGCGGTAACCGCGCAAATCTTCACCAATTCTTATGTATGAAGGAATCTGCAAGGCTTCGATTTCTGAAGCAACAGCCTTGGATATTTTTTCGTCACCTTTAACAAGAACCTTTTTGTTAGTCGGGTTTACGATATCTTTAAATGCAATTTGCTCTGAAAGGCGATCAACCAAGCGCAATTTTTTATCAACCTTATAGCGACCGACATCGCCTAAGTCATATTTTTTTGAATCAAAGAACAGACTCTTAATTAATCCTCTTGCGTTTTCTTCTACAAACAAGTCGCCTTGTCTGAGCTTACTGAAAATAGCTTTCAGAGAATCAGTAACAGACTTATTGATCTTATCTTCGCCCTCAAGTGCGCTGACGCTTTGTTTGTCATACTTTAGAGAACTGGCGATAGTTTCGTTATTGTCGAAAAGAGCCATTATACTTTCGTCATCACCATAACCTAAAGTTCTTAAAAAGGTTGTTATAGGAATCTTGCGTTTTCTGTCAAGACGAACAAAAATCGCGTCTTTCATCAGGTCAAGTTCAAACTCCATCCAAGCACCACGATAAGGAACAATCTTTGCCGAATATACTTTTTTACTTCTGTTGAAACTGTAATATACGCCGGGTGATCTGTGAAGCTGACTGACAATTACTCTTTCCGCGCCGTTAATTATAAAAGTTCCGCGATCTGTCATACAAGGAAGATTAACTAAGAATATTTCTTGTTCTTTCACTTCGCCCGTTTGTTGCATTATCAGTTGAACGCGAATGCTTAAAGGGATAGAATACGTTAAATCTCTTTTTCTGCACTGGTCCGGACTGTTTTTTACTCTGAATGGAGTTTCGCCAATAAAAGCGATTTCACAATCTTTTTCTGCAAAACTACAGTCATCAAATAAGCATTTTTTTCTCAGCTTAAGCTGCGGACAATTTTTACACATCGGAAGCCCGAGACTATAATCATTATATTCAAGGCAGAGGTTGCCAACGTAGTCTTGAATCGGGAAAACTTCTCTGAATACTTCTTCGAGACCCTGTTTTTCTCTTTTAGACGGTTCTTTTCCTGCTTGGAGAAACCACTCGAAAGATTTTAACTGAATGTCGATCAGGTTAGGTATATGCTCAAATAACCTTTCTCTCGCCATCAGATACTTCTTGGCTACAGGCTGCTGCTTTGTCACCATAATTCTGCCTTGCTCCTTAACTTTTTATGCATTTGCCGCTTTCGCAGCTATATAGAAACCAACAAAAATAAACGAGTGCAACGCGCTTTTAACGCCTCACACTCGTATTCTGTACAGTAAGAGTTGTTCGAGAGAAATATTGAGAAGAAAAATCAAACTTTTTATTGTATAGAACTAACAATGCGCGCTTTTCTCCGAACACCAAATTAATTGCAATTACGTCCCCTTATTACGGGTGTATGATTGTAACACACGACAATACCGTTGTCAAATAATTTCAAGATAAATATTAAATCTTTTTTATTGTTTTGTAATATGCACTTGCAAAGGTTTTTGTTGACACAATTTTAAATATTGGTATAATTGTTCAAATTATTATTTGGAGCAATTGCGATGAAAGTTTCTTGCTTAAAGTGTATGAACTGCGGGAAGGAATATAAAGACGCCCCCGACCGTTACGTTTGCGACGACTGTGGAATCGACGGAATATTAGACGTTATATATGATTATAATTCGATTAATATTACTAAAGACGAAATATCACAAAGCAAAGACTTTTCACTTTGGCGATACAGAAAAATGCTCCCAATAAAAGACGAAACACAAATTCCGCCTCTCCAAGTAGGCTGGACACCCCTTTACAAGTCTGAAAAAATAGCAAATGAAACAGGAATAAAAAATGTGTACATCAAAGATGACGGAAGAAATCCTACCGCATCCTTGAAAGACAGAGCCAGCGCAATCGGCATAGCAAAAGCACTTGAAGCCGGAGCAAAAACAATTTGTGCCGCATCAACCGGCAATGCAGCAAGCTCACTTGCAGGTTTTGCTGCTTCCGCGGGTATCAAAACCGTCATTTTTGTGCCAAAAAGAGCTCCAAAAGCAAAAATTGCTCAGCTTTTGATTTATGGAGCAAAAACAGTTATTGTTGATGACACATACGACCGCGCATTCGAACTCTCCGTAGAAATAACCAAAAAATTTGGCTTTTATAACAGAAATTGCGCATACAACCCCTTTTTAGTCGAAGGCAAAAAAACAGTTGCGTTCGAAATCTGGGAACAAATGGGCTTCAAAACCCCTGACAGGGTATATATTTCAATTGGTGACGGGTGCATTACCTCCGGCATTTATAAAGGATTTTATGATCTCATTAAACTTGGTTTAAGCGATAAAATGCCCAGAATTATAGGTGTACAGGCCGCAGGCTGCAATCCTGTCGAAGTAGCTCTGAAAACCGGGAAATTCGTTGCGCAATCCGGAAACACAATAGCAGATTCAATTGCGGTCGGTATTCCCAGAAACAGACTAAAAGCCATGAGAGCACTTAAAGAATCAAATGGAACCTGTATTTCTGTAAGCGATGACGAAATCAAAGCCGCAATAACTGACTTGCCCCGTTCAGCCGGCGTTTTTGGCGAACCGGCCGGTGTAACAGCCTATGCAGGTTTCAAAAAACATTCTAACGAAAAAAATATAGATATTAACGAAAAAGTTGTTATAATAATAACGGGTAATGGACTTAAAGATATAGAATCGGCGATTTCTGTTTGTGATATCCCAACTCCCGTAGCACCCGATTCCAAAACAATTGAAAATCATGTAAAAACAATAATTTAACTAATGCTTGAACGGATAAACGAATTCAAAAAAAATGCAGAAACACTGCATACAGAGCAAGGAGACCTTAAAATCAGGGCTTCCTGGAAAAAGCTTTGCGGCGCTTCCGTTTCTCTTTCTAATTTTTCTGATATCGTTATTCCAAACCTGTCTCCCTCCGACGGATTGGCTTTTGTTTTAGCGGCTTTTCCGTCGTATGACTCAAGAATAATTAACTTAAGAAAACTTTTTGATCGTGCTCTCGAAGTCATGCCCGACGATAAGTTTTTGAATCTGGCAAAATTCTTAACTCCCGAAGAAATCACAAACGGGCTGTTGCCTCATTTATACGACTCTGGCAACAAAAGTTCTACTACTGTCTATATAGCCGCTAAATTAGGTGTTGTCCTTAATTTAGATGTATTTAAAACCTTTTTGGCAACGCATCAATGGTCTCAAGTAGATCTGATCAATATGAGTTTTTTGGTTATTCCTGAAGAAAAACAGCAGCTCATCAGCCTTTTAAATGCCGCTGCCGCTGCTACTGACTCTCCCTCAGAGCGATCATCATACTCTTCTTTTAACTACATTTTGAAGACAAGCAACCCGCAAACTCCCATGTTGCCCGAACTGTCAAATGTGATTTTGCCTCCCCCCCCCAAGTTGCCGGAACTGTCGCATCAAACCCAAACTTCTCAGGCAACTAAACCTGTTCAAAAAGTACGTCCCCCTTCAGAAAACAAAAAATCACCGCCAAAAGTAAATTCTACATCAAATTTTTCAGCTATTTCCGAAAATAAGACTGTAAATGATGCAGTTAAAAAAATACATACCGTATTTAAATCGCCAAAAATTAAATCTTCTTTTTTGCAAAACTTTGAAAAATACGCTCTTCCGGTTGCAATAGGCTTAGTTGTAATAATTGTCGGCACATTTTTGCTTGTCATTTTTACCCCAAAACATAAATTTGAAGATGGTGCGGCCGTAACTTCGGCTGCAATACCAAAATCCTGGACAGACGCTTCGAGTAACCGCGTTATAACAACCAAATACTTAGAAGCTGACAATGACTATAGAATGGGCGAAATATATCTTAGCCGCAATCTATATGCAGATGCTCAAAAACTGTTTAAAGACGCATTAAAACGCGATTCTACACATCTGCTGGCAAGAATCAGAAGCGGCTACTGCCATTTACAACTTAACGAACATAAAAAAGCTTTTGAACAGTTCAATGAGGCAAAAAAACAAGCACCCGAAGCCAGATTTTTAAACATGTATATTGCACGAACCCATAAGAGTATGAAAAATTACCCCGAAGCCATAAAACACTATGAGGCTGAATTAAAATTAGAGTTTAACTTAGAGGTTGGTATTGAATTCGCAACTTTCCTTAAAACCATCGGCGAATCAAACAGGTCAATGGAAGTCCTCAGCGAAATTCAACAAAGATATCCTGATAAAATCATCGTACTGGCATCTGAAAAAGATGCAGAGGAAAAAAGCGAATGATAAAAATGAGAAGTCACGGTACAACTCTGATAGAAATTGTAATCGCAATAGCTATCGGACTTGCAGCCATTGTACCTATCAGCATTATGTTTTCGCAATCAAGTCGTCAGGTTACCAAAAGCCAAAATTTCTCATTTGCTGCCTCGCTAGCTCGAAGAATTTCACAACACACTGCCCAAATGCCATTTAGCGAAATTTCAAATGTCCCCCTCCCCGGTGCTCCCATCGGAGGAAATAAAACAGACCGATATTTTGGAGAATTTTTAAACACCGGCACAAGCAAATCTCAAATAAAGTTTCTCGATGAAACCGATATGCCGGGCTTATCCGGTTTTTTAAAAAAATATAACTTCAAATATTCGGTATCGGTAAGCTCTGTTACTTTCAGCTCTGACGACACTGTCAAAAGTGTTGCAATTTACATTATGTGGAAGGAAGGCGCGAAAGATTTCATTTATCAAAGCCATGTCTTTATTTCGTCATAAAAATAAAAATAGAACCTTAGGTTTTACTTTGGTTGAATTGTCTATCGGGGCTGCTCTGTTGGCAGTTCTTGGTGGAATGATCATGCATTGGTTTTCAATGCAAAGAAAATACCAAGAACGAATCACGCAAAGCTCTGAAGGCCAACAAAACATTTTGATGGCTAACTGGAAAATGTCGAACGAACTTCGAATGTCCCGTTCAATTCTTTATCCAAGACCAAATTCCGATAAATCAATTAAAAGTGACACAATGATTTATTTCAAAAATAGTTGCGGCGATATTATTTGCTATTTTCACGACAAAAACACACTCGAAATTAAAAGATGCGTCATCCCAAATGGGGTGTCCGCACCAACAGTAGATAAAAAACCTATTGCACAAGGGATAAATGAAGTATTCTTTACTGCCGTCGGAGTTGAAAACAGACTCATCGATATTTATACGCGCTCTCTCGAATCTTATGGACTGGAATCGATATATTTAATAAATGATTAATATTACAAGTAACAAAACAACAAATGACTACGTATTATTTAGTAGAACAAAAGGTGTAGCTATATTTATGGTAATTGGGTTTATTGCCATAATGGTTCCTGTAGTTTATATGTTCTCTCAAATCGGAAGCTCTAAAACCAAACAAGCCATGAAATTTCACGAACATCTTAAAACCGAACTGACAGCAATCTCCGGCAATACCGCCATTTTATCAAGAATGCGAGGTAACGTCAGAGAGTTTGATCCAATGCCTGACGAAACCTCCGGCGAAGACAAATTCTCCGCTTCGGTTTTCAAAACAGGAACAGGCTTCCTTGGGCAAGACCTAAACATTGTCCTTACCAAAGCCAAGGCTAATAATCATTCCTTTACCCTGCTTTGCGATGTTGAACAGTTTCAGCCCGAGCCTTCCCCGCCGGTGACAATTATTTCACACGACTACTGGGGAACAATAGAACCTTATGAAATAAGCCTTCTTGCCGATGCCTTGGCCATGCAAAATTTTCGCGGTGTTGAATTACTTCGTCTTGAACAATCAAGAGATTTCGAAAGAGCGTATACAGAATCCGAATATAAAAATATAATGAATGATAAAAAGAATTCTTTACCCGAAGAGTTATCTTCGTCTTGGTCTAATGTTGTTAATGCACTGGTATCTGAAAAACTTCCCAAAGAAGAATCCTAGAAAAGAGGTCGCTAATGAAAAAATTTACTTTTGTGATTTTTACGGTTTTCTTGTTTTCTTTACTACCCGGGCTTGACAATCAGGCTTACGCCCATAAACATGGCCCTAAACCCGGTTGGAAGCCAAACAAAAAGAACAATACGGGGGCCGGTTCCCTTCAAAGCTCTGCATCTAAAAATCAAACTTCTAACAAAAAACCAAAAGACAATAAGAAAGGGCATTTTGCCAATCTGGTAAAATCAACTCCCGTAGAAGATATTAATCTTAGACCTGCAGTGCAGGTAGAACGTGCTGTCGCTAAATATGTACTCGCATTCGAAGCCTATAACGAAGCGAAAAAATCTGAGAACCCGGATGTAAGAGCCAGAACAGCTGAATACCTCAGAAACTACCGAGAATCTTACGCCGAATTTCTTAAAATGATGCGCAATGATAACCTTTATGATCCTAAAATGCCTAAAGACATGGCCGGAGACTATAACAGAAAGCACTTCGAAGTTAAAAACGAAGAACGTGAATGGAGCGGTGATGGTCTGAAAAATGTCAGTGATTATGTAAAAAAAGAAATCAGCGCAGGCGGAGATCCTAAAATGGTAGCGAGTTACATCGAAGACGTACTTCCGATTGAACCCCTTTCATATGCTCCGTCTGATTCACTTTCCGGTTACTCTGACTTAGATGATGATCTTCTTAATGACGGTTCATTTGACCAAGGTCCAATAGGCGGAATACCAAATAGAATAGACTCAATGGATTAATAATATCATAGGTAGCATAGAAGCGTGAAAAACAAAAAAAGAACCTTACCACTGGCGAACCTCTTATTTGCAGGTTCGCTGGTGGTTATTATTTTACTGTTTCCCTCTCTCTTTTCAAAACTCGACGCCTGGATTCACGATGTTTGGCTAGATTTAAGATTCACCATAAATCGCCCGGTTTCACAGGTTTCTTTTCTTAAATCATTAGCCCCACATAGACCGCCCTCAGACGAAATAACAATTGTCTTAGTAGACGATAGGTCTATGCTGGGGATTCCCGGCCTATACGCCGGCGACAAACAATTCTATGCCGATGTTTTGAATAAACTTCAAAAACATAACCCAAAGTTAATCGCACTTGACTTATTTTTTGCCACTGATTCATTGATAAATCCCAAAGGTGACTTGGCCTTGGCTAAAGCTGTTCAAGAGTGCGACAATTTGGTAATTAAGGCCTACAGAAGAGACGACAAAAGGATTACTCCGCCATTTGCAAAAGTAGCCATTACTGGTAAAGCCGCACCATCATATTTTAAAAATTACAGAGGCGAAGCAATCAGAAGTGTTTCCATGGCTTTCATTAACGAAAAGAACGAGTTACAGCCTTCTTTTCAATCTGAAATGTGGCGCATATACAATGGTTTAAATCCCGGACAATTGAAATTCCGAGAGCAGAATCTATACTATCAATTAAGCAAAGGCATTCAGAACGTTCCTTTGGTTGACCGTGAATACATGCTTTTAAATTATGACGTACAGGTAAAAAACTTTAGAACCATTTCTTTTTTCGACGTATATAAAGGTAATTACCCTAAGGAAATTTTTGAAAACAAAGCGATTATTGTTGGTGAAGCCCACTCAATGCTTCACGAAAGCTTTTATACTCCCCTCGGTTACACGACTCATTCGCCTTACTTGAATGCGTTAGCCCTCAGAAACCTTATTAATAATAACTTTTTGAAACAACCCGATGAAGTTGTAGCTCAAACAATACCTATTGTTATTCTTGCCATATTTATATTTTTTGTATTCAACTTCTTGAACCCTGTCGCTTCTTTGTTGTTGACGATAATTACTTGCCTATTATTAGCCATATCATCCTTTTTGATGCTGACAATATACTCGCAAATATTTGATGTCTCTGCTTCTGTTATTTCTGTTGCAAGTTCACTTATATTTGTTATAGGCAGAAAATATTACCTTGAGCTGTCTGAAAAACTAAGAATTAAAAACGCTTTCCAACACTATGTAACAGCATCGGTTGTCAATGAAATATTAAAAAATCCCGAAAAGCTAAACCTGCATGGCGAAGAACGCGAACTTACAATTTTCTTTTCTGACATCGAAGGATTCACAACAATGGCCGAAGGTATGTCGCCGCTCGAAGTAGTGAGCCTTTTAAATGAATATCTCACAGAAATGACAGATATAATATTCAAATATGACGGTCTTCTCGATAAATACGAAGGCGACGCAATAATGGCAATTTTCGGCGCACCGATAGATCAGCGTGATCATGCAATCCGATCTTGTAAATGTGCATTAGAGAACCAAAAAGCCTTAGCAAAGTTAAGAGAGCGATGGAAAGCCGAAAACAAGCCTATGTTAAGAGCTCGAATCGGTATAAATACCGGCCTCGTCGTAGTCGGGAACATGGGATCTAAAATGAGGTTCGATTACACCGTTATCGGCGACAATGTAAATCTTGCCGCCAGACTTGAAACGGCAAATAAAATATTTAACACCGAAATCCTCGTAAGCGAAACAACAGCTAATTTGGCTTCCGAAAAAATTATTTCAAGATGCGTAGCCTGCCTTAAAGCAGCCGGAAAAACCAATCTGATAAACGTTTATGAAGTTCTGGCAGACGTAGATGATCCCGACAAAGAATTTATCAAAAAAGCTATTCAGGCTAAAGAATCATATGAAAACGCTCTCTTAAAAGTTGCCGATCGTGATTTCGAAGGCGCAGAAAGCGTCTTGGCAGAATATCTTAAAAATAACCCCGATGACAAACCCGCAAATGCTTTGTACAGCAAGACCAAGAGTTACAAAGTAGTTCCCCCGCCCGTGGGCCTTGAAACAGTTATCACACAAGATGTAAAATAAATCAGAAACAAAAAAAACCGTTCAGTGAACGGTTTTTTTTAATTCAAACTCTTTAATGGGCAGGTTCTGATGTTCGTATCTTATCTATTGCACGGTTAAACACACGATCAACATCGGTAGATATCTCAATACACTCTGTTTCATTGCAAATCCACATGTTTATACCTTGTAGCTCACCTAAATACAAAACCGTATCTTCCTTTTCAGATTTAATTCTGATCTTTTTACATTTACTTTTGTTCTCAAGTTTACGCGACGCAAGGTCTTTTAGCTCATCATAGCGCTTAACCTCTGCTCTTGAAAGCCCGGTAAAGAGATCTTTTAAGGTGTCATTTTCTATTTTTGAATCGTTATACAGCCAATTTCCGTCTGATTTTGTAACCTGAACCGTTCCCGATGCGTCTGTTAATTCAACCAGGGTCGCTTCACTCAAAGGCAAAACAGGAATAAATTTTTCTCTGAAATCATTTGTATTATAACGCAAAGCACTGATTTCCATTGTCGAAACACCATGAACCGACTCATCGTCAACAGTTACAAATGTTTCTGTACCCGACATTGTACCGGCCTTTACAAAGCGTTTAACACCATTTTTATCAGTCAGTTCAATGCGTAAAGTCGGTTTATTTAATTCGTATATTTCTAAATCATCGGCACGGTCTTCAATAAAACGATTAATACTCAAACCTTCGATTTTCGAAATCAGATCTGCAATTAAAACGTTATTGGCATTGTATGAGAAGGGTTTAACCATTTTCCATTCGGTTGAATTTGATGAAGAATTTTCAAGCTCAACTTTATCATCGCCATTTTCATAAGAAATTTTGGCAATATCAGTAAATGACTCGGCAAAAAATCGCTTATCCCGCAAATTTTCAAGCTTTTTGTCAAAGCTTCCCTTGATGTAACCCGCAACTAAATAAACTTTGTTCTCGCCTTTTTTTGTTAAATAATAAGAGCCCCCAACCTCGCTTTTGCTGCCTATACTCAGTTCAATATCGCCCTTTACGCCGCTGATAATAACTTTTGTCGATGAGGCATTTATACCATACTGCTCAAAGTCGGCTGAATTCTCGGAAACAACCATTTCAGATTTCAACTCGACAAGATGTCGTAAAACACCTTCTGCCTCGCTTTTGTCAGCTCTGTATGACGAAGGCGCGGCTATCATTGGGGCTTTGTCTTTTTCAAATATCAGCTTAAGATTTTTGTCTTCATTCCCTAACCAAGTAATTGATTGAACCGCGTCTTGACTCAGATCAACAATTTGAACGGGTTTTTGAGCCCCGGGCAATAAAATCTCTTCTGTTTCAAAATAATTGGCATAAATCACAAGTATTACAAGAATGATAAATGCCACAACCGTGGGCATAAATCTTTTTTTCATCTCAAACTCTCCTTCTTACCATGTATACAATACCGCCAAATAACACCACAAATAAAGGAGCGCCAAAAACGCATACCGTAAATACAATGTTTGAACTTTCAGGCTTGAAGTCTATTTGCGGAATTTCCAAAATGCGTGGCCGTACTGAAACCATCTCTGTCTGCCCCGCCGCCCAGTTAATCGAATTAATTATTAAATCTCTGTTAGCAAGCTGCTTAATCAATGAATTACTGAAAAAGTCAGAATCAGAAAAGAAAACTGCCTTTGAACCCGAAGCGACTGCGTAGTTACGTTCCACCGCAACACCAAGAGTAACCGGCCCACGTACGTCTACCCCTTCCCTAAAATTCTTTAAATCGGCTACTTGAATCTGACCATTATTAGCAGCGTTACGTTTTCCCCATGACCTATCATCGCTTGTTACAAGCACAGAAGCTCGTGTACCGGTCTTTTCTTCTGCTGAAATGGTGCGCGCCAAATACATCAAATTGGTTAGTTTTTTTTCTTTTAACGGCTTAGTAATCGCGTGATCTGCAAGCTCGGGTGCAACTACACCGGGCTGACCTATTTGTAGCCCACGATTATCAACTGTTAAGTCTGAATTAAACAGAACAGCATAATTATCTAACGCAAAATTCTCTAAATTTGGCAAAGAGTACCCGTAATCAAGAGCCATCAATAAATTTTTGTCTTTCTGATCCAGAAATTCTTTTATTTTTTTAATTTCACTCTCTAGATAGTCTTGTTGAGGGTTAGCTATAACAAGAACAGAAACTTTTGAATCAATTATGTCACTTAAATTGGTTTCGGTAACCTCAAAATTCTCTGAAACCAAAAACTCGTTCAAAAGACCTAAATCTCTTCCCTGAAAACCGGTTATGGAACCTTCGCCATGCCCGGAAACAAAACTGATAACTCTTTTAACACCGCTCGTTACATTAACAATTGCTGAAGTGAGAGCCTGTTCCCCGGTGAATTTTGGCTTGTCGTTTGGGTTGCGATTATAGGGATTCGGCGAATAAAACAAGTCGCTGACACTGATATCAACACGATTAGTATCGCATTGAACAACAATTTGCCCGACTTCCTTGATATTCATCGCCCTGGTGGTTAAGGGGTCTCTTACGGGATCTACAATTGTATAGCTGAAACGGTCGCTGTGCCTTTTATACTCTTTTAACAAATCTTCAACCGCAGTGCCCTCTGCTATTCCTTGCGGGTAAAATGCAGTCACCTTGACACTTTTTTCAAGTTCGCGCACAACCTTTATGGTTTGCTCAGAAAGAGAAAACATCTGATTATAAGTGAAATCATAACGGAAATTTCGCCTGTAACCAATGTAAGATAGGACAACGCCTATACCCACTATTGTCAAAACCAAAAAGATGTCGTTAACCCAAAGAACTGTCTTACGACTAAAAAACACTTCTTTCAAAACTGCAGGACGCAAAATCATTGAGCTGATTATAAAAATGATTCCCAATCCGAGAGTGTAAAGAGCAACATTTACATTGCTCGGAAAATTCAAATATATCAGCCCCGCAGCAATAAAACACGTAAAAGCTATTAGTATACCTATATAAGGCAAAATCGAAATTTTCATCTTTCGTTTGTCGTTCATTTAAATTACCTCCATCTGTCTGATTCAAGGGCCCTGGTTGCCAAAAACAACCAGGTAAGGGTGAATACTGCGAAAAACACAACATTACCCGAATCTAATATGCCTCTTAAAAATTCAGAGTATCTGTCAAACACCGATAAATTGCTTATCATTTGCCCAAATGCATTTTCAAATGCGTGCTTGGCCCAACCGAATATCCAAAATAAAACGAGACTTCCAAAACTGATCATAGCCGCGATTATCTGGTTCTCGGTTAATGTGCTGGCAAAAACTCCGACAGAGATGAAAGCGCCGCCCAATAACAATAATCCGATGTATCCACTAATTATGGGGCCCCAATCTAAATTCGGAGCGTAATACCACATAATCAGAGGGTATTGAAGAGTCAAGGCAATCAATACTGCGTATAAAACAAAACAAGCTAAAAATTTGCCTAATATAATCTCTGCGGGAGAAATAGGCGAAGTAAGTAACAACTCAATAGTGCGAGATTTTTTTTCTTCACTTATTAGCCGCATTGTTAAAACCGGAGATGCCAAAAGCAATATAAATGCCGCATTGTAAAGCATTGGCTCTAAGGTTGCCATTTTACTCGTAGCTAAAACTATCCAGAACAAATACCCTACTATGGTCATGAACGCTGCAAACACGATGTAAGCAATCGGTGAGAAAAAAAACGATTGCAATTCTCTTTTCATTATTGCTAAAACTTTCATGCGTTTTCTTTCCTTTCTTCTCCGAGAGTGATTTTCAAGAAAACGTCTTCCAAAGTTGCTTTTATCGGAGTTATTTCTCTGAAAATACAGTTTTCCTTTGTTAAAACTTTAAACAAATCATCAAAATCTTCAGATCTGTTTAAACGAAGTTTGAATTCCGAAGCGTCGCCTTGAATTAAATCATTTATCTGTGCATCGGGGGCTTTATTTACTATGGTTTGCCAATCAAAGTTATCAGGCGCCTTTAAAACTATTTTCCATGCAGGACGTCCTGTTGCGTTCTTTTCAAGATTCTGAACAGAATCAACTGCGGCAATCTCGCCCTCGTTAATTATAACAACTCTCCCGCAGGTCATACTTACTTCGGGCAGAATATGGGTAGAAAGAATAATGGTATGATCCTGAGCCAAATCTTTAACAAGATTTCGTATTTCTATTATCTGATTAGGGTCTAAACCAACCGTCGGCTCATCTAATATCAATACTTCCGGGTTATGCAAAAGAGCTTGAGCTAATCCGACACGTTGCCTGTACCCTTTTGATAAAGTGTTTATAACCCTGCCTTTGTAAGCGTCAAGACCAATTCTTTCACATACATAACCGATCCTCTGCTTCCGAACCGACTTCGGAAGCTCTCTGATTTCTCCGACAAAATTTAAATATGAATTTACGCTCATTTCCGGGTAAAGGGGTGGCGTTTCGGGTAAGTAACCCAACCTGCGCCGAACTTCTACAGAGTCTTCGAAGATATCAAAGCCTGCAACAG
Organism: bacterium ADurb.Bin157; assembly: GCA_002070375.1. GTDB lineage: Bacteria > Muiribacteriota > Ozemobacteria > Ozemobacterales > Ozemobacteraceae > MWDD01. The sequence continues at coordinate 46,680 of MWDD01000009.1, read as the reverse complement.
AAGCTTTTCCGGATGAAGCAGGCAAAAAACAAGTTAGAATGCGCATTGCAGTAGTTTTCCCCGCTCCGTTAGGTCCGAGTAGACCAAGAATTTCACCCTTTTCGACTTTCAGATTAAAATTGTTTAAAGCTCTGAAATTGTCGTAATATTTGGTTATATTCTGCATTTCAATCACAATATGCAGTCCTCCTTATAATAACGTGCCTCTATTGACACGAATGTAAAAAAAAAGTTCCAAAATTTTTATTCTATTTACTTCTTCTTTTTAAATCCCAGAGTTTTATATACTTCACGAATACATAAAACGTTGAAATAACTGACCAAATAAACCCTCGAATTCCGTCTAAAAATCCTCTTTTTAAAATATACCTTTTTAAAAATTCAAACGGAAGTCTCAAAACAGTCATAGTCAAACTAAATCGTTTTTTCTTGTTAAAAAGTTCAGCGGCCGCCAAAGTTGTATATTTATTGAATTTTTCAAAATAAACTTCTAAATTATTATAAGAAAAATGCATCATCGGATGAGTCAAATATTTTGTCGTGCCCTCAATTTCCAATGATTCGTGCACTAATACATTTTTGTAGCTCGCCGTACCGACCCGAACCAAACGCAATATATACTCGTTGTCCAAGCCGCTGTAATCCATGCGGCCACCTAAAAAATAATTGATCCGCAATAAATAATAGCCGTTAGCTTCAGCCTCGTCACTAATTGCCGAAATCTCTTCAGCTAATTCTTTTGTCAGCGATTCATCAGCATCGAGACTTAATGCCCATTTACCGGTGCACTTAGACAAAGCAAAATTCTTTTGCTCTGCAAATCCGGTAAACTCTCGCTGATAAACCTTTGCTCCTAATGATTTGGCAGTCTCAACCGTGTTGTCTGTAGAATCAGAATCAACCACTATAATTTCCGAGACGATTCCGGCTGCACTTTCAATACATTTTTTTATTTTGTCGCCTTCGTTTTTGGTAATTATAAAAAGACTGATGTCCTTCATTTTACAGTTTTCCTTTCGAGTAAGCTGCGGTATGTCTTCTCCATGTCTTGAGCAAATCTTTTTAAAGAAAATACTTGCTCTGCTCTGTGACGGGAACTTTGCCCCATCAACTGTCTCATCGCGTTGTTTTGAACTAACTTTAATATAGCCTCGGCTAATGCTTTCGAATTACTGTGCGGAACAACAAAACCTGTCACCTTATCAACAATGACTTCGGGAATAACACCAACCGATGTGCCGACAACGGGCTTTCCTGATGCCATATATTCTAATCCGGCTCTGGTATTGGCTTCTGAACCTATCGAAGATATTAAACCTATATCAATGTCTGCTATAACTTTTTCTATATCATTTCGCCTGCCGACACATATCAACTTGTCAGCTACGTTATATTCTTTTGCCAAATCTTTTAACCAATCAAAACTAAGTTCTGATTCATAACCGATACAGGCTAATTTAACTCTCTTGTTAATTTTGCAAACTTCTGAAAAAGCCTCTATTAAAAATTTATGCCCCTTAACAGGGGACAAACGAGCTACCAAACCCAGTAAAATTTCATCATTCTTTACCCCTACTTCTGTGCGAAATGTTGAATTTAAACGGTTTTGAGGATTAAACAAATTCGTATCGACTCCCCCATAAACAACGTCTATCTTTTCATTAGGGTAATCTAAAACATCATGACAATTTTTTTTATGCAAATTTGAACCTGCAATAATATGATCAACCCAATGATGATGCACATATCTATTTACAAAATGCCCTTTTGGTGCATCTATATCAGTTCTTATTCGTGCAACGATTGCATCGGGAGAAACATATTTGGCTACCAACCCCGGCATCCAGGCTCCTTCGTTTATGTGTGCAGAAATAATATCGGGCTTAAACTCTTTGAAAAGCGACTTTAACAACTTAAAGGCCTGTAAAAATTTTCGGGGGTTTCTGTGATTTAATCGCAATTTGTTGTTGACGGGAATATTATATTCTATCGCTTTATCAAAAGGAATGCCGGGCTCTGTTACCAACAACACTTCGTGCCCCATCGCCAACAGCTCCTTTGAGGCTAAAATGCAGTAATTTGAAGCGGCGCTCCAATTAGGTGAATTAAGTATCTGTATAATCTTCATCTGTCTGAAATCCTTAAATATTTGCTTTTCATTTAAAATAAAAATGGTATCTATTTTGCAGATAATCTTAAAAAAATCAACACACTATACAATAAATATAGTTCTATTGCAAAACACATTATTAGTTTTTAAGTTTTTGTTCAAAATATGGCAAAACTAAAGGGCTTGACTTTGAACTTAAAAGCAAATAAAATCCAACAACATAATCAGCGGGGTAAACAAATTGAATCTTTTCAGAAATTTTTCAATCAAAACAAGGCTTTTAGTAGCGTTTTTATTGTCGGTTGCCTTTCCGATTACGGTGTACACTTACATAGTTTTATCTAAAGTTGAAGTTGGTTTACATACCATTATTTTTTTGGGAATTGTCTCAATATTAATTGCGATTATGTCCGCGATTCTCGTCTCAACGTCTGTCATTGCGCCAATATTTTTAATTATTAATGCCCTGCAAACATTTCAGACAAAAAAATCTGCCGCCGTATTACGCGACAACGGAGACGATGAAATCGCCGAAGTGAGTGCCGAGTTAAACAGAATTTTCGCTGACTGGAACCGCGAAATAGTCAGTTTAGGCAAAAAGCAATTTCTGCAAGAAAAGGAATACGAAAAAAGTCAATATCAAATCTCTTTAGCCGAGCAACAACTGATTCAAACAAGATCTCTGCTTACTGCGGCAAGACTTTTAAACACAACGTTTGATTTTCAAACAAACTTAAAGACAATCCTCGACGAAGCGGTAAGATCCTTGAATGTACAGTGGGCTTCAATTCTTTTAATAAATCGTGAAAAAAATGAAATGACCGTTGCCTGCGTAAGAGGCATGGAACAAAGCCTCCTCGACACCCTTGAAGAAGACGATTATCCCTCGGTTAGGCTTAAACCTCACGAAGGGTTGGCCGGATTTGTAATTAAAGAGGGTTTACCTTTAATAGCCAATAAAGGCTGCAAAGACCCTCGCTTTAAACATTTTAACGAATTTAAAGACAAAGACAATAAAATTGCCGGGCTCCTGTGCGCACCAATTAGCGATTCTGAAGGCAACGTGTTAGGCGTCATGAATTTTGTAAACAGAATTGTACCGCCCGTATTCAGGAATGAAGACTTAGCGTATGTAAGCGACTTGTGCCTGCTAGCGTCCCTCGTAATCGAAAGAAACAGAATGTACACCAACCTCTTCACAGATATCGATACCGGATTAACTGCTCACAATGTCTGGAAAGGTTATCTATCGGAAGAAAGCGCCAGATCAATCAGATATGCGCAAAATCTAACGCTGGTCGTTTTTGAAATTGATAATTTTAAAAATATCGCTGCAGAAACAAACAATGATTTTATTGACAACATTCTTAAAAACTGCGGCAAAAGTTTGAGCACACTGCTTCGAGAAACAGATAAGGCTTCTTCGGTTCAAGAAAGATTCTTTTGCATGCTTCCCAATACCGAAATCTCCGGAGGCGTATTCTTCGCAGGCAGAGTAAAAGAACTGATTGAAGCTGAGGCTCTTGCTTTTTCGGGAAAAAAATATGAATTGACTCTGTCTGCCGGAATTGCTTGCTACCCCATGAATGTTAACGAGCCGAACCTACTTTTGAAAGCTTCACTGAAAGCTTTAAGCAAAGCTAAGGAGCAAGGCGGCAACAAAGCTGCGTTGTACACTCAAGAAAAATAAACCGACGAAACTTAATATAATGAGGTTTTTATGACGAACAAGAAATCGTTTTACATCACAACTCCACTCTATTATGCAAATGACGAGCTGCACATAGGACACGCTTTTTCAACTCTCGCAGCTGATATAGCGGCAAGATACAACCGTTCTTGCGATAATAAAGTGCATTTTTTAACCGGTTCGGACGAACATGGACAAAAAGTTGAACAAGCCGCAAAAGCCAAAGGCCTTACCCCCTTAGCTCACACAGACGCTCTTGTAGAGAAATTCAAATCACTCTGGGAAACCTTGGACATAACATATGACGATTTTATAAGAACAACTGAAGAAAGACACACAAAGGTCGTCAAATACGCCCTGTCAAAACTTTACGAAAAAGGCGACATTTACGAAGCCGAATACAAAGGGTGGTATTGTACCCCTTGCGAAAGATTTTGGACAGAAAAAGAGGTTCCTGAAAAACTTTGCCCCGACTGCAAGCGCTCAGTACAAGAAATCACAGAAAAAAACTATTTTTTCAAAATGTCTGTTTATCAAAACAAACTTATTGAACACATAAACAATAACCCCGGTTTTATCAGACCCGAAAACAGAAAAAATGAAGTGCTGGGATTTTTGAAGCAACCTCTTGGCGACTTGTGCATAAGCAGACCAAAATCAAGATTGAGCTGGGGAATAGACTTACCTTTTGACGAAAATTATGTTACTTACGTGTGGTTCGATGCTCTGACTAATTACATTTCAGCGATCGGATATCCGTTTGATCTCGATAAATTTAATCAAACCTGGCCGGCATCTTGCCATATTATCGGAAAAGATATTCTTACAACTCACGCTGTTTATTGGAGCACAATGCTCTTAGCACTTGATTTACCGCTCCCCGAATGCATTTTCGCACACGGTTGGTGGGTTACCGGTGAAGGTAAGATGTCCAAATCTGTAGGTAACGTGATTAACCCAAGACAACTCGTTGCAGACTACGGATTAGACCCATTTAGATTCTATCTTTTCAGAGAAATGGTCTTCGGGCAAGACGCAACCTACACCAAAGAAAACTTTATTATGCGCTACAATGCCGATTTGGCAAATGATTACGGCAATTTGTGCAACCGAATGTTGCCTCTTTTAATCAAAAACAGAGACGGTGTTTTTAATAAAACCGACGCAAATTTACCCGAAACGAAAGAAATAATTAAACTGGCTGCTGAAGTTAAAGAAGGTTATGTAAAAGCTATGGACAACTTCTTGTTCCACGAAGGCTTGGCAAAAATCTGGAGTTTGGTGCAGAGATTAAATAAATACGTCGACGAAACAGCGCCCTGGAAACTTGCAAAAGAACAAAATTTTGCTCTTCTCGATGAAGTCTTTTATACCATAGGCGAAGGTATAAGATTTTGCACTGTTCTTGTTGAACCTTTCATGCCGCACATGGCACCCGAATTTTTGAAACAAATCGGTTGCGACGGTAAAAACTATTCCATAGCATCATTAGAATGGGGTCAGCTAACCGACAAATCCAAATGCACCGAGCCTAAACCCTTATTCCCAAGACTCGAAACCGAAAGAATACAGAATTTGAAGAAAAGCAAAGCTGAGCCCGTCGTAAAACCGGTTGAACCTCAAACTGAGATTGAAGGCATTATTACCTTTGATGATTTTATGAAAACACAACTTTGTGTAGCCAAAATTCTGACTGCCGAAAAAGTAGAAAACGCCGATAAATTGCTTAAATTAACTGTTGATACGGGCGACGCGACTAACACACTTGTGGCCGGAATCGCAAGTTACTATAAACCCGAAGAAATTATCGGAATGCAAGTTCTTATGGTTAAAAATCTTAAACCCGCAAAAATCAGAGGGATTCTCTCTCATGGAATGATACTCGCAGCAGAAACCCCCGAAGGCGGACTCGCTTTAATGACGCCGAATAAACCCGCTAAAACAGGTGTCAGAGTAAAATGAACCCTATGAGCTTTATTGATGTACACTCGCACTTACAAGACGAAAAGTTTGTAAACGATATTGATACCTGTGTTGAAAACGCAAAAAATGCAGGCGTTAACAGAATAATTAACGCCGCAAGCAATATCGAAGAGTCGGTGCAAATACAAAAGATTGCTGAAAAATATGATGAATGCTACGCTATGGCCGGGATACATCCTCATAATGCTTCTGAATTTGACCAAACCAGTATTTCAAGCTTAAAAGAGCTTTTAAACAAACCAAAAGTATTGGGAATCGGCGAAATAGGTTTAGATTTTCATTATGATTTTTCTGAGCGAGATGTTCAGATTGAAGTATTTAAAAAGCTGTGGGCACTCGGAGCGGAGCTTAAATTGCCTGTAGTAGTTCATATCAGAGAAGCATATAAAGCATTTTTCGACAGTATTGAAAATATGCCGGCCCCTCCGAAAGTATTGTTGCACTGCTTTTCGGGAAGCTTAGAAACAGCAAAACAAGCAGAAAAATTAGGATATAATTTTTCTATTGGCGGGGTTTTAACGTTTCCGAACAGTAAAAAAACAGCAGAGGTATTTTCTTATTTACCCCTAGAAAGAATTCACCTTGAAACTGACTGCCCTTACCTTTCACCCCAAGGAAAAAGAGGAAAAAGAAACGAACCGGCCAACTTGCCCATAATCGCGGAATATTTGGCAAAGCTGCGGGGAATCAGTTTAGAGGAATTGGCTCAAAAACTTTCTGGCAACGCTAAAGCATTTTTCGGAGATAAATTAAAATAAATGGAAACTCAAAGAATTGAATACTCCCGTTCAACGATGACAGAAATTATAATTGGCAACGGAATTTTAAAAGAATTCTCTGTACGATTGTCCCGTTTAACAAGTGCAAGACGTTGTGCCGTCATTACAAACGAAACTGTCGCAAAATGGTATCTTGAACCCTTAAAAGAAGAACTTGCAAACAGAGGTTTTTCGGCACTAGAAATAATCATACCCGACGGCGAAAAATATAAAAATTTTGAAACTGTTATTTCTGTTTTATCTGAACTTTCTAAAAATCAAATCGACCGTGACTGCGTAATACTTGGCTTAGGCGGCGGTGTGATTTGCGACATAACAGGTTTTGCGGCATCAATTTATAAACGCGGAATCACCCTGGCACTTGTGCCAACTTCTTTATTGGCGATGGTTGATGCTTCTTTTGGCGGCAAAAACGGCGTTAATACGTCCGAAGGTAAAAATCTTGCGGGTACATTCTATCAGCCGGCTTTAACTTGCGTAGATGTGTCTTTTTTATTGTCGCTCCCGCTTTCACAACTTTCTTACGGCGTGGTAGAATGTATAAAACACGGCCTAATAGGAGATTCTGCTTATTACAAGTTTTTATGTAATAATATCTCTGAAATTCGCGCAAGACAACTTGACATCCTTCAACGTGTTGTGAGACGCTCAGTGTATATTAAAAAGAGCTTCATTAGCAAAGATGAACTGGACAAAGGAGTCAGAGCCCATTTAAATTTTGGTCATACCTTTGGACACGCTCTTGAATCTGCAGGCGGCTATATAAGATTAAATCACTGCGAAGCCGTAGGACTCGGAATGCTGATGGCCATCAAAACCTCTGCCGCCCTGGGAATTCTCAAAGAAGATTACAGCGAACAACTTAAAATTGTACTGCGAGAACTGGAATTACCTATTTCCCTGCCAACCGAAATTTCCGTGAATTCGATTCTTGCTTACATAGCACAAGACAAAAAAAGAAATGAAAAAGGGCTCGCTTTTGTATTGCCGGTATCGCCGGGGAAAACCCTTATACAACACATTAAATCCGATGACTTGGAAAAAATCGTAACAATCGCAACTCAAATATAAACTCTTTAAATATAGGATAAGGACTAACCAATGAATCCCACAACAACCATTTCTAATCGTTTTTCTGTTAATGCACAGAAAGTGTTGAACAAAAGATATTTAACCCGAGGCGAAGACGGAAAACCAATTGAAACAATCGAAGGGCTTTTTCGCCGTGTGGCATCTGCAATAGCTGCTGCTGAAAACTCTTATCCAAACAGTAAATACAATGCAGAAGAACTTGAGCCATTATTTTACAAAATAATGACCGATCTTGATTTTTTGCCAAACAGCCCCACCCTTATGAATGCCGGAAAAAAACTAGGACAACTGTCTGCTTGTTTTGTTTTACCCGTTGATGACTCTATGGAGGGTATTTTTGACGCTGTCAAAAATGCGGCAATAATTCATAAATCAGGTGGAGGGACAGGATTCAGCTTTTCAAGATTAAGACCGGCTAATGACTTGGTATCTTCTACAAAAGGCGTCAGCTCAGGCCCTATTTCTTTTATGAAGGTCTTTAACATTGCGACTGAAACAATTAAGCAGGGGGGCACAAGACGCGGTGCAAATATGGGGATTCTGCGTGTGGATCATCCGGATATTCTTGAATTTATAACAGCAAAAGAAAATAACGATGAACTTACAAACTTTAATTTGTCTGTGGCAATAACCGATAAATTTATGGAAGCTCTTGAGCATGATGCAGAATATGACCTTGTGAACCCCAGATCAGGAGAAACCGTAGGCTCGTTAAAAGCGTCAAAAGTTTTCTTTATGATAATTGAACGTGCTTGGAGAAACGGTGAACCCGGCATAGTGTTTATTGACAGAATCAATCGATTCCAACCAACACCGGCAATCGGAAAAATTGAGTCCACAAATCCCTGCGGCGAACAACCTCTTTTACCCTACGAAGCTTGTAATCTCGGCTCAATAAATCTGGCCAATTTTATCATTGAAAAGAAAAACAAGACCGTTATTGATTTCGACCGACTAAAAGAATGCATAAATATTTCGGTAAGATTCTTAGACAACGTTATAGATGTAAATAAATACCCTATCCCCGAAATTGATAAAATGACGAGAGCCAACAGAAAAATCGGTCTGGGTGTAATGGGCTGGGCTGATCTTTTGATAAAAATGGGAGTTCCTTACGACTCAGAAAAAGCAATCGAATTAGCTGATCAAGTTATGGGCTTTGTTAAGCGCGAATCTTGGTCTGCATCACAAGAACTGGCCAAAGAACGCGGTGCTTTCCCTAATTACGATAAATCTATTTTTGCCGAAAAAAGAATTCAACCACTCAGAAATGCAACCGTTACGACAATAGCTCCCACAGGAACAATAAGTCTGATTGCAGGATGTTCATCAGGAATAGAACCTCTTTTTGCAATTGCATACGAAAAACATGTAATGGACAACGATAAACTTCTTGAAGTTCATAATGATTTTGTTAAAGTAGCCAGAGAGAATAATTTTTATTCTAAAGAACTCATGGAAAGAGTTGCCCATCAAGGAAACTTGAACGGAATATCCGAAATTCCGGAACATATTGCCCGCATCTTCGTAACCAGCCACAATATATCTCCCGAATGGCATATTCGTATGCAGGCCGCTTTCCAAAAACACACAGACAATGCCGTAAGCAAAACCGTTAACTTTCCCTTCGATGCGACCAAAAAAGACATTGAAACAGTTTTCAGACTTGCGCATCAGCTTGAATGCAAGGGAGTAACGGTATACAGAGACGGATCGCGGGACGCGCAGGTGCTTAACGTCGCCGGAACTAAAAAAGCAGACAGAACAAAGGATTCCTCTCCCATGCTGTTAGCAAGGTCCAGACCCGAAAGAACTTTTGGGGTAACCGAAAGAGCAAAAATAGGCTGCGGAAATCTTTACGTTACAGTCAACAGCGACGAAAAAGGGATATGCGAAGTATTCACGAGCCTTGGCAGAAACGGCGGTTGTCCATCGCAATCAGAAGCAACTGCAAGACTTATTTCAATGGCATTGCGTGCAGGAATTGATGTACAAGAAATCATTGACCAACTTAAGGGAATAAGGTGCATGTCAACGCTCAAAAGAGAAGGAACAATGGCGGGCGGCATGAGAGTTCTCTCTTGCCCTGATGCTATTGGTAAAGCTATTGAACAATACAATTTAACCGCGCAAGGATTCTTTGGAAAGCTAAATGTTATTAAGAGCGAAAATCAAAAAGACCAAAAAAAAGATCTAATGATTGATGTTACTTCACAAGACATGGGGCATTGCCCAGAATGCGGTGAAAAGCTCGAAAACGAAAGCGGTTGCGTAATATGTAAGTATTGCGGATACTCAAAATGCGGATAATTCGCATTTTTTGTGAAGAATTTATTTTTGGTGCACTTGACACTATCTTAATTAATCATTAAAATTGTACGAACAGCAAAAGTTTTATGTTGCACATTTTCTTGTCGCGGCAAGGTATAAGGAGTATAAGAGTATGAAATATCCACTAACGCGAATAGGTGCCCTAATGGTATTAGCCCTTTTGTTGGCTATGCCGTTATTTGCACGTGATGCTTCGCTAATGCAAGTAACTTTCTTAGATGTACACCAAGGGGACTGCGTAATAGTTCGCACTGCTCAAAAAACGATTATGATTGATGCGGGTGACGATAATCGAAACGCGGCTCAGGCTTATATTATCCCCTATCTCAAAAAAGAGGGAATCAAACACATCGACCAGGCTGTTATATCACATCCTCACAGAGACCATTTCGGTGGTTTCATCGAGCTGATTAAGCATTTTTCTTTTGGAGAATTTGTGTATTCAAACGATACCAATGTGTCTTCCGAAAGCGGTACTGGCGGTAATGATGCCATATATTACACACAGATGCTCGATCTGATTAAGCAAAAAAACATAAACTACAGACGTTTGAAAGTCGGCGAAATGCTAGACTGGGGAACAGGGATCAAATCAGAAGTACTCTTCACTGATGACGGTTCTTTCGGTGATATCGGCAAAAATGCAAACGATATGTCAATTATAATTAAAGCCACCGCCGGAAAAATAAGCTACCTCTTTACAGGTGATGCCGAAAAAAAAGCAGAATCAATTGCAATTGAACGAGCCGGAAAAAAACTTTCAAGCACAGTGCTTAAATCGGGTCATCACGGAAGCAAAACATCTTCAAATCACGCTTTCATGGATATGGTTCAGCCCAAATACGGTGTTATCTCTGCCGGTAAGGGCAATTCCTTTGGACATCCTACACAAACAGTTCTTGATATTTATGATTATTACAAAATGTCAGTATTCAGAACCGATACCGATGGCACAATCGAATCCTACACCGATGGGCAAAACGTAACTTTTGTTACAAATAATACGCCCATAAAGATTACTGCTGCTCCTAAAATTATATCTATTACACCTAATTCAGCAACTCTGCAATGGACAACAAACCGCGCCGCCACTTCAAAAGTTGAATACGGTCTGGGAACAACAAAGGTTATCAATAAAAAGAAAGCCTTTGATCATACAGTAAAAGTTCACACCGTTACACTTACCGGTCTTAAACCCAACACTCAATACAATTTTATCGCCATTTCGACAGACCCCCGCGAGAGCGAAAAATTTGCCAAAGCAGAAGGAACTTTCACAACCCCCGTAGGCGATGGCGTACCTCTCCCTAAAATACTTACCATGAACACAGATGTAGATCAAACCTACATGAAAACACCGTTTAAGGTGATTGTTCCTGTAAAAAATGCTGCAACCAAACCATCTGATGTAACAACAGTCGAAATTTATCATTCGGCAATAGACTCTTCAAACCTTATCGATAAATACAGCTTCGGTAAAATTGGAGCCGGAGAAACCATGCAGGTTTCTGTTCCGACTCAAATAGATTGGCTTGGAGTTGTTGAAATTATTGCCATATTGAAACAAGGCAACACTATAATTGACACAGCTTCTTTGAACCTAGATCTTAAGCCCAAAACAATCATTGTAGACTGTGCACACGGTAACAAAGATTATTTTACCGGAAAATTCGCAGGAATGAAAATGGATCTATTTCAAAATTTGGGCTACCAAATGAAGAGCATATCCAAACCATTCACCGCAACTTCTTTCAAAGACGCCTTTGCGGTACTAATTCCTTCGCCTTCCAAAGATTATACCGCCACTGAAATTAATGCTCTTAAAAAATACTCGGCAAACGGCGGAGCAATTATGCTTTTCTCTTGCTCAGACTACAGAAACTTGTCGAACCCCTTATTTTTGAATAAGATTCTTAAAGCAACAGGAGCCAAAATCAGATTTAACGATGACCAAATCTGTGACCCCGATAATAACATTGGCCCCCCCTGGAGATTCTTTGTAACTAATTTCCCGTCTCCCGCGATCACAGGCAAAAACATGAAAAAATTGCTCGTAAACAGTGCGTCAACTTTGCTTGACGATCAGGACAAACCTCTTAAAGGCTCGGCAAATGTTTTCCTGCTTGCTACCGGAGATGAAAACACTTATTCAATCGAATCCGACGGTAAAAATGATGCACCGTTCTTGTATGCAACCTCTACAACATCTATTCCTGCGCCTCTCGCTGCCGCACAAGATTTAGGCAACGGAAGAATAGCAGCAATAGGCGAATCTTTTTATACAGACAGCTATTACCAAAATCCTGCAGGATTAAGCACAATAGAGTTCAATCGAAATATTATAGCTTGGCTTACTGCCGCTAAAAACAGATCTATTGGTTCTATCGTCAGATCAATTGCAGAACTTGATTCTGAACTGGATCCCGAAATTAAAGCCGACAGATATCAAGCGCTCTCTGACAGCCTCTTAAAAAGAATCAGAAATGAAGTAACAAGAAACAGCGCCGTTTTCTACGACGTTAATGAAGAAGTCAGCAATTATTCAGGGGAAACTATTGACGCTCTTAAAAGACAACTCAATGACGTTTATAGATTTGAGCGTCTTCACGATGATGATGATTACTGATTAGTTAAAACAAATTTCTCTGTACCCGCCGTTATTCTTATTAAGGTGAATATGCTTATCTACGATTTTCCCGACATTGAAAATATTGACTCAGACGGCCTAATCTGTATTTCAAATGAAATAAACCCACAAATGGTTTTACAAGCATACATAAAAGGAATATTCCCTTGGTCAGCATCTCCTGTTACTTGGTGGTCCCCTGATCCGAGAGCTGTTTTCTTTCCAAAAGAGTTTAAACTAAATAAAAGAATGGCGAGGGCCTTTAAAAATTCCGATCTTAATTACTCTTTTGACAAAGCATTTGAGCAAGTAATAAAACAGTGCGCGCAACCCCGCGCCAACGAAGATAGTTGGATATCGCCCGAGTTTATTGATGTGTATACAAGTTTGCATAACTTAGGGTTTGCCCACTCTGTCGAAGCATGGCATAAAGATGAACTATGCGGCGGAATATACGGTATCGCTATTGGTGGATTTTTTGCAGGAGAATCAATGTTTAGTAAAATCACCAATGCCTCAACTTTTTGCCTTGCAGTTTTAATGAAATTTTTGAACAAAAATAAATTTTCATTGTTTGACACTCAAGTTATAAATCCTCACACAAAAATGCTCGGTGCAAAGGAAATTCCTCGTAAGGAATATCTTAAATTATTACATCAAGCTATTAATAAGACCCCTTAATTAAATGAACAATGTTTAAGGATAAAAAAATATATAGAATCCTAAACTAAAAACTGATATACTCTTTGCAAGCAAAATTTATCCGGGCCGGAACTATCAGTGATAAAAATCGAGTTTTTAACAAAAAAAAATATTTTAATTTTATTTTTTGTATGCTTTTCAGTAATCAACACAGTATGCTTAGCTGAAGCAAATACAAGAATAACAGACATTCGTTTCTGGCAAAGCCCTGAAGAAGCACAGATAGTGTTAGACCTGACAAAACCCCCAAAGGTTACTGAAGTCAATTTAATTAAAGACGGAAGTCTGAATTTTAACATAAAAAATTGTTCTTTCAGACCGGGAAGACAACGTTACCCTCTTCAAAACCCATTCCTTGAAGTTTTAACAGTTCAAGAAGCAGATAAAGACATGAGCGTTAATGTTAATTTTAAAACCCCTGCCGGAGTACAAGCTAAAACCTATGTCTTACCCGCAAACGAACGAAAAGGAGACAGAATAGTTATTTTCTTACGCGAACCGGCGGCGAAGCAAAAGCAAAAGCGCGATGCCGAGCTTGCAGAGGTTAAGCAGCTAAAATCTGAAAATGTTAAAATTGTTGTAATTGATCCGGGCCACGGCGGAGAAGACCCGGGAACCTCAGGGAACGGAATTATTGAAAAAAATCATGTAATGGCTATGGGCAAGCTTGTTAAAGCCTATTTTGACAGAGATCCAAGATTTAAAGCCGTACTAACAAGAGACGGAGACTATATTATTCCCCTCGACAGAAGAAGACAAATTGCCGAGCATCTCGGTGCCGATGCATTTGTAAGCTTACATATAAATTATAATCATACTAAAAGCATAAGAGGAACAGAAGTCTATTATGAATCACCTAAAGGAGCCGTAGGAGAAGCAGAAAGACTGGTTGCCGAAATTGAAAATAAAGTAGATTTTGCTGATTCCCAAATACCCTCGCCCATTGATCCGGCGCTAAGCAAAAAAGAATTAATCGAAAAACAGGCTCAAACAATGTATAAAAGCCGATTTTTAGCAGAAAAAACCGAGGCAAAACTTGCTGAGACAATCGAAGGACTGCCCTCCAGAGGAGTAAAAAGAGCCGGTTTTAAAGTATTACATTCGCTTGCTATGCCTTCAATATTGGTTGAGTTTGGATATGTTTCAAACTCTGCTGACGCTGCTATCCTAAAAAACAATGTGAACCGAAGCAAATTGGCTCAAAGCATATACGCCGGAGTAGCTGATTTTTTACTTAGCGAAATTAAAGATGGTATTGACGAAGATTATATAGCTTATTGTGTTCAAGCAGATGCAAGAAAAGCGGCAGCAGAAAAGGCTGAAAGACTTAGAAAAGAAAAAGCCGCTAAGCAAGCAAAACTAAAAAAAGCAAAAACTACTGCAACCTACAAAGTTAAAGCGGGGGACACACTTTCTAAAATTGCTTCCGTTAAGGGAATTTCGTTAAACTCTCTGCTTAAAGCTAATGCACTGAGTCTAAACTCAGTCATAAAAATCGGACAAGTCTTAAAAATACCCGAAAAATAAGGAAATTGCCGTGAATTTTTTTTCTAATCTGAAAATCAAAACAAGACTTTTTATAACTCTTTTAATCTTGTCTGCTCTGCTTTTAGCACTCACTTTTTTCACATCAAACGAAATTCACTTTGCAGTAAAAAGCCAGGTTCCATTGCAAATCATTGCATCAATCAAAGCTGAAGCAGGCCGTATCGAAGCCTTCTTCGCAGGATATGAAAACGTAGTAACATACCTTTCGGGAATGCCTGCTCTAATTCAATTTTTGTCTTGGATAGACCAAGCCCCGGACAATACCGAAAACATTGAGTTGTGGCGAGAAGTATTGAATGGCCCGGTAGAAAGTATATTAAAAATCCCGGTTGATGAATTCTTTAATCGAGAAGTTGTGGAAGTTGCTTTTTTACGTTATTCCGACGGCAAAACAATGCACAAAGTCCTACCAACTGATCATAAAAACACCGACCTTGAGAATGAAAATTATCTCCCATTTATTAACACAGCAATACGTGAAGGAATGAGCAAAGACACAGTTATAAAAAGTCCTGTGCTGATGCTGAAACTAACCGAAGAATATAAAGAGAGGGTTATCTATCTATATAAACTGATAATGCAAGATAATAAGCGAATCGGGATAGCCGTTATAGGAGTTAACCTCGAACGTATGCTTGAGCCCGTAATTTCTGTTTTGGGCGGGCTTTCAGCTAAAACAACCCTAGTTTCAACAGAACCCCTGCAAGATGGCTTTTATATCGCGCATCCTGAATCTGATTATCTATTAAGCGACAAATATTGCATTTACCAGCATGTTCAAAATATTGAATTACAAGATATTGCAACAAAAATTACTAAAACAAAAAGTGACTTTAATACATACCTCGAAAGAAGGCAGGCAAATATTCTGGTCGCCTCTGTGCCGGTTCGAAATATAAATTGGGTTGTGCTGACAACGGTTGACACCGAAAGCATGATGGGTGCACTTAATAAAGCCCAAACCTTCTCTTTGTTTTTGGTAATTATTGGGCTAATAGCAATGACTATTGCAACAATGTATGTCTTAGGCGGTATTGTTAAGCAAATACAGGGCGTTTCTCAAGGATTAGACGAAATCTCCAAAGGACGCGGAGATTTGACAAAACGGTTGGCCATAATCGGAAAAGACGAATTAACAGAGGTTTCAGACCGATTTAATAAATTTATCGGATATATTCAAAAATTGCTTTTACAGATACAAGACGTTATTGCAAGACTCTCACAAATGGCGGGAAGCATTTCAAGTCTTACAATCCAATCAAATGAATCTATACAAGGAATTTTCGGAAATACACAACGAATTACAAAAGCTTCAAAAGATTCAGCTGTTTCATTAGAATCAACAGCAGCAGCCATTCAAGAAATATCTGCAAATTCGCAGTTAATAGCTAAGCGTGCTAACAGAACTTATGAAGAGTTTGTGCAAAACAGAATTAAAGCCAATCAAGGCATGGAAGCCGTAAGAGAAGCTTCTACAACCATAAAAGAAATTGAACATGCAGTCGGAGATTCTTCCAGAGTTCTGGAAGAACTAAAAGCACAATCTAGGAAAATCGGTAAAATCGTTTTAACAATAACTGCAATAGCACGACAAACGAATCTCTTAGCCTTAAATGCCAGTATTGAAGCAGCAAGAGCAGGAGAACAAGGAAAAGGCTTTGTTGTTGTTGCTTCTAATGTTAAAAAACTTGCCGAACAAAGCGCAAAAGCAGCTGAAGAAATCGGCGCACTAATTAATGAAATTCAAAATAAAACAAATAAAGCCGTCGAAGAAATGAGTATAGGAAAAGAGAAAGTTCAAGAAGGCGTAAAAATCGTCAATCAGGCAGGGGTGTGTCTTGATGAAATAGGAATGTCATCTGAAAGTGTTAACAAACAAGTTCAAGATATTACAAAGTCTTCTGCGGAACAAAGTAAAAATATTGAAGCCATAAGCAATAGTATAGAACATCTCTCAATAACCACCAAAACGACCACCAGAGAAGTTGACAGCGTATTGGCATCATTAAAATCTCAAAGAGACTCAACTCTTAATATGACAAAAATTACCAAACATTTAAGCATGGTTGCAGACGAAATGAACAGAATGTTGGCGCACTTCGTTCTCGAAGCAAACGAAGTATCAGGTAGCCACGCTCCAAAACTTAAAACCACTGATTCAAATATAAAAATAGCAAATATGAAGGAAGATAAATAATGCTTGCTCCAAAAACCTTCTCCGGTGGACTACATCCTCCAACAATTAAAACAACTGCGGATAAACCTATTATAGCATTGCCAATGCCCGACAGAGTTATTTTGCATGTCTCACAGCACAAAGGTGCTCCCGCAAAAACGATATTAAAAATTACGGACAAAGTGGCTTGCGGAGACAAAATAGCTGTTGCAGGCGGCTTTGTATCAGCCCCTGTACACGCTTCTATTGCGGGAACAATTATCGGAGCAGGTAATTTCATGCACCCAATGGGCGTTCCGTCTCAAGCAGTTGTAATTGAACGTGACAAAGAAGCGCACATGACTGAGTATAATTACGAAGATGGTCTCGCCCTTTCCCCTGAAGAAATTAAACAGAGAATACAAGAGTCCGGCGTAGTAGGACTGGGCGGGGCTACTTTTCCCACTCACGTAAAACTTACAACAAACGATACATCTAAGCTTGACACTGTAATTCTTAACGGAGCCGAATGCGAGCCGGCATTGACAACTGACCACAGAATGATGCTCGAACATCCCGACGAAATTATTAATGGCTTAAGACTTGTAATGAAAGTATTAAACGTTAAAAAGGGAATCATAGCAATCGAAAATAATAAAATGAACGCAATTGAACTTTTTGATAAAAAGCTCGCACAAGATAAAGAAATTGTTGTTCAACCACTTATTACTAAATACCCACAAGGCGGAGAGAAACAGCTTGTTGCTGCTTGCCTAAAGCGAGAAATCCCTTCCGGAAAATTGCCTCTTGATGTGGGAGTGGTAGTTCTAAATGTAACATCCGCAGCCTATATTTCTTACGGCGTAAATTATAAAATGCCGTTAATCGAAAGAACTGTAACTTTATCAGGAAACTGTGTTAAAAATCCCGGAAATTACTTAATTAGACTTGGCACTACCGTAGCGAATTTCATAGAACTTGCAGGCGGCCTTAAAGATGACGTTCCTGTTAAAAAGATCATTATGGGCGGCCCAATGATGGGATTCGGTCTTTTTGATTTGAACGTGCCAATTATAAAAGGCACCGGCGGAATTTTGTGTTGGGACGAAAATGAAGCCGCAATGCCCGGTTCAACAAATTGTTTGAGGTGTGGAAACTGCGAAAGTGTTTGCCCCATGGGGCTCCAACCCCAACTAATCAAAAAACACACAGACCACAGAAATTGGGAAGACGCTTTTCGACTTTCCGTTATGGATTGCATAGAATGCGGCTGCTGCGCCTATACCTGCCCGGCTGTTTTACCGCTGGTTCAAAACATGAAACTCGCAAAACATATGATTCATCAGCAAAGTATCAAGGATAGAAAAAAATGATCACCGATAACCATGCCGCTGTAGCAAAAAGACTTATGGTTACAAGTTCGCCGCACATACATAGCGGCCTTACAACAGCACGCGTAATGTGGGAAGTTAATATTGCGCTGATTCCGCTTTTGGCGATGGCAATATATAATTTTAGATTTTATGCGTTGACCGTGATTTTTGCATCAATCGCCGGAGCCTGCATTGCCGAATTCGCAATTCAAAAGTTCTTTTTTAAAATAAAACCTGCTCTGGCAGACGGAAGCGCATTACTCACCGGCATTCTCTTAGCCCTCTGCTTGCCCCCCACAATCCCCGCCTGGATAGCGTTCACCGGCGGGTTTGTTGCGATAGCTTTCGGCAAACAAGCATATGGCGGCCTTGGACAAAACATCTTTAACCCTGCCCATATCGGTCGCGCGATACTTCTCGCAAGCTGGCCCGTTTATATGACATCCTGGATAAAACCCGGAATAGACGCCGTTTCAACCGCAACTCCCCTAGCCTTTCTTAAAGACTCTCTTAAAGACGCCGGCTTGCTGGCTTCTCTCTCTGAATCCGGTAAAACCGCTGTCGAACATACTATGCTAACTTTAAACATCAGTTTTTCTGATATGTTTCTGGGAATGGGCCTCGCAGGCTCTATCGGTGAAACTTCAAAGATTGCAGTTTTAATCGGTGCTTTGTTCTTATTCATTCGAGGACACATAAGATTATATGCACCGATTTCTATGATACTGACTGTTTTTCTGGGTGCATATTTTATTGGAAATGACCTTAATTTCGCAATATTCCATCTGCTTGCCGGCGGCTTGATGATCGGTGCATTTTTTATGGTAACAGACATGGTTACATCACCCATGTCAAGGCGAGGAAATGTATTATTCGGTATCGGGTGCGGAATTATAACACTTTTAATCAGACTTAAAGGCGGATACCCAGAAGGAGTTTGTTACTCAATTCTAATAATGAATGCCTTCGTGCCCCTAATAGATAAAATGTTCGCTCCGCCAAAATTTGGAACAGGAGGGAATAAATAATGCCTAAACAAATGTTAAAAACTGCATTATTTCTCTTTATTGTCTCTTCTATTTCAGGGTTATTACTGGCCTTGACCGAGCAAATTACTGCCCCCGCAATTATTGCGATTAGTGAAAAAATTGAAATGCAAGCCAGAAGCCAAGTGCTTCCTCAGGCTAAAACATTTAAAACAGAAAATCAACTTACAATCGGCTATAAAGAAGACAGCTCTATCGCAGGCTTTGTAATCGCAGTTAAGCCAAAAGGCTATGCCGCTGAACTTAATATGCTCGTGGGAATAAATTTAAACGGAAAAATCACGGGAACAAAAATATTGGCTCATTCTGAAACCCCGGGATTGGGAGCTAAAATTACCGGTGAGGAGTTTCATAATAAATTTATGAAAAGTATAGAAAAAAATGAAAAACCCAATTTCAAAGTTACAAAGGATGGCGGAGACATAGATGCAATTACTGCCGCGACAATTACATCACGAGCTTTCTGCGATGGAATAAACGAAGCTAAAAAAATATATGATGAAAACGCGCTTAAGTTTATAACCTCAGCCGGAGGTAAGTCATGAAGAATAATGCCAATCTGCTTAATGAACTCACAAAAGGTATATGGAAAGAAAACCCTATTTTTGTCATTTCACTGGGCCTTTGTCCCACAATTGCTGTAACCTCTTCAATGACAAATGCGATTGGAATGGGTCTTGCGTCTATGTTTGTATTGGTTTGCAGTAATTTAATTATTTCGTTGATACGAAATATAGTGCCTAATGCCGTAAGAATTCCTTCTTTTATTGTAGTTATTGCTACTTTTGTTACAATTCTGGACAAGCTGGTGCAAGCATACATGCCGGCTCTCTCAGCAAGCTTGGGAATATTTATTCCTCTTATAGTAGTTAACTGTATTATCTTAGGAAGAGCCGAAGCTTTTGCCTGCAAAAACTCGCCAATAGCATCGATTTTTGACGGAATCGGAATGGGTCTCGGATTCACGATTGCCCTTTCCCTAATTGCATTCTTTAGAGAACTTCTCGGCGATGGCGCACTACTGGGCTATAAAATCCCATTTTTCGCCGATGCTCCCGCGTTAATAATGATTATGCCCCCGGGCGGCTTTATAGTATTTGGCTTGCTCATAGCACTCAAAAGAAATTATGATTTGAAAGGGAAATTCACAAAATGACAGGATCGCTAATCGGAATTTTTCTTACAGCTATATTTATTGAAAACTTCGTTTTAAACCAAATTTTGGGTCTGTGCCCGTTTATTGGCGTGTCAAGCCGCACTGAATCGGCCGTGGGAATGGGAATTTCGGTAACATTCGTTATGGTTATGGCCGGGGTTGCAACTTGGGGAGTACAGAACTTAGTTTTGGTGCCATATTCACTCGAATATCTGCAAACCGTGTCTTTTATTCTTATTATTGCGGCACTGGTACAATTTGTTGAAATGGTTATTAAAAAACTGGCTCCTGCTTTATATAAAGCATTAGGAGTGTTTTTGCCACTTATTACAACAAACTGTGCTGTTTTAGGTGTAGCTTTAATAAATGTAAGAAGAAATTATGGGCTTCTTGAATCATCTTTTCACGCTCTTGGCGGTGGACTGGGATTTATGCTCGCTCTTGTCATAATGTCAGGAATCAGAGAAAGACTTGCAATTTCTGAGGTTCCCGTAGCTATGCGCGGTGCACCAATCGCTTTTATTACGGCAGGGCTTCTGGCAACTGCATTTATGGGCCTTTCCGGCCTAATTTGAATCGAGGATAAACATGAATATAATTATGGCTGCTCTATTCTTAGGCCTACTTGGACTTCTTTCAGGAATACTTTTATCGTTCGCTTCTAAAAAGTTTGAAGTTAAGGTCGACCCTAAAATTGAAGAAGTTATGCAGTATATACCTTCGGCAAATTGTGGTGGCTGTGGTTACCCGGGGTGCGCCGCACTTGCAGAAGCAATAGTTAATAACGGAGTCTCAATTAGCCTTTGTGTGGCGATTTCTAAACGAAATGCAGATGCAATTAATAAAATTATGGGTGTAGAAAAAAATGCAAACGATAACGATCCATTAGCGCGAAAAGCAGCCTTAATAAGATGCCAAGGCCTTAATACCGATGAATATAAAAACTTTGAATATGCAGGCGTTAAAGATTGCCAAGCTGCGGTCCTATTGCAAAATGGACCTTGGAAATGCCCACATCGCTGCTTAGGCCTTGGATCATGCGTTAATGCATGCCCTTTTGATGCCTTAAAAATGGGGCCCAATAATTTGCCGGTTGTTGATGAAGCAAAATGTGTAGCCTGCGGAAAATGCGTAGATGCATGTCCAAAACAAATTATTGAACTCGTTCCCCAGATTAAAACAGTTCATGTTTTATGTGTTTCTAAGGATACCGGCAAAGATACAATAAAAATGTGCAAAATTGGTTGTATTGGATGCGGAATCTGTAAAAAAAATTGCCCCGTAGATGCTATAGTTATTGAAAATAATCTCGCTAAAATTAATTATGAAAAATGCATAGATTGCGGTAAATGTGTAGAAGTTTGCCCAAGAAAATCAATTATTAAAGAGAGCCACCAAGATATTTAATCTCTAGCGAACTCCCCGAAACCGAAATTGAATAGTCTGAAGCGTTGGCATCTCCCAAGAATACAGACATAAAAAACTCACGCGCATTTGGTAGAACTTTATTGTTGGGCGCAATAGGTTCTATTTTTACAGCTCCAACTCTTTTGTTTTTATCAAAACTTATTATGAGTAAATACTTCGATAAAACCATGCGACTATATTTGCCAAATGCATAAGAATGATTTCTTGCGCCATGAGTTTTTAAATATTTCTCAACTTCGGATATCCGATAGCCAAATAAACCGTTTTTAACCCCCTCCTGCGGAGATTTTAATAAATTATCTAAATATGGATCATAAACAAATGTTTGAGCTTTTACTTCTAATTTAGTTTCACCCCCCACACCCTCGGTAACTATTTCTGACGAAGGCATCACAGGGTTTTGTGGTTCGCTTTTTATAGGAGTTGGAGTTTTTCCCATTATAGGCTGAAAACCACCTTGCTGACAAAAACCTATATCAGCAAGAATTAAAAATAAAATAATTGTCGTTAAAGTTAAACGTTTTAGCATATAATATCCATATGAAACTAACTATCGAAGGAAAATACCTATAGTATGACCATTAAGGGTAAAATACTTGAAATTAAAAACAAAACAATAACTGTAGAAATACTCAGCGAAGAAACCTGCAAAGGATGTAAAGGATGCATTAAAGCATTCGCACCTTGTAACGAGACTAAAACCGGAACAGCCCTCTTAAAAGACAACTATGAATGCAAAGTTGGAGAAAGCATAGATCTTTTGCCATTACAAAAAGTAAACATATCTTTTGCGGCATTTATTCTTTTTGGCCTCCCATTAATAGGATTCTTCACAGGGATTCTGGTTTCACCTCTGTTTTTTCAGAATATCAATGATATCATAAGATTTTCTTCAGGACTAATAACAGCCGTTTTCTTATTGATTCCGGCATCAATATATTCAAATTATATATCAAAAAAAAATAAAAATGAACCTGACTTTGAAATTGTTTCTGAAGTCAAATAAGCAAAAAAAAATCCCCGGTGTTAAACGGGGACAAAGTGAGAGGATCTTTTGAGAGGATACTTGAGTCATCGGGGTGATGACAAAAATTATAAAAAGCTTCCGGGCTCTGGGAATGTTTTTGTGTGGTGTGGTGTGGTGTGTGCTGTATCAATAGAGGAGAGAGTGATTTGGTGGTCTGCATATTACTGCAGATTTTGACTATATTACTGCGAAAAAAATGCTACGATTGGTCATACCGAATCGACACGCCCTTTGCCCGGAAATACTTTTTCGTTTTCAATGATCTTACGAGATACTTACCTTCACTCGCATACCATGATATACGCAAAAGTCATGCCAACTCTTTTAACTGACTATTATTTAATTAAATGCTTTATTAACCTAGTATTGGTGATTTTTTCATTTATAATTATACTAAAATCGTTTTTAAAAGAGTGTCTTTTTCACACGAGTGCATTTTTTTCACACACACAATGCCCAATTATGAAGTTCTGTTTTGTAAAGACTCTATAGTGAGATCTTTGTCAAAGTATTTCTCAAGACTTTCAAGCCACTCATTCAAAGACTCCGCTTCTGAAGCTATCAAATCAGTCAATTTTATTGCGTCAGCAACTGGGTAATTCTTTAATGCGAATTCCGTTAAATTACTGACCATTCCCTCTGCACCAAAAAGAGACAAGAGTTTATCATAATCCTTTTTACAGCGAATTGTTTTCAATTTATTTTCCTCGGCACTGTTCTTACTGCGCCATATTCTTTCACCTAAAGACGGACGATTTAACAAAAGTAATCGTAAACATGTTTTACCTCTCGGAGCCCGCGCCCATATATACAATATATCTAACATAGCCATGTTTAAATCGCTTCGCTCTTTTGAGCTTAGTTTTGGAATGATAGAGTTCAAGTCTCTTTTACGAAGCCTAAATCTTTGTGAAAACTTCGCTCCACCCTCTATTATACCGCCAACCACATCTGACCAAAATTTAGCCTGCACAATACTTGGAATTCCAACACCGTTAAAAAATGGAGCAAATACTGTTGCAAATGGCCAAGACAGAATTGAACGAAAAAAATTAATTTTAATTACGTTTTTATCAAATGACCTGAGCTTATTATGAGATACAATATAAATACCGTTAGCTAAGCTTAATGCCAGAAATTTAACCCCTTCAAATATAAAGCCGCCCTTTTCTCCAATCCATAGCAAATCAAAGTTTTGCTTTACCAAACCCAATACAGGAACACTTAAACCTGTCCAAAATAACGACTGATAGGCATTACTGAAATTTACATTCTTTGCTGTCCATTGCTTGAAATCAGTTCCTGCCGATGCAATAAGATCAACCAAAATATTTCTGAAAAATGTTATACACATCCAAAGAATGGCAAAAAACAAGGCCACATTGAAAAAATTATTAAATTGTATGTAATACATCCAATACATGGTTATAGAAAAACCGGAAACAAACAAAATCAGATTCTTTAAGTTTGGATTCAAATATTGCCAAGTTTTTGACAATTCTATCAAATCATTCTTTTCCTCATCTCCGACTTTTATTGGTGATTGGCTGCTTGTAGCACCAAGAGAAACTAATGTTTCAAAATCTTCATCTTCTTTTGCATACAAGTCATGAGGCCATTTGCCACGATTCAAAATCATAGTCCCTATTGGCTGAGGGAGTGAAATATGTTTGGATAACACCGCCTTTTTGACACTCTGTGAAATTCTGGAAGACCTAATAAAACCCATTCCGGGAATTAGGCTATTACGTCCTGTTGCACCGCTTCCGCAGCTGGGAGCGATATTTTTTTCAAATGCACTGCGACAAGCAAATGCCACCTTTGTATGATTTATGTCAATTTCATGTTGATTTAAAAATTCATGCATTTCTGATTCAGGAAGATTATTCAAGTTATAAAGGAATTTATTTAATAATAAAATGTCATTAGGATTACAGGATGAACAGCCTTTCAAATTCATTAATTCTACATTTGTCAAATAATCAACATGCTCGACAATATGTTTAATTGCATTCTTTAAACCCATTTCAAGAGGATTAAGAAACACAATCTTGCCGGGTAAACCTCGCAACATTTCAAAAACAGGCTTCTCATCGCTAAAAACACTGTCATATTCAATTGCACTTCCAACAACTAAATATTTGGCAGTTAAATCATCTTGATTTAAATTATTATAAATATGGCGTGTTTCTTCATACCAATTTTTAACAAAATCAAACTCCCACTTACTGTAATTGTGCTTTCTTAATTTTTTTTCACCTGATATTACCAATGCTTTTAAATACAAAACACGTTTATGATATACAACCTTGAATTTTTCATATAATAATTCTGACAAATGCTCAATTGAAGGTTGACCATATCCAACAATCTTATCTAATTCCTCTTCTCGCAACATATGAAACCAACATGGACTTTCATATGAAAAGCCATCGTTTAGCCTTGGCAAATGTAAGTCATTAAATTGATTAATCATCGAAATAATAGTTTTGCGACGCCCTAATACATTAGCACGCATACCCTCTCTAAATTCTGACAATTGAGCTTCGTTTTCTTTTAAAAAGTTAAAAAAATCTTTGCTCTTAGAAAATACCGGAGGAATATAAAGATAACGACGCTTATGCTTTCCTTTGCCAACCGAAAATTCAATACCTATTTCAACAGCAACTCCCATTATCTCGCCGGCATTTAATGCTTCAGAAATTATACGCGGTTCATCTAAATTATTGTAAACAATTGTTATACGAGAAAGCCCTTTGATAAAAGCATCTGCCATTAATTGACTCGGAGACTTGCGACCATCTGAGAGGGAATCGCGAACATGATCGTCCCAGCCCAAACTTAACTGCTTTAATGGCTTCTCCTCCTCAGGAACTTCAATCAATCCATGCTTCTTCAAAAAATTACGAATAACCGTTTCATTTCCAAATGAAACACTTCCAAAATCTGAAATATATTCCATTTGCTTGCGACGATTACCATATGATTCAACAGCTTTTTTCATTAAATAAATCTGCATGCGCGCTGTATTTATAGGCATAGCAACTGTTTTAGCATACAGAGACTGCTCAATTATTGTTTGCAATGAATTTAAACGAGCTTCATATAAGTCTGGAGACTGACTCTTCGCAATAATCATATAAGCCTCGGCGATATTTAGCCGCCTCTTGCCAAATTCTCGCCTATAACCACCGGGATGAGAGTGCAACCGACTAACCGGCTTTACAATGGGTTCTTCAAATCTCTGATTAAGCTTATCTACAATTGAGACAATCTTTTCATCAAAACTAATCCAATCAATAAGTCCATACACTAATGCTTTAAACTTACCTCTTATAGAACGCTCAATCATTCAAAAAGCCCGCTTTCTTTGTATTTAAGCTAATATACCATTAAACAATAAATATAACATTCAATATAATAAAAAAAATCCCCGTTACCGGGGAATAAGTGAGAGGATTTTTTGAGAGAATACTTGAGTCATCACAACGATGACAAATTATAAAAAGTCCCGGAAAAAAACAACATGTTTGTATGTTGTGTGTGTGTGTGCTGTATCAATAGAGGAGAGAGAGTTGATTAAGACATTGAGTTGAACTCGTAGCTGTAATAAAAAAAGTGTGTCAGAACATATGCCTTAATTATATGTTGCATCTTCCGGGGCCTTTTTACTTTCAATGAACTCGAAGGTTACTTAATCTTCACCCTCATAACCATATAATGCAAGTCCTATGCCAACTCTAAAGTATTCATAATTAGCAGAAATTGCATAATTTGTCTGAAATATTAAGTGTTTATTTTCCTAAAGGTGAAAAATTCACACAAAACTAGAACAATGATCAACAAAGCTTTTCTGAGCGATAACAACCTCGGTCGATTTTAACACACACACAACTCTCACTAATATGGGAATCTAACAGATAAAAAAACACACATTATTTTTGATTATTAAATGGCTTTGTTAACTCTTAATTGACACCTAAATATTTAGTAGCTATAATCAAATCACAAATTAACAAAGAGGCTTAAGTTGAGCAAGTTAAATAGTCGACACAAAATACCTAATGATAAACATAATATTATTATTGCACTGATATCATTTGCATTTATTATATTTTATGGTTGTTCGGCGTCAAATATTACCGAACAAAACAATATAAACCATTCTAAAGCAAGGGTATCTCTTAAAGCAATAGATGAAAATAATAACCCGATATCAAATTTCATAACATCTGTCAACGGAGAAACAGAAAAAAACTCAAATAATGGGTGTATAAATTTTGAACTGATGCCGGGAACTACATATTTTACAATAAAATCCTCACAAAGACTGGCAAAACATTTTTCTCTGCAATTATTGCCCGATTCAGCTCAAACTATCGAAATTCAACTTCCCCTTATTCAAAATATAGGAACTAAATACCAAGTTAAGCAATCTATCCCCACAACATTAGAACAAACTGATAAAACATCGAATAAAACGATTAAACTACATTTTCCTCAAAACTCTTTACCAAAAGATGCAAATGCGGTTATTTGCCAAATTGATCAAACAGACCATAAAAAATTCTTTTCTACTCGTCCCGGGAACTATTATGCAGACTACAACGGTAAAACTCATCTCACTTATTCCTTAAGCCCTGTCTTCTTTCAAATCACCGACCAAGATGGAAACACTATTTCAAATCTTAATTCTCCTGCTTCAATTTCATTTAAAATAAACATAAATGTTGATCCTAATAACCTTTTCGTTTGCTCATACAATGAAAAATCCGCAAAATGGGAAAATCCCGTACCTGCTAAATTTGATACTGAAACGAATACATACTCCGCTCAGATTACCCATTTCTCTTGGTATGACTTAATTCAAATTATACCTGCCGATCAAGTCTCTGAAGTAAAAATAGTTGTCGCTGATTTCCCCTCTGAACTCCCAAGCGAAGCGCCTGTTAACCCTAACCCAAACCCAACCGCCTCAGAACAACTGCTTGCGCTTTTTGCCCAATATTATAAAGATGTACAAAATGACGTGTTCAAAACAGAAGAAGAAAGAATAGCAAAAATGCTTGAAATTGAGGAAACAGCCCGACAAATTGCCTCCGAAGAGATTATTATTAACCAAGCAACTCAATCTCAAAGCTTGAATGATACACCGCAATATCAAATACCCGATCTGCCGGCATATAAAATCGCCGCTAATTTGATACCAAATGCAATAATTGAATTCAACGTTATTAAAAAAGGCTACGCCGTAAGAAGAGAAACCCTTTTAACAGACCAAAACGGAATGGCTACAATTTTAACTCAATCAGATGAAAGTTATTTTTTTATAAAAGTTAAACACAGATTATCAGATTTTCAAGCAAAAATTGCAAATCCCGAAATAATGAGCTTAGAAGACGCCACAAAGATTGGAACAATTTACGTCAACTTGGCAAATTATCCGATAATCAATCTGAAAAACGGCGACTACTCAGGAACCATTTAGGCAAAGGATAAAAATTCTCGTCTGACTTTGCTAAATCAAAAAAAGCTCTTCCAGTATATGAATCTCCTGAACCATCCTGCAAAAATAAAACATTGCTATTCTCTCGCAATAAAACCTCGGGCTCATGCGTAACAATAACAACGCAATGAGACTGAGATAACTCATTCAAAATGCCGCCTAAAGCAGCCTGTCCTTGAATATCAAGACCTGCTAATGGCTCGTCTAACATAATTAGAGGGGGCGTGAAAACAGTGCAGGATGCTAGTGCTCCGCGACGTTTCTCACCTCCCGAGAGCTCATATGTAGACCGTTCCCAATAAATCTCAGGGGAAAGGCCCCACCGAGTTAACCAAGCCTTACCTCTCTCTGCTGCCACGGCGGGTTCTTCACCCCTCGCCAACAAACCAAAACAAACTTCAGAACCTAAGTCGGCATGAAAAAACAACTGCTCAGGATTCTGAAAAGCTAAGGAAAAATTTCCGTCAGGTTCAAAATGAGAGTCGTCTAACATAATACTACCGCTGAATTCTTTATGAAATCCCGATAAAGAAAGTAATAATGTACTTTTACCGCACCCGGCACGACCTACAATTAAATTTATTTTGCCGCTTTCAAAAACGTGATTCAAATTCTTAAGTATAATCTTATTACCGTAAAAAACATCAATATTATGTAAACTAAGTTTCATAATACAGCCTCAAAATCCGGGCGATTATATGATGAAGATTTATCATTAAATACCAACTCACCATTATTAAAAACTAAAATACGATCAAACTCCTCTAAGTCGCCGGGTAACTGTGAAATAACTATAATTCCAACGTTTCTTTCTTTGCAAACTTCTTTAACATATAACCAAAAGTCTCGACGAGACCATGGATCTAAATGTGCGGTCGGCTCGTCAAATATTAACCAACTGGGCTCCATTACCATTATTCCGGCAATGCAAAGCATTTGCTTTTGTCCGCCGGAAAGCTCATGAACCGGCCTTTTTAATAAATCAACCAGCCCAAATCGCTTACTTATGCCATCAATTTTGACATGCATCTGTGAGTTGCTCACTTGAAGGTTTTCTAAGCCAAAAGCTAAATCTTCCTCAACAGTAGTACCAACAATCTGATTGTCCGGATTTTGAAAAATAATACCGGCTATCAACTTTACCGAATTATTTTGATTGGGTGAAATTCTATATTCGGTAATATTAGCGCCGTCAACAAGAATACGCCCCGAAGTAGGCTTAAGTAAACCGGAAGCTATCTTAGCAACTGTTGATTTGCCGCTCCCGTTTGAACCGATAACACCTATAACTTCACCTTTTGGCAATTCAAAAGAAACCTCCTTCAAAGCGAAGGAGGTTTTATTGTTTTGGTTATATCGAAAGCTTACGCACTCGAATAGAATCATTTTATATCAGTTGTTGTTTACAAACTCAATAATTGCCATTTCAGCATTATCGCCACGTCTGTTGCCAAGCTTGTAAATTCTGGTGTAACCGCCCGGTGTCGCTTCATAGCGAGGGGCAATTCTATCGATGAGCTTAGTGAGAGTGCCTTCCACTCTCAAAATTCTCTGTGCATTTTTTCTCGATTTGCTTACTTCTTTGCCGTCAACCTTTACTGTTCTTGTGCAAGTAGAGGGTATATATGAAACGATAAATTCAGGTTTCGGATTCTTCTCCGGATCTTCCATATACTTTTCAGCTGCTTCTCTTGATTCTTTATCAAGATTAGAAATAAACTTTTTAATATTATCACGTCCCAAAATCTCACGGTCGCCACAAGCAAAGAAATAATTTTCTAAAATTGTTTTCTTTGCTAATTTTAAACCGCTTGTCTGTTCAGGAGTTTCTCCACTAGCAGTGCGATATTTTTTTGCAATAGTTACTGCTTTTTCAATTTCGCGTTTCAAATCTTTTGCTTTTTGAAGAGTTGTTTCAATTCGTTCGTATTTTACAAGTGAGGTGCATAAGGAGCGAAGCAAAGCTTTTCTTTGGTGCGACTCACGACCGAACTTGCGCATGGTTTTCTGGTGTCTCATTCGTCATTTCCTCCATCAATGGACCCGTCATCGTCAGGAAGACTCATATTGAATTGACTGAGTTTTTCTCTGACTTCTTTAAGCGACTTCTTGCCGAAATTCTTAATTTCAAGAAGGTCAGAAACCTTCTTATTTATAAGATCGCCAAGAGTATGAATGTTGGCTTTTTTGAGGCAGTTTCTTGAACGTACCGAGAATTCAAGATCCTTAATAAGAATATCGTGATTACCCTTCTGAGGTGCTTCCTTCGGCTGATTGGAAACCATGACAATCTCTTCGTTATGAGTCGGTAAACCTTCTTTATTCTCAATGACTTCACTTTCAAGAGTCTGGAAAAGATCAACATGAGATCTTAAAAACTTCGCAGCTATTTCAACCGCTTCTGCAGGTTGCATGCTACCATTTGTCCAAACTTGTAAAGTTAATTTATCAAAGTTAATTTCTTGGCCTACGCGAGCATCAGAAACATTATACATAACTCTTGTTACAGGGCTGAACTGGGAATCAACAAGTATTGTCCCAATATCTTCCTTATTTGTGAAATTATGGTCATCTGCAAGCACATAACCTCTGCCACGCATAAAGGTGATATCCATACCCAACGTGATGTCACCTGTAATTTCGGCAATATGCGTTGTTTCGTCAATAACGAGTAAGTCTGGGTTAGAAGGCAGATCAGCCGCTGTTACTACTGCAGGTCCTTTAATTTCAAGACGCAGTGTAAGAGGCTCATCGATTTCAACATTGACCACTAACTTTTTGAGATTAAGAATTATAGCTGTTACGTCTTCGACAACCCCGGGAATAGAGCAGAATTCATGAAGAACTCCGTCAATTTTCACTCCTGAAACGGCAGAACCGGGTAAAGAAGAAAGAAGTACTCTGCGGAATGCATTTCCCAAAGTTTGTCCATAACCTCTTTCAAGTGGTTCAACTTCGATTATACCATGCTGGCCGTCGTTGCCTACGGTATATTTAATTTTTGGTCGATTAATTTCAATCACGCGAACTAGCCTCCTATAAATGCTTAGCGAGAATAGAATTCGATAATCAGATGTTCCTGTATCTTTGGATCTAACTGTGAACGTTCAGGTAAAGCTGTGAAAGTGCCCGAAAGTTTCTCGCGATCTACAGCAAGCCAAGAGCTTGCTTCACGACTTGATGTAATTTCAAGGGCATCTTTTATCTGAGGCTTTACTTTGCTATTTTCGCGAATGCTTATAGTATCACCGGGTCTCAATTGATAACTCGGAATATTGCAAGCCTTGCCGTTTACATTAAAATGACCTTGAGTTACCCACATACGAGTCTGAGCACGTGATAAACCAAAGCCCATGCGATAAGCTACGTTGTCAAGACGGGTTTCGATTTGATGAAGTAAATTTACTCCGGTATTACCATCTTTACGAGTAGCAGCTTCATAATATTTCCGGAATTGACTTTCGAGAATTCCATATGTTTTTCTTACTTTTTGTTTTGCGCGAAGCTGAACTTCATAACCTGTCGGTTTTTTGCGCATTTGTTCGGGGCCATGCTGACCTGGCACTGTAGCTCTGCGCTTAAATGCACATTTCTCGGTAAAACAGCGGGCACCCTTTAGGAATAACTGATCGCCTTCGCGGCGACAGATTCTACAAACTGATCCAGTATATCTAGCCATGTTAATTTACCTCCTCAGACGCGGCGTCGCTTCGGTGGGCGACAACCATTGTGCGGAATACCGGAAACGTCTTTAATTGCAGTTACCTGAATACCGGTGGTCTGCAATGCACGTATCGCTGACTCGCGACTCATGCCGGGTCCGGCTACAAACACTTCAATTTCTTTCATGCCAAATTCTAAAGCGCGTTTTGCGGTGATTTCGGCAGAAACCTGTGCTGCGTAGGGAGTAGACTTTCTGGAACCTCTGAAACTGTTCGAACCTGATGATGACCAACACAAAACATTTCCGGTCATATCAGTAATTGTAACAATCACGTTGTTGAATGTTGATTGAATATGTGCCTGACCCTTAGCTACGATTTTCTTTTCACGCTTTTTGGTCCGGACTTTGGACTTAGCTCCTGATTTTGCCATTTTTTGCTCCTATAAATCAGTTTACATCCCAAAAAGTTTATTTACTTTTTTTGATGGCTTTTCTCGGACCTTTGCGGGTTCGAGCGTTGGTTTTGGTTCTTTGACCACGAACGGGGAGACCTTTGCGGTGACGAAGACCACGATAGCAACCAATTTCCATCAAACGCTTGATGTTCATTGCCACTTCACGTCGTAAATCGCCTTCAACGCGATGTTCAGCTTCTAAAACTTTTTTTATTGCTGAAATCTCGTCTTCGCTCAAATCTTTAACACGGGTATCCGGATTAATGTTGGTCTTTTTCAGAATTTCTCCCGAAAGCGTCCAACCTATTCCGTAAATGTAAGGGAGTGCCGCTTCGACTCTCTTGTTGCGTGGAAGATCCACACCGGCTATACGTGCCATAATTGTTCCTCCTGGAAATTAGCCCTGTCGCTGTTTGTGTCTTGGATTTTCACACAAAACACGAATCACACCGCGACGTTTAATGATTTTACACTTTTCACAAATTTTTTTGATAGATGCCCTGACGCGCATTTTTTTCCTCCTGCGTGCTTACTCCTACCGTCTCTCGATTCACTTGAAACGATAAACGATTCGCCCACGGGTCAAATCATAGGGAGTCAATTCTACTGTGACCTTGTCGCCGGGAAGAATACGTATATAATGCATTCGCATCTTACCCGAGATGTGAGCGAGTACCATGAGACCATTTTCAAGCTCTACCTTGAAACTAGCGTTTGGTAACGCTTCATATACAGAGCCGTTCATTTGAATGGTATCACCTTTGCTCATTGCTGTATCTGTTGCCCTTTCTAAAACCCGCCTGGCAGGTCGAGAGATATCATGAGAATTTATATAATTCATTGAAAGCCTTAAGCAGGTACCTTGCTAAAACAAATAATAAATTTTATAAATTTCTAATGCCGTATTACATTACACTGGTTTAAATCCCGCTTGGCGGCAATTTACCCTGATAATTTCGAAGATAACTCCGAATCAAATTCAGGTCAGTTTGTCGATTATAACACATATTTGTTGAAAAATCACGTCAATTTTTTTATTTCCGTCAACAAGATATAAATTATTTCTATTTTGGTAAAAATCGATTAAGGGAGCTGTCTGTTGATGGTATACTTCAATTCGATTTGCAATTACATCCGGCTCATCATCACGCCGTCTGGAAAGAGGAGTTCCGCAATTATCACACAAACCGTCTTTTTTGGGCTTATTATGAAATAAATGATACGTTGTGCTGCATTTTTTACAAACACGACGATCACCGAGTCTTAATGCTAACACTTCGTCCGCAACAGTTATTGCTATTACTCCTGATAAAAAACTTCCATTTTCGGCAAGCGCAAGTTCAAATGATTTCGCCTGCTCCACGGTGCGAGGAAATCCGTCTAAAATATAGCCTTTTTTACAATCATCGTGATCAAGACGATGAAGCAACATAGATATTACAATTTTATCAGGAACTAACTGTCCTAATTTTATGTAACTATTTATTTCTTCACCAAAAGAAGAACCTGATGAGATTTCTTTTCTCATCAGGTCTCCCGTTGATATCTGAGGTATCGAATACTTCTCTTCAACCATTCGGGACTGGGTGCCTTTACCGGCACCCGGTGGTCCCAAAAAAATCAAATTAAGTGTTCCGGCACTCCGCTCGCTCATCTCAAGCCTTTTTTCTTCATGAAGCCTTCATAATGTCGTGTTACCAAATGTGACTCAAGCTGACGCATTGTGTCCATTGCAACACCGACAACAATCAGCAGCGCTGTGCCGCCAAAGTAGAAATTTACATTCATGAACATAATCAATAGATTAGGTATCACTGATACAACAGCTAAGAATATACCACCGGCCAAAGTTACTCTTGAAACAGTTCGTTCTAAGAAATCAACTGTCTTTTGTCCTGCACGTATACCGGGGATAAATCCGCCGTATTTCTTCATGTTATCTGCCAAATCCTGAACATTGAAAGAAATCGCCGTGTAAAAGTAAGTGAAGAATATAATTAAAGCTACATAAATGACTAAATAAGTCCAAGAATTGTAATTAAATATATTCAACAACCAGAAAACGAAACGATTGCTAGCCAAAACGTCTTGCATTGAATCTAAATTCTGAATCCAGCTACAGATCATAGCAGGAAACATTAATATCGAACTGGCAAAAATTACAGGAATTACGCCGGCTTGATTCACACGTAAAGGAATATAAGTGTTCTGACCACCATATACTCGTCTACCCACAACACGCTTAGCATACTGCACAGGAATCTTGCGAACACCGTCCTGAACATAGACAATCAACATAATAGTTATCAAAACCAAAACTAATAACATCAAGGTCTTAACAACATCATGAGCTTGCCCAGAGAACAACATGAATTGTTCCACAATCGCTTCAGGCAGCGATGCCAAAATACCCGCAGTAATCAATATTGAAATTCCGTTTCCGATA
This sequence comes from bacterium ADurb.Bin157, assembly GCA_002070375.1. Taxonomy (GTDB): domain Bacteria; phylum Muiribacteriota; class Ozemobacteria; order Ozemobacterales; family Ozemobacteraceae; genus MWDD01. The sequence goes on along the minus strand of MWDD01000009.1, from coordinate 11,563 downwards.
CCGCGTGCGGTCATTTGCTCACCTAACCACATTATAAACGCAGTTCCGGCTGTAAGAGTTATAAGAGCCATAAGCTTGAAACCCCAACCGGGATTAACTACAATCTGGTAACGTTCAAGCATGAAACTTATACCTAAAGCTTGCAGAGCGCCTATCAAAACCGTCCCATACCTTGTGTACTGATTGATCTTTTTGCGTCCCTCTTCTCCCTCTTCTTTTGCAAGATGTTCAAAGTAAGGAATTACATACACCAAAAGCTGCATTATAATAGATGAGTTGATGTATGGTGCAATACCGAGAGCAAAGACAGAGAATCGCTTAAGCGCTCCACCAGAAAACATATTCAAGAAGCTTAAAAGCTCTGAATTGTCTGGAAGCTTGCTGGTCAATAATGCCGCATCTATACCGGGAGTAGGAATATGAGTCCCTAACCTGAATACGAGAATCATACCAAGAGTAAAAAGAATTCTGTTCCGGAGTTCCGGAATTTTCATCGAGTTTGATAGGCTCTGAAACAATTAAATCACCTCTGCCTTTCCACCGGCTTTTTCGATTTTATCTTTTGCTGAATTCGAAAAATGATGGGCCTGCACAGTTAAAGGTTTTGTTATTTCACCGCGTGCTAAGATTTTAACAGGAAACTTGAAAGTTTTTACAAGACCTGCTTCAACCATATTCTCAAAATTTACTTCCGCATTGGGTGCATAAGCCTTTTCAAGATCTGCAAGGTTAACAATAGCAAATTCTATTCTGTGAGGATTCTTAAAACCGCGTTTCGGGAGAAGACGCATAAGGCGCATTTGTCCGCCTTCAAAGCCTGCATAAGGTCTGCGCTTGCTTCCGCGGCCTAACTGACCGTCATGGCCTCGGGTAGCCTGGTTGCCCATTCCCGAACCTTTACCGCGGCCAACGATTTTTTTGCGCTGAGTAGACCCTTTGGCCTTTTTAAGATTACCAAGATTCATCATAACACAGGTCTCCTTATTTTACTTCAATCCAGCGCTGCATCTTGCTGACCATGCCCAATATCTGAGGAGTTGCAGTGTGTTCAACTTCCTGAAGCATCTTTCGCAGCCCGAGAGCGTGAAGAGTTCTGACCTGACGCAAGTTTGCGCCGATCATACTTTTAACAAGTTTAATTTTAATTTTCTGCTCAGTCATCTTATCTCTCCTTAGCCGTGTATGACCTGTGCAGCACTGATTCCGCGGCTTTTTGCCACAGCGTCAACACCGCGCATTTCACAAAGAGCGTTCATTGTTGCCTTAGCCATGTTAACCGGGTTCTTAGTACCAAGTCTCTTGCAAAGAACATCTTTAACGCCCAAAGCTTCGAAGATTGCACGTACAGCTCCGCCGGCGATAACCCCGGTCCCGGGGGCCGCTGGTCTGATCACAATCTGAGAAGAACCAAACTTGCCAATATACGGATGAGCAACTGTGTCCTTATTCAAATTTACGTCAATCATAACCTTGCGAGCTTTTTCAATACCTTTGCGAACTGCATCAGGTACTGCCTTAGCTTTGCCTATAGCTATGCCTACTTTACCTTTTTGATCGCCAACACATACAAGAACTGAGAAACCAAAATGTCTCCCGCCCTTTACGGTTTTGCTTACGCGATTAACTGAAATTATTTTTTCGGTGTATTCGTTTTCCACGACCTGGTCACGTCCACGGCGACCTTCACGACGTGATGAACGAGAATTCATTCCTTGTTCAGACATGTGAATTCCTCCTAGAATTTAAGTCCGGCAGATCTGGCACCATCTGCCAGTTCTTTGACGCGACCATGATATTTATAACCGCCTTTATCGAATACCACGGCAGAAATGCCCTTTTCAATAGCTTTTTCGGCAATGCGCTTGCCTATTGTGACGGCACCGGTTTTATTGCCGCCATTTACGCTTTCACGTAAATCTTTATCGAGAGAGCTGGCCATTACTAAAGTATTGCCTGTTTCATCATCTATAATCTGAGCATAAATATGCTTAAGGCTGCGAAATACAGCAAGACGAGGTTTTGAGGCAGTACCGGATAAATAAAATCTGCTGCGTGCATGACGACGCTGACGCATTTCGTTCTTTCCGAGTTTCATTTTATACCTTCCTTTAATTAGTCTTAAGCTGCAAGTTTCTTGCCGACTTTGATGCGAACATTTTCGCCAACATAACGAATCCCTGCGCCATCTTTATAATGTCGGGGCTTGCGAATTTTGCGAATTTCGGCAGCTGTTTGTCCGACAGCTTCTTTATCAATGCCGCTAACAATAATCTTGTTGCCTTCAACTTTGAGGGCTACACCGGCCGGTGCTTCATATTCAACAGGATGAGAGTAACCGATGTTTAACAATACTTTTGACGGTGATTGATTCTGTGCTTTATAGCCAACACCAATTATTTCTAAACCTTTTGTGAACTCTTTTTCTGCACCAACAACCATATTGTTGATCAAAGAACGAACCAAACCGAATTTTGCTCTTACATCTTTGCTTTCGTCTTCACCAATTGCACATAAAACCTGGTTATTGTCAATTTTTATATTAACGCATGAAGGCATCTCTCTGCTTATGGTTCCCTTCGGGCCCTTTACAGATACTAAGCTGCCGTCTATTTTAACTTCGACACCTTTTGGTATGATTACGGGTTTTTTACCGATTCTTGACATTTTTGCTTCCTCCTTACCAAACGTTGCAGAGAACTTCGCCACCAACGTTGGCTTTACGGGCTTCTTTATCAGTCATGACGCCCTGGGAAGTAGTGAGAATAGAAATACCCAAACCGCCCAGAACTTTTTTAATTTCTTCTGAACCGGAATAAATTCTTCTGCCGGGTTTTGAAACACGTTCAATACCCTTGAGAATGTGAGAATTCTTTTCACCATACTTCAAGAACACTTTCAGATTAAATTTGTTCTGAAATTTATAATAACGGAAATCACGAATGTAACCTTCTCGTTTCAAAATCTTGGCGATTTCAATTTTCATTTTGGAAGAAGGCATTTCAACACTTTCATGTTTAACCGTGTTTGCATTGCGGATACGAGTCAGCATATCGCCGATAGGATCTGTCATACTCATGGTTATTTCTCCTTACCAACTTGATTTCGTCACGCCGGGAATTTTGCCGACTGACGCAAGATCTCTGAAACATATGCGGCACAGTTGAAAATCTCTCATGTATCCGCGAGGACGACCGCAAATCTCGCAACGATTATAAGCTCGGCTCGAAAATTTGGGTGTTTTCATCCATTTTTCTATAAGGGCTTTCTTAGCCATAACAACTCCTTGTAGTCACTTACGCTTTTTTAGCGATTTTGCGGAACGGCAAACCGAGTTCTTCTAAAAGCTCGTAAGCCTCACCGTCATTCTGAGCAGAGGTTACAATTGTTATATTCATTCCCTGCACTTTTTCAACTGTATCATACTTGATTTCAGGAAAAACTAATTGTTCCTGCAAACCTAAGCTGTAATTCCCTCGCCCGTCAAAAGCTTTCGGGGATAAACCACGGAAGTCTCTTATACGAGGAACAACAATTGTAAACAATTTGTCGAGAAAATAATAGCAGTTGTCTCCGCGAAGCGTGACCCTGCAACCGATAGGAACACCCGCTCGAAGCTTGAAATTTGAAATAGATTTCTTTGCTTTGGTAGTTACAGGTTTTTGACCTGCGATAATAGTTAATTCTTTGGTTGCGGCTTCAAGAAGCTTAGCATTTTGAGTGGCTTGCCCTACGCCCATATTGACAACAATCTTTTCAATCTTGGGAACGCGCATTGGATTACCGTATTTGGTCACCAATTTCGGAGCAATCACTTTTTGATACTTTTCTTTCAGCCTTGGGAGAGACTTAGGCCCTTGAACCTTAGAAGCTTTTGCTTCCTTGGCGGGGGCAGCCTTTTCTGTCTTTGCCATGCCGGACTCCTTTTAAGTATTTTTTTCCTGAACCCAGGTCAGGTAATTAAATTCTCAACCGCACCGGGCATCGAAAAGACGCTGATTTCGGCTAAGTGTTTGATATTATACACCCTTAAAACGCAAAAATCAAGCACTATTTATAAAATAATATGCGCTTTTATGTACACACAAAAATATTTTTATTTGTGCATTCCGTTTTAAAAACTTATATGTTATAATTGTAGTACACTCACAGGAGGAACAGAATGAAAAAATTATTAGCTGGTCTTTTAACAGTCCTTCTTTTCGCCACAGCACCGGTTTCGGCAGGCCCCGGCTATGACTGTAACGATAAGGATTGCGCCAATTCCCAACAAACTGAAAAATTTGACAACCACGGAAATGACATTTACGTAGAAGAACAAACCTTTGCTAACGAAGCAACCGAAAAGGCTACTTTGGCGATGCTCTACATGGTCTATACAGATTTAAATAACTGCTTAAGAAGTTACAACCAAAACTTCAAAGACAGTGTTTCTGCCATTGGTCACCTTAATAACGCTCAGTCAGCCCTTAAAAAGACGGTTATTCATCCGGCCTACTATCCACTCATTGAAGAAGTTAACAAAAGAATCAGCAAAGCGAAATTCTATTTGGTTATGAACGACAGAACCGCTGTTAATCAAAGACTTACTCAGCTTATGCACATTATCAAAAACACCCTCGGAGAAGGCAAAAACACAGGGTTTAATACAGGTGGATACTCTGACTATCCGGGAAACCAAAATAGCATACCCGTACAAACAGAAATACCCGTTAACCAAGGCGGAGCAATTAATGTGTCACCTATAGTTCCATCTGTCGGAGGAGTAGTTCCGGTAAGATAATACTTGACCGAAAGCATAAGAAACGGCGGCTTTATCCGCCGTTTTTTTATTATTATGAAAATCATTTTAATTATAGGATTCATGGGTTGTGGAAAAACAACCTACGGAAAAAAAATAGCAGAAAGACTCTCCTGTAATTTTGTTGACTTAGACAATAAAATTCAAGAATACTCAGAAATGAGCATTAGTTCTATTTTTGAAAAATTTGGTGAAAATTATTTTAGAACAATTGAACATAAGACTTTTATTAAAGTATTGTCCGACATTAAAGAAACAACAGTCATAGCTGCCGGCGGAGGGATAATAACAAATGTTGCCAATCTAAAACATATACAAAACTGTCTGACCGTATTTTTAGATATACCCTGGAAATACTTTGAAGACAGACTACCCAACCTTAGAGAAACCAGGCCACTCATAAAAAGTAAAACAAGCAAAGAAATTTATGAACTTTGGCTAGCTAGAAAAAATTACTATAATAAATATGCTGACTTAACAATCAAAATTACCCAAAATAACAACTATGAAAAATAAAGACGTTAATTATATCAAAACTCAATTCTACAGACTCGTTGAAATTATGCAAACGCTTAGAGCACCTAACGGCTGCGCCTGGGATCAAAAACAGACACTTTTGTCTATGGCAAAACACATTAAAGGAGAAGCCGAGGAGCTTGTGGAAGCATTAGAAAGTAACGACATTTTAAATATTAAAGAAGAGCTTGGCGATTTGCTCATGACAATTGTTTTTACCGCTGAAATTGCCTCAGAAAAAGGACTTTTTGATATCGGCGAAGTTGCTCATGATATCTGCGAAAAAATGATTCTGAGACATCCGCACATTTTTGGCAATAAAGTTAATGATATCAATTCAGATCAGGTCTTAAAATTATGGGAGCAGCAAAAAATCTCTGAAAAACACTTAAAAAACAAGCCTTCATATAGAGTAAATCAGATACTCGATTTTGCAAATAATATTAAAAAAGCTGAAAAAGTACAGGCTATTGCCGCTGAAGTAGGTTTTGATTTTTCATCTCATGAAGAAGCATTTCTTAAAATTATAGAAGAGACCAATGAAGTTAAAGCCGTCTTAAATGATAAGCAAAAGCTTAATGAAGAGGTCGGAGACTTACTTTTCGCAGTAATTAATGTCTCAAGATTAGCAGGGATTGATGCAGATCAAGCTTTAGCCACCGCATCTGAAAAATTCGCAAAAAGATTCTCTGCCGTAGAAGCTATCGCTGAAAAAAACGGAGGATTTGAAGGAAAATCAATGGTTGAACTAGATGGATACTGGAACAAAGCGAAAGAAAATTACTCTTCAGGAGATTGAACAACCAATCTCTCCATTCCGCCCTCTTCAACCTTGATTGAAGTTGAGTATATTTTAACAACCTTACCGGGACCGACAGGATCAAATAGGCCAACTTCGGTGGCTGAATCATTACCATATTTAACTAAAGCGCGTTCCCCCGACTTAATAACTTTTATGAGCTGTATACTGGGCGGAATAACTAAATCATCTGTCAACTCAACTCTACTAATTACCGAGCACTGGTCATAAAGAGTTATTTTTCCATCTTTTGGGTGGCAACAATTTATGGTTATTGAAACCAAATTTTTCTTAACAGTCGCAACATCACCTTTAACTCCCTCTTTAGAAACGGCCTGTCCTTTTGATTCGCTAACACTGAAAGTGTCTACCTTTATGCCGGAAACATCTGTTATCAATTCCTTACTTCTTGTCGGAACCCATGAGGTAGAAAAGGCTTCGCTTGGCTTTCCAAGGCCGTATGCATAATCCGGAGATTTTGTCGAATAAGAAACTTCATGTTCATCCATGTATATTGAACCAAGGCCTGTAACTGAATAATTTTTAGCCGGCCTAAATACAAAATGTACCCAAGTAATAATACCGGTACCGCTTTGCTTACTCCCATTGACTATTATTTCAGGGGTGCAGATCGGAAAATACATAATGGTCCTGTCGTCATATGAAGCAGCCATTGTGTTTCCGTCTGTAGATATAGTATGCATATTGTAGACGTCAGAAGTATTAATATCTAATGCTCTCAATCTACCGATGTCATCGTATTTACGTCTTTCTTTAAAGGAATATATTGAGTCGGTATCTATTCCACCGGACTTACTCTTAACAAGAGTAGAAGGGTAAGATGTCTCTTTCATTTTTATACCAATCAGGCGCGTTGTATTTCTTAACTGTGCAATTGCCTGCTGTATCCAAAACCCCTTTTCTGTTTGCTGACGAGAATAACTTAAGATAGAATTCCCGGTTCCTAAAAGCAACGATAACAACAAAACTGTTATCATTACCTCAATAAGCGTAAAGCCTGGTTTAGAACATTTATTCATTAGCGACCGCCTGTATGACGCGAAACAGAAAATTCTTCAGTGAGAGAATCTTCAAACTTATCATTGTTTAAATAAACAATAGACTCAACCTTGACGCGGTAATTGTCTTGCACTAGTTTTGCGTCATTATCTATAGTTAAACATTCTATACTAGTAACCCGATAAGAACCGCCATAAGGAGTTTCGTTATCCTTTGCAGCACCCGCTTTAAAAAGGTCATAATTGATTTTTTCTTTTTTCCAAGGTCCTAAGTCTATGGGCGGATACTGAGTTGAATCAATCTTAGCTAAAGCATCGGTAGAAGTGGGGTTTGCTTTAAAATACACATAGACCTCTCTGGGTAAAAGCTTTAAATGTAATTTTGCGTGTTGTATCGCAGAATGAACTAAATAATTAGCTTGTAAAGCTTTTATAGTGTTCTTATTTTGATAAGATAAATTGGTGTTAGAGCGTATCATTGTAAATAATATTATTGCAATTGCAAAAGCAAAAAACACTATAACAACCATTGCAACGCCTCTATTATTCTTTTTCATATTAGCTGTCCAAATCTGACTTATATGCTACCAAAAACAAGCTTCTTGGGTTCTTGTCTTCGTTAGGATCAAGACCTTTTAAGTTTGACCATTTCACCTGCACAACAATTTTTTTAATGACATTAAACTTTTTGTCGTAATCTAGTGGTGTAAGCTCACTTATAGAATAGTAAGGCTTTGAAGCTTGCGTTAAAGGGTCATTATTTACGAAAGGAATACTATACGAAGGCCCCAACTTATCGTCATCTAAGTCTGTAACTTTGGCTCTGGCCCTAAAAACAAACCCCTTATTGTTTACAAACTTCCCGTCGCCACGCCACTCCTCGTTATTCGCTGCACTGCTGACAATCGTTCCTTCTCCGAACATTTTGGGAATAGCGACAGCTAAAAGTTTATTAAGATTTTCATTAACCTTTTTACGGTATTCAGGAATGCTGGAAGGCGCTTCACCTAACTTGTAAACAGAAAACCTGCAAGGGCCGCCGTTTTTACCCTCTCTGATTACTCGCCAGGGAATCTGAAACATCATAGTGTCCATGATAAGCTTTGCTCTCGAAATTGCAATAGCTTCAGCATATATTTTGTCTGTATCTTTTACAGAACCGGTTAAAAAGCCAAATACAGGAACTAATACAATCCCCAATACTAAAAAGGCAATCATAACCTCAATAAATGTAATAGCTTGTCTAAAATTAATATGCATATTATTATGTTAACATATTTCAAATAAACATGAAAGAAAAAAACCCGGAATTAAATCCCGGGTTTTTTTAAACGAAAATTACCTTCTGCCTTCAAAAGAGGCCTGAGAATCTACAACATATACGGGAACTGCAATTTCTGTTACGTTACCGGAAAGGTCTTTCGCCCTTGCGATAAAGGTGTAAACTTCTTGATCCTTATGTTCTTCAACAGGATAGTTCTGAACGCGGAACAAGTATGCATCGCCAACCTTTTCAACAGGTGAACCGTCACGATATTCAAGACGAGCTTCAACATTATAAGAGTCAATACCGGCCGATTTTCTTCTGTCGCCATTATCAGTTGCGACTGCTGCAAAAATAAAGGGTACATTTCTTCTTACAAAAATACCTTTAAGGTCGTGATCGCTGCCACCAACAACTTGAGCTAAGCGAGTCTGATCTTCTTTGCTAAGAAGCTTAGTTTTAACAACAGCGCTTTTTACATCTACCATTCCGTCTTCGTTAAAGAGAGTTCCGGCTAAAGTTACGCGTGCTGTTTTATCCCAAGGTTCTTTATCTCTTTCTTTCAATTCTTCGTTATCTTCGCCTTCTTCAATAAAGATGAAGCTTTTTACTTCGAAATCTTTATTTGTAGGTTCCGTAGAGAAGGGGTGACCGGCATGCTTTAATATGTTTGTCTTAAGATCGCCGATTAGCTCTTCTTCTGTTTGGGGAATAGCTCTTGAACCTGCAGTTTCTTGGAAAGCAATCCAAAGGTCAGGGGCAGTTACGTCGTGAACTTTAACGCCCATAGACTGCTGTGCAGTTACAGTGGTCGCTTCTCCACCTTCTTCTTCATCTTCTACGCTTGGAACTTCACCGACCTGGCGAGCACCGCTGTTACCGATTTGATATTCGCCCGGCAAAAAGAATTCGCCGCCGTCAGCTGCCATATTTGTATTTTTAGGAGCTTCAACGTCTTCATAAGTGCCGTCTGCATTTTTTATTTTGGTGTCCCAGGTGATATTGGGATCTGATTCAAAAGTTGTGTTTTCAGCTAACTTTGCGGCATCTTCTTCGTAAATCAAAGAATGTTCATGCTTAACATAATAAACGTCTTCAAGAGCGTTTACCAAACCGCTGTCAGGGTCGCCGCCGCGGAAATTGGCAGGCATTACGTTGTCAGAATCTTGAATGCCCAGGGTCATATCTGCTGATTCGGGAATAGTTACACGGACCGCTTCGCCGTTGTCTTCTATGCCGTCAAGCAAACTTGTTTCACTGTCCTCTAACAGAGCATCTTCTTCAGATTCTGAAGAACCATCATTTATAACAACTGAAGTAGTTGACTCTGATATTGCTTCTTCCACATTAACCATAAAGGCAAAAAGAACACAAACTAATAAAAACATTGAGAATCCCGCAATTTTCTTCATAAAAACCTCCTCGAAACTATTGTAGGTGCAAATTTAATTTCTCATTCACAAACATACTACGAAATATATCAGCCATTTGTTTCATTGTATATATTTTTTATTCGTTAATTATTTTATAGATTTTGTCGAGTTTGCTTGAAACTTTATATTCTTACAGGGAGACATTATGAAAGTTGAAGTTAATCAAGAGATAACTCAAGAAACCGAAATATCAATAGATATCGCTCAAGTATTAGCTGCAAATCAAACTTTGCTGAAAAACATGGCCCGAAAAATTGACAGTTTAGAAAGTAAAATGACTTTTATGGAAAAGTCGCTTATTGAATATAGTCAAAAGGCTGCTTCAGAGCAAAAATTGCTCTCTGTAATAAACTCTCCCTCTAAAAGAATAATTGAACCTTGGAAACCTAAAAAGAAACTGAGTTCGAAAAGGAACGAACTCAGTTTCTTTGATAAATTCTTTAGGCCTTGGCTTATGAGAAATTAATCTTCATCAACTACAACTATATCTTTAACTTCATCAAGGTTTAATGTTCCCTCTTGATAAGCAAGGTAATGCTTACAGGTTTCACACTTAGAATTATTGTAGATTTCCCAGCAAAATGTCATATAAAACTCCTATTATTGGGTTCAAACTAACACTGTGCGATAAGTATAACAATTTTTAATCGTTTTGTAAAGACTCGTATAAAATCTTAAATTTTTCGTTAATAGCTTCTTCACTCTTACTCATAAAAAGTCCTTTTTCAAGTTCGGAACGGTAATTTGTAAAATCTCCGACTGAATTATATGCTTGAGCCAAAATAAGCCTTGCATGTAAATTATTAGTATTAGACTTAATGGCTTTTTTTGCATAAAATATAGCCTTTACAGGATCACTCGACTCCAAAAATATTTCTGCTGCTAACCCTAATGAAGAGGTATCTGCAGGCGAAATTTCCAGTGCTTGTAAGACCATTGCATTTGCCTTATCATAATCTTTTATGAATAAATACAAGTTTGCCATCGAATAAACAGGCGCCAATGCCTTTCTATTAAGCCTTGCAGCTGATTCGAAAAAGAAAATTGCATCCTTATGATAACCCAAACGACTCAACTCTACTCCGGCTTTATACTGCGCATCATAGTCGGTCGGATTAACGACCGCCATTCTTTTAATTTTATCTGCAGGGGTATCTTCCGGTGGCTTTGGTTTAGGCTTTTTTGCCTCTTCTTCGGCCAATCTCTTTGCTTCCGCTTCTCTGATTCGAGCAAGCTCCAAATCCCGAATATATTTTTGATAACGAACATCCTGCATTCTTACGGCGTGACACTCTCTTACCATATTAGTCCCATCAATATAAGCAATTCCGCTTAATTCAGGTAACAAAGTTAACATTTCGCTCATTGCCGACTCATACTCACCATTTAAATATTTTTTAAATATTTGATAAAACTTAACTTCTTTTGAATCTAAATTCTTAGGGATATTCATTTGATAAGATTTAATTATTCCATTATCATTTTGAATAAGAAGCCGTCTATCGGCGCAAACAGCGCTTCTGTATAAATTATAAGCCAGAACAGAAAGGCCCTGCTTAGAAGCCTCAACAGCCGGCTCAAATAAATTGCTTCCTAATACAGGGGACAAGCTATGAAATCTCTCAATCATTTCTAGCGATTTGCCTACGAAGCCTTTTCCTTCATATAATTTATATAGGTAATAATAAACAATACTGTTTTGAGAATCTATTTTTATACAAACATTGAAATATT
>MWDD01000008.1 GCA_002070375.1 bacterium ADurb.Bin157 | reverse complement strand
TATTTGTAAAAGTGCTTTCATATTATGGGATTCTAAATCAATTCCGATTTCCTTGCGAATTAATATTATTTTTTTGATTTGCTCTTGCTTTTATACAAGACTTGTGTAATTTCTACTATAACTAGTTATATAACAAGGAAGTTCAAATGAGGCGAGTATTATTAAGTTTGTGCTTTTTATTTTTGTGCGTCGCAACCGCCCAAAGTTCTCAGTATTATAAAGATTTGCCCCGAGGCCACTGGGCTTATGAAACTGTTGAAAGGCTATCCGAAAAAGGTTTTCTGTCGGGAACAGCCGACAAAAATTTTAACGGAGATGCTCTTGTGACAAGATATGGAATGGCTCAAATAGTAGCTAACATATTATCGCGCACAGAATATATAACAAATATTGAAAAACAGCCCCTAACGCAAGACGAGTTTATGGATATAGAAGAACTTGTGGCTGAGTTCGCCGATGAACTAACCTTAATGTGCGTAAAATACGACGGTTTAAAGGCAGATTTGGCAGAAATTAAAGGTGATCTTTCAGCTACGAAAAAAGATTTAAACAGAATTAAGCAGATCGCAAAAAACGATTTTAGAAAAGATAAGTTATCTTTCGGCGGCGATTTTAGATTGAGGCACACCGACGCTGTTAAAACCGCTAATGCAGGCGATAATGTGCATACAAATGCCTATTTGAGACTTAAGTTTAATGCTCAAGTCGACGAAAATACAACAGCGCACGTGAGATGGACTGCTTATGATTATAACTACGGTTTGCCGGCAGGATCATTGGTAAGTGCAAACAGAGTTGACAACGCTTATCTTGAATTCAGAGACGCGCTTAGAGGCAGAGGAACTCTCAGACTGGGAAGAAAATATACTTCCCGCGGACATTATATGGTTTTGCATGGTTACGCAGATGCCATAACCTACGAAACAAATAACGGCGATACCGATATTGTGATGAATGCAATTTTCGACAGAGAAGAAAACAGAGATTATTATCAGATTTGGAACCTGAATGTTTCAAAACAGTTTGATAAAAGCAGCGGGTATTTGGGTATATACACCAGAAGTCTTCCAAACACTTCTGTGGTGCCCATATACACTGACAGAGGCATGGATATTATTGAAGCCGGTTCACGCGGAACAATCTCTGAAAAAAAAGGCTTGTCATATGATATAGCTGTGGTTTACGCATCTAACGACAGAAAAAATGCAGGCAAAAAAGAAAATATTGCCGGTTATATGAAGCACGCCGCAATCAACTGGGCCGGCAATAATAATTTTGGTGCCAAAATTGCTTATACAGATGCGGACGATGAATTCGACGGAATTATTACCTTAGACAACGAAACAAGATATCTTGGCGGCCCCGAAACTCCCTTTGAAGACATTGCGTTTTTCTTAGGCGGAATGACCGGCGGAGTTGCCGGTGGAAACCAGAAATTCTACAATACCTCAGACTTGAAGTTTCAACTTGATTATGCTCCAAACACCGGTAAACATTATTTTAGAGTAGCCTTTGATAAAGTTAAAGAGCTGAAAGATAATGTTTCGAATGATTTTGCGGGCGTAAACGTTAATAATCTAAATGCGCTTGGCTACAATAAGCTTGAGATGGATATTTCAATATTTGAATACCGTTACAGCTTTACAGATAACACAAAACTTCGTTTTGGTTATACTATGGCTGATAAGGGCGATTGCCTTGATTCAACAAACTCAAAGGTATCAGATGAAAACTTGTTGTGGACAGAATTGATCAGCACTTTTTAATTAACTCTTAATAGTTCCGGAAAAATATATGGTAGCTTTGTATCACAAGGTTCAGCGCGTTGAAACTCTCCAGGAAATGGCCGAAAAAGAAACAAAGGCATTTAAAAAGAGAGCCGGTATTGATTGTTTGTGTCACTGTTCGGATTGTTGTCGCTATGAGCAAATTGAGGCTACTCCGCTTGAATTTATGCCATTAGCTTGGCATGCATATAAGTTGGATTTGCTTGAAGATTGGCTGGAGGCACTCGAAAAACACGATTCTCCCGCTTGCTTTTTTGCAAGATTTGAAAATGGACGTTGGGGTTGTAAAATATACCATTTAAGGGGGATGATTTGCCGACTTTTCGGCTTTTCAGGACTAACTGACAAGAATGGTAAGGTCAAGTTTGCCGTTTGCCATTCTTTGAAAGAAAAGTCCCCTAATACGGTCGAAAAGGCTAAGGAATACGTGGAAAAGGGGGGTAAAATGCCTTTGTTATGTAATTTCTATCGCAGGTTAACTGCGATAGATTTTGTTTTAGCCAATCAATATTTACCCATAAATCAAGCAATAAAGAAGGCGTTAGAGATGGTTTATTTTCATTTTTGTTATAAAAGATGAATTAATAAATTAAATATATTTATTTTATTTTTATTTGTTTCATCTGAAACAGTGAGTGTACGGGCTCATCGAAAGTTTTTTCGATGAGCGGATTTATTTTGCAAAAACTATTGACATTATAGATATAAAACTATAGACTGTAGTTGTTGGAAGACACAGATATTTGACAATTGAATCGGAACCGAGAGTTATTAACTTTAAAGCTTCTCGCTAAGCAGAAACCGGGCTGTTGTTTGAATGGGCGGTGGGGTTGTCCGGTGACGGGTGACAGCCATCCAAGAGAAACGATAATCTAAAACAACGCGGAATCGAATTTAAAGTTACGGCAGAAGGTAGGAACTCCAGAGTGGGACGGCCTCGTTGATTCGAGGAACAGCCGCATATGCAGAATAAACTCTAAGAGGGTAGAAACCCTGAAAGAGGAAGACCTATGGTTTTGGGCATTTGAGGTCGGATACCACAAAGGAACGAAAGTCAGGAGAGCTTGTGTAGACGGCGAAGGGATGAAACCTGACGGCGTAGATGCGCTCAATGTTCGGGACTAAAACTTCAAGGTCGGCTGAATTCCAAAATAGAAACTGGCTGAGTAATCGGCAAAGGGTTCGAGTGAGACAGATCGGGCAGAACGTAAGTTCGGCGGTCAGATGGCGGTAACCATCATCAATCTCGAGAAGAAAACTATACAGGAACAGTAACGGCGAAGGAGTATGCCTCACCGGAGACGGTGAGCGATCGAAGTTGGGTTAGGCTCTGAAGTCTGAAAATCCTAGAAGTGCTTGCGGGGTGGAATAAACCCGCGAACCATGCAGAACGCAAACATCCGCAAAGAGGTTGAGAAAACCTGGATACGGAGAGCGACGAGTTTGGAACCTCGTTTGTCACGTTCGGTGGCGATAGCGCTAAGAGGAAATAAACCAAAGGGAGGTTATTGGCTATACCCGGCCGATGTAGAGTTGTGTATTGGACCTTGAAGCCGAGCATAAGTCTGTAAGAGGATGGTGTATCATCTTAACAGTAGATACGGTGATTGTATGTTGACCTTGTGGGCGTTGAACGTCTGAAGGTTTTGCGTAACCAATGTGCGTAAAAGTGCAGTCATGTAAAGACTCTAAGAGACGTGTAACGGCAAGAAGGGGTAGTGGAAAGTTTAACGACATTCGACAGATCGCAAATTGAATGCCCCCAGAATGGAAACCCGATTCAAAAAATACTGTGTTAACCAATAGCAGACCGCTCTTTGAGCGGTCTGCTCCATTTTAGGCGCTTATCAATCGGTTAGGCGCTTATTTTTTTTATCCGGCATTTTTTTTGTTGACTAAGTAGATAATTGTATTATATATCTATATATAAGTAAACAAAAAGGAGATATATTTATATGGGTAAGGCGATTGATATTTTAGCCAATGAATATGACGATATTAAAAATGGATATACGCAGACTGCAGATTCTTTTAAATGTCTGTTTTGTGACAAAGAATTTGAAAAAGGGCTTATCTACAGGCATGAAGATCAATATTATGAAGCCCGCCGTTATGTGCGGGTGCATATCGAGACGGTTCATGAATCAGTTTTTGAAGCTCTTGTAAAAATGGACAAAAAAATTACCGGTCTTTCTGAACATCAGTCTGAGTTGTTAAGATGCTTTTATAACAAACTGCAAGATCAGCAAATTCAGCAGAAGCTTGAAATCGGAAGCATTTCTACGGTTAGAAATCATCGGTTTGCAATGAAGGAAAAAGAAAAGCAGGCAAAGTTGTATTTAGCTCTTACGGCTTTAATAAGAGAAAACGAAAACGCGCCCAAAAAATTTATTCAGCCTCACGAAACCGCTACAATGATTGATGACAGATACAAAATCACCGAAGATGAAAATGCAAAAATATTGAAAAAGTATTTTCCCGAAGAATTGAATGGGCGTCTGTCAACATTTTATATAAAAGAAAAGTGTAAAATAGTTGTCCTGAGGCATATCTCCGAGAAGTTCGAGAAAAATAGGCAATATACAGAAAAAGAAGTTAACGAAATATTAAAAAATATTTTTGACGATTATCCTGTTTTGCGCAGATACTTGATTGAATACGGGTTTATGGACAGAAAAGATGATTGCAGCGCTTATTGGATGAAATAAGTTATTTGATTTCAAATTTCAGCAAACAGATCTTTTTGCCTTCGGCTAAGAACTTTTTCTCGTAAGTCGTTTTTATCGGCGGCAGTTGTTGAGAAATGTCAGAGTTGTAGTAATCATCTGTTTCAAACAAAATTTTGTATTTGTTTTCTTTAAGCGTTTCTATTGTGTAGTCGAATAATTCCTTTGAATCGGTTTTAAGGTATACCGCAGCATTTGATTTTAGAATGCTGCGGTATCTGTTCAAAAACATAGGCGAAGTGAGCCTGCGTCTGGCTTTTTCGATGCTGGGATCAGGAAAAGTTATCCAAACTTCGCTTATTTCATTGTCAAAAATCAAGTCGACCAGTTCGATTTGGCTTCTGACAAAACAAGCGTTGCTTATGCTCTTGCGCAAAATCTCTTTGGCGCCATGATTGATTCTTGAGCCTTTTATGTCCATGCCGATAAAGTTTTTGTGGGGGTAAAGCAAGGCTTGTCCTGTAGTGTATTCCCCTTTTCCGCAGCCTAGTTCAAGCACAATGGGATTATTGTTTTCAAAAAAATCTGTCCACCGGCCTCTCAATTCGTGCGGTGTTTCGAGTAGGTCGGTGGCAACAGGTTCAAACAGATAATCGAAATGTTTGTTTTCTTCGAATCTGATAAGTTTTTTCTTTTTTCCCATTGTCAGCTTTTAAGAGTTTCGGTAAATCTTTGTAATGCTTTATCAAAGAAATGTTTTGGTAATCTTGCTTTTCTTGATTCTCTTAAGAGAGGCAAGAGTGACCTAAGGTCTCCTTGTTCTGCCAAAGCTTCGATAACATTTCGATAAACCATATCTTCGCTGTCGGCGATTATTGTGAGCAAGATTGGCGTTGCAGACTTGTCTTTAATTCTTCCGAGTGCGAATACGGCAGAAGCCCTGACCCATCTGCTTTTATCTTTCGACATCTTTTCAAGGGCTTGAAACACTTCTTCGTTTCCGTTTTTCCATAGAGCAATTGCGGAATTGACTCTGACGCGGTCGTTTTTGTCGATAAGCATTCTTGAGCAGGCCTCGTCAAGGTTATCCCATTTTAGATGTGATAATGCTTCGATTGCGTTTGCTCTGACTCTTGCATCTTCGTGTGCAAGTTGTTTTGAAATAATTTCCGTATATTCTTGGTTAAGTGTTTTTCCAAGCGCCGATACAGCTGTTGCCATAACCCAAATGTCTGTATCTTGATTCTGAACCATTTTAATGAGCTCATTGTTCAGTTCAGGACTGTTTATGGTTGAAGCCGCTTCGATAGCATTTATTCTCAGCCATCTTTCGCGAGCAAACAGGCATTCTTTTATGGTTGTGATAACTTTTGAACCGCCAATTTTTCCGAGAATAAGAATCATTTGTTCTTTTACAACCAAAGGCATTCTGTCAAAGTCGATCAAAATTCTGTCGGCAATTTTTTCGCCCATCGCGGTAATCGCTTCTGAGGCTGCAATTTGCATTAACTCGTCTGATGATTGTAAAAGTTTGTAAATTTCGTCATAAAGCAAAACAGATTTTTCGGCTGCTGCTTTTTTAACCAGAGCAATCTTAAAATTAGAGTCTGATTCTTTTGCGAGCCAGGTTCTGAGAATCGATATTCTTTCATCGGTTGCGAATAAAGATAAACCTTCGATTGCCATTTCCCTTATTTCTGCACTATTGTCTTCGAAAAACATTGAGAACATTTCGCGATCTTCGATTTGAGGGCGTTTCGAAAGGGCTTTTACAATAATGCCCCTGACTTCGGTGTTAGAAGATTTAGCGAGTCTTCTAACCTGCGCGTATGCGTGTTCGTCTTTTAATCTTGAAAGAGCCAGGTTCGCGGCCAAAGAAACGTTCCAGTTCGTGCTTGATGAAAGCATTTTGAGAGAAGTGTGTTTTTCGGTTGAAGGGTAGCGTATGAAATAGTCGATGGTTGCAACTAGCAGCTCGGGATCGGCTGTTTGACCCATAACTTCGTTCATTAAAGACGCAACTCTGATGTCATTGTAATTCAGAAGAATATCAAGATAATTTTTTCGAACGGCTGAAGGAAGATCTGAGGTGCAAGAGCGTATGACTGCGTCAAGGGCATCGGTGAGGTCGAAGCTTTGAAGTGCTTTGAGGCCTGCGGTAGAGAGTTTGCCGTTTGTGTTGTTAAGAAAGTCAACTAAATGCTTTACCGAAGCGGGGCTACCAATATGCCCCAAAACAGTGATTACCTGTTCGACTATTTCGTTGTCGGTCGATGCAAGTAGATCTGTGAGCGCTTTCGCGTGCTCTTTTTCTCGCAGGATACCTAGGGCAGAAACAGAAAGCAATTTTTGTTCTTTATTGTTGCTTTTAAGCCCGTTTATCAAATCCTGTATGTAGTTCTTTTGGTTGTCCATCTATCATTACTCCTCGCGACGTATGTTTGCGCCAAGTTCTCTGATGCGCCCGACTAAATCTTCATAACCTCTGTCAATGTGAAACACTTGATTTATTTCTGTTGTGCCTTGAGCAACAAGACCTGCAAGAACCATTGCGGCGCCTGCTCTCAGGTCTGTTGCCGAAACCGGAGCTCCTTTTAGCGATTTGACGCCGTGTATAACGGCGCTTCGGTCGTGTATCGTAATATTAGCACCCATTCTTGCAAGTTCTGAAACATGCATAAATCTGTTTTCAAAAATAGTTTCAGTAATTGTTGAACTGCCTTCGGCCAAGCAAAGGGCAGCCATCAGTTGAGCTTGCATGTCGGTTGCAAAACCGGGATAAGGCAGGGTTTTTGCCTCTATTGCCTTTAGGGCTTTTGTGGCTTTGACCGTTAAAGAATTCTCAAATATAGATACTTCGGCGCCCATTTCGCGCAATTTGTTTATTAGCGCCATAATATGATTCGGTTCACAGTTTTCGATGCTTATGCTGCCTTTTGTCATGGCTCCCAGTATGGCAAATGTTCCTGCTTCAACTCTGTCGGGCATTATAGCGTAGGTTCCGCCGCCAAGTTTTTCTACTCCGTTTATGGTTATTGTGGGGCTGCCGGCACCTTCAATTTTTGCGCCCATTCTGTTAAGAAACTTAGCTAAATCGACGATTTCGGGTTCTTGGGCGCAGTTTTCCATGACGGTTTTGCCTTCCGCCAAAGAGGCTGCCATCATGAGGTTTTCTGTTGCCCCGACCGAGGGAAAATCAAGTATAATGCTGCTGCCAACGAGCTTGTCTGCCGTTGCTACGGCGCAACCGCCGTCAATGGAAACCTTGGCTCCGAGAGCTTCAAACCCCTTTAAGTGGATATTAACAGGCCTTACGCCAATAGCGCAGCCGCCGGGTAGCGGAACTCGCGCTTTTTTTAGACGGGCAAGCAAAGGACCCATAACAAAAAAACTGGCACGCATTGTTTTTACCAACTCGTAAGGAGCTTCTTCGGTTATTGTTCCCGATGGGTTGAATTTGTAGGTGTGGTTGCCGTCAAACTCAGATTCAACGCCGATAGCCTTTAATACATTCGCCATCGTAACAACGTCGTCAAGAGCAGGAACATTGGTTAACTTTACGGGGTCGGAGCTTAGTATGACGCCTGCCATAATAGGCAAAGCCGCATTTTTTGCGCCATTAACCTTAATAGAGCCGCTAAGGGGATGACCGCCTTCAATGATGATTTTGTCCATGACGTTAATCTATCTCAATTCTTTCATATGAAATTCCGCATTCATTAAGCATTTCTATTGACAATTCATCGGGATATTCGCCTAAAAACACAACCCGTTTTATTCCTGCGTTAATTATCATTTTAGCGCAGGTCACGCAGGGCTGGTGAGTTACATATATCTCTGAATTCTTTAATGAAACGCCAAACGCGGAAGCCTGCAAAATTGCGTTTTGTTCGGCATGTAAACCGCGGCATAATTCTTGGCGCTGACCGGAAGGAATCTTTAGGGATTCTCTTAAACAGCCGTCTTTACGCTGAAAACAGTGCGTGATACCATTAGGGGCACCGTTATAGCCTGTGGCCAATATTCGGTTTTCTCTGATAATAACGGCTCCGACATGTCTTCTCATGCAGGTGGACCTTTGGGCAACAAGTTTTGCTATCCTTAAAAAATATGTGTCCCAGTCGGGGCGGTTAAACGGACTCTCAAGAACTTCCACTTCTTTTTTTGCTTTTGTCATCTATAATTAAGCCCTTTTATTTTATTTCGATTTTTTCTATGCGATTCTGATGCCTGCCGCCTTCAAAATCTGTTGAGAAGAATTTGTCGGCAATATCCTCTGCTAATACTTCGCCTATTATGCGACCGCCTAATACCAAAATGTTTGCATTGTTATGTTTTCTTGAAAGGGTCGCTTCAAGTGAGTTGTGACATAAAGCAGCGCGAATTCCGGGATGTCGATTTGCTGCAATCGAAATACCTATGCCGGACCCGCAAGTTAAAATGCCTTTAGAATCAGGGTCAGACAAGACTTTGGCGGCAACAGCATGTGCGTAGTCCGGGTAATCGCAAGAGTCGGTGACATGTGTACCTAAGTCTGTGACTTCATGACCTTTTTGGGTTAAATACTTTATAAGTGACTGTTTCAATGCTAAACCCGCATGGTCCGAACCGGCGTAAATCTTCATATACATTGCCTCCGCTATTTATATACTTATAATACAAGGTTTTATCGGCAATTATCAAGCATAATCAAACAAAAATATTTGCCATCGAGATAAGCGGTACTTAGACGATTTGGTAAATATATGATAGAATTATAAAAGATGAAGACTTGAGGCCTATAAAAAGGAGTGTCGTGATGAATAAGGGGGCTTTATTTTGTGTGTTGACCATATTATTGGGAACATTCTTGACAACCTCATTGAGTGCCGAAACTACTCCTTTTTCTGTTAGTACGGTATTGGTTACGGAATCAAGTGCGGATGTTTCAAAAACAACAATTGTTGATGCCGAAACGGTTGAGCTGATTGAAGAACAAATTGAAGAAGAAAAAATAAAAAAAGATGGGTACCCCGTAAACGGAACAATAGTCGGCTGTTCATCACTAAGATTAAGATCCTGGCCATGGGGCATGGTGGGGGGAAGCTACCCCTCAGGAACAAAGCTCACTGTTACCGGTGAATCCGGTGAGTTTTATACAGTAATAATAAACGGAGTTGAGGGCTACATGCACAGGAATTATATTAATACGCCTAAGTCTCCGGCTACCGGCGTAGCTCCCTACTACCCCGGAAACACCGCTTCAGGCGGCTATCTTCCGCAAAAGGAAGGAATCGCTTATTCCGATTTTGCCGCCGGGGAGACTACGGTAGTTTCATCTTCTGATTCTTCTTTTCCTGCTTCGTCACCACAATCATCTTATGCCGATGCCGGTATTTCAGGCGCTTCAAGCTTTGTGGGAAACGCGCCGGCTCCAAAATCTCAGCCTTCTTACGGTGGTTCTTCCGTAACCACAAATTCGCCCGCTTTCGAATCTTGGGTTTCGGATGCCTTGAACCGGTATTCTTCCGACTGGGGTTTCCCGCAAGATTTAATAAATAAATACGGTGAACGTGTTACCCCACGAGATTATATAATGTCTATAATTTTTATTGAAAGCAGCGGTATTCATCAAAACTCCGGCGGAAAAATTACTACAAGCAGTTGTGGGGCCCAGGGATTCATGCAGCTTATGCCAAAAACAGCTTCAGGTTTGGGTGTGGATGCGACAAATCCGCAGCAAAATGTTTTGGGCGGGGTAAAGTTTTTCAAAGAAATTTTTAACAGTAAAAACTTTAAAAACAAAACGGGAATTGATAAAATTGTTATGGGCGCTTGTGCTTACAACATGGGGCCCTATTCTTCAAAATTGGCAGGGAATTGGGGCGAGTTCAAGGCAAGCGGCTCTTCGGTTCAAGGTTATGGCATTAAGCTTAAAATGTGCCTCGGGCTTGAGCTGACTTCCGATGAGAGGACTTATGTTGCCAACAGAATGGGACAAAGAGATGTTGACGCTTATGCGCAGAGTTGTTATGCAAACAGAAAGGGTTTGGGCAGATAAACATATTATGAACAGAAAAATTATAGCAGTTTTTTTGCTGTTGCTACTTTTTGTCGGCGATACATTATTTGCTAAAGAAGGCGATAAAAACGTAACTGTCGAAGATATTTCCGTAAGTCGTTTGGGGCGCTTTTATATAGAGCGAACTAAAATTGAGGGTTTAATGGCAAGTTTTGATAAAATAATCAGAAGCCGTGCAGGAAAAGACTTGGTTTTGTTTGACTCAGAAGGCCGTTACATCGAAAAAGTGTATGAGCAAGACCTCGACGGAGACGGAATGCCTGAGCTTTTGGTGCAAATGGCGCTAGGCGGCTCGGGTGATTACAAAGAATTTGCTTTGTTGCGTCACAGCGACGGAATATACGAACAAATATGGGAGGAAAGCGGTTTTTCTGGCGGTCAGGCAGTTATTAAAAAATATCTGAATAAAACAAGAATTTTTATAAGACACACTGATGAAGAAGAATTGGCAAAACCTAAAATAGATGCGTTTGAGCTTGATGAAGGTAAAATAATAAAAGTGAGCGGAGGCACAGCAGGCTAATTATGCTTAAAAAAATATTGTTGGTGTTGCTGATTTTGGCTTTTGTAACGGCTTCGGCAAGTGCGAGCAGTAAAAACTTCTTTTCGCAACTTTTAAATGCTTACCAAACTTATCAAGAAGTTAACATGCTTCTTTGGCTAACCGGTGACGTAAATGCCGAAAAACGTCTGGGGAAAGAATTGCAGTTTTGGCAAGGTCTGACGAGCAAACCCGAAAAAGATAAAGCGATAAACGCTTATGTTAAAGGCATATTCGACAAAATAACACCAAATTTTAAAAACCACGGAATGAAATTTACCATACAGGTTTTAAGAGATAACACAGCTAATGCTTTTGTTATTCCGGGCGGTCACGTATACATTTATACGGGCATGCTTGATATGGTGACTTCTGACGACGAGCTTGCAGCAGTAATATCACACGAATTGGCACACGCACAGATGCGCCATTCCCTTAAAAATTTCAGATTATCAACGGCGATGGTCGAAATTTTGAAAAGAGCGGTGAAAAATCCTAAAGACCGGGAATCTTGGGGAACGGTCTTGAGCTATTTGACTTTGATGAAGTTTTCGAGAACCCAAGAAGACGAAGCCGACGATATTGGGCAGACTAAAATGCTGGCAGCGGGCTATAACCCGTCAGCGCAAGTGACATTATGGGAAAAGTTTTTAAAGAAATACGGCGACACTAAAGGAATAGCGCAGTATTTAAGTTCGCACCCGCCATCAGCTCAAAGAATTCAGAATGCCAAAACTAATTTAACCAAAATGAATACGCCTTATTCTGAAACCTTTACCAATACAAAACCGCAAGTGCTTGTAGAAAAGGCAGAAAAGGCAGAAGCTCAAAAAGCCGCTAAAAAGGCTGCCGCGAATTTAATTAAAAACCCGGATTTCGAAGATGCAGTTCCAGGTAAGGGTAAGATTGCCGGTTGGAGTATCGAAAAAGGTAATTTCAGACTGTCTCAGACGCAGGCTAAATCAGGCAAACAATCGTTAGAAAACTACCCGTTAGACAGGTTTACAATACCAAAGATTTATTCTGAATACATTGCGGTAAATGAAAAGTCTGATTTGATGTTTAAGGCTTGGTGTAAATCTTCGGATGGCAAGCAGAAGGCGGCAATAGGCATTGAGTTTTACGATAAAGATCATAAATTAAGAGACCGCTTGTGGGTTAAAGAATTTAATCTTGTGTCTTCTGAATGGAAATCTTACGAAATACAACTGAAAAACAGTAATAAAAAAATATTATTAAAAAATCATTACGCATACTTGAGAATATTTTTTCAAGCCGGCCCCGGAGCCAAAGGATCAGTTTGGTTTGATAATGTTGAGTTGATAGCACGTTAATTTTGTTCCCGCTTCTGCCGATTTATTTCTAAAGAATAAATTTTTCGGAGGCGGCAATGTTTTGCAAAATTAAAAAAGTTCTGTTCTTGTTGGGCGTTTTTTTGTGTCTCTCGATCGTGTGTAATGCCGGAGCAGGCTTTGAAAGCTTGTTTAAAAGTGGCGAACAAGCTTTTGGCGAAAAAAAATATGAACAAGCCGCAGATTTGTTTGCACAAGCTTTGAAACTTGCTCCGTCTGATTTGCGATCAAGATTCAGATACGGGCAATCTCTTTTTCTTACACAGCGTTTTGCCGAGAGCCAAGCTCAATTTCAAATGATACTGCAAAACTCGCCCGGAAATATTACCGCGCGAGTGTTTTATGCGGAATCGCTTATTAATATGGGCATGACAGATGAAGCGCGTCCTCATATTGATTGGATATTGAAGGTTCAACCCGAGCACGAAAGAGCCCGATTTATTCATGCAAAATTAACTGCAATACCCGAACCTGAAGAAACTGAAGAGTCGGAATATGAGCCTGAAAGTTTACCCGTCAATATTAAGCCGTTGCCTGTTGTAAAAAATCAGAAGACATCTCCTGTGAAAAGCCAAGAGAAATCGTTTGTGAAAACTCAAGAGACACAGTCTTTGAAAAGTCAACAAACTCCGTCTTTAAAAAAAATGGCATCCACAGTTGAAAAAAAATCTGAAATTCCCGTAAAGAAAGAACCTGATGAGCCTCGTAGAATTACACCGACTCCTGAAGGCTTTATTCATATTCCCGCCATACCGGCTTCTATTTTGCCGGTTGAATATCAGGCCGAAGACGAAGAGGATTTTTTTAAAAACTATCCCGCGTCTTCGATAAAAAAACAAATTCACCCCCAAGATGCAATTGCTGCGGCTTATAATCATGAGAAAAATAATTACCCAAAAAAAGCCGAACCTCAAAATATTGCAAGTGTTAGCTTCGAAAGTCTGGCCGAAGGGCAAAAAGACTCTTTTGTATTTAACTTAGAATTGGCGAAATACTACGTAGAATCAGCTAATTTGAAAGAAGCTGAGAAATGCTTGGCCGTTGCCGAAAAAATAGCAACCGAAAAACGTAACTCAAGGGGTGTTTTAGAAACCGGAATATTCAGAAGTCTTTTATATGTTTATAATCTTGATTTTAATGGCTTCGGGCATCATTTGATGTCTCTAAAATCTTCTATGACGCCTGAATCATACCAACCTTTTTTAGACATTTATAATCAAGGAATTGAAGTGAAAGATGAAGTGGAAAAAGCAAGAATGGCGGCCGGTGTTGCAATAGGGGCAACTCATTTTGCCGTTGCGGCAAATTTGCTGAAACCGGCTTTTATAAGATACCCCGATGACCCGATTATTGGGCGTTTGCTTTCTGACGCACAAATGCAAAGCAGAGATTATAAAGGTGCAGAAATAACTCTTTCTCAAATCGCAAGAGCGTATCCGAATAACTCGGAAGCTTACTTCAATCTTGCCAGATTTTATCTTACCGTCGATTATAAACCGAATTTAGTGCGTGATTATGCTCAATACGCCTATAAAGTTGACCCGACTGATTCAAGATGCGGAATAGTTTTGGGTTTACTTGATTATTCACAAGGCAACGTGATCGACGGAATTTCTCGAATAAAGGCTTTGCTGCCCTCGCTAACAGATCCCATGCTTAAAGCCGTCTGCGAGAGGATAATTTTGGACGGAGAAAAAAATGCTGACGCAAATTTCTCTTCATTGTTGGCCTTGCCGGGTTCCTCAAAGGGAACTCCGGAAACATACAGAATCCTCGGCGAAGACTATTTGAGGCAAGGTTCATTTTTTTCTGCCGCAAAGTGCTTTGAGAAAATTAATGATTTGTCGGAAATAGGCAGAACATTCTTGGCAGTTGCATCGGTTATGAGCGCTGCTGACGAACCTGTGAATGCGGCAACTTTAAATTCTCACGGTTTGAGTCTTCTGACAAAAGTATTAGAAAAAGACCCTAATAATGCGCGTGCAAATCTATATATTTCTCTGTATCACTACGAGAGAGGAAACATGGAATTAGCAAGAGAAGCCGTTGCAAACGGCTTAAAGAATAAAAGCGATAAATACACTGAAAATCGATTAAACTCAGTTTATAATATACTTAATTCTTAAGCCTTTTTTCTATTCTCGGCTTTAATAATAAAAAAAGTTTGCAATTTTTGTTTGTTTCTAATTATAATCGTAAGCTGAGAATTAATTTACGCGGAGGGCTTTTAAATAATGGCCAAGACAATTTTAGTGGCTGAAGACTCCTTGATGTTGCGAAAAGTAGCTTGTTTCCCGCTTGAAAAGGCCGGATATAAGATCCTTGAGGCTAATAATGGCATTGAGGCTATCGAAGCGATGTCGAAGAATGAAGTTGATATGATTGTTACAGACCTTAACATGCCCGGCATGGACGGTTTTGAATTAATCGCACAAGTTAAAGCGAACGAAAACTTTAAGCATATACCAATTATCATTTTGACCACAGAAGGAAAAAAAGAGATGGTTATGAAAGGTTTGACTTTGGGTGCAAACTCATTTTTGCAGAAACCAATTAAACCGGATCTGATGCTTCAAGAAGTTCAAAGATTGCTTGATAAAGCATCTAAGGGGGCATGATATGACAACCCCGGCAGTTTTACTTGAACGCATAAAAAATGACAGCCCTTCAGAACGAAGAAAAGCCGTTCGGGAAATGCAAAGCTTTCCCGGAAATACAGAAATAGTTAGATCTTTGTGTGAAGCACTCGGAGACGCGAACAAGGGTGTCCAGAATACTGCACTCGATGTTCTTTCGAGGATGATACACGAAAACGTAATAATTAACTTAATTGAAGTTATAAAAAGTTCTGATTTAAATATCAGGAACGCCGGCATGACTGTTTTAAGAGCAATCGGCGTATCTGCTATTGATTGTTTGAGAAATGCAATTAAAGCCTCTCAAGACGTTGATGAAATTATTCAAATTCTTGTAATTCTCGGAGATATTAAATCTCCTTTGTGCGTAGATACACTTGTTGAATACACTTCTCATCCTGATGATAACGTTAAGACGACTGCTGTCGAGTCAATCGGAAAACTTCAAGATCCAAGAGCAGTGCCTGTTTTGGGAGAACTTTATCAGACCTCGGAAATTTTAAAATATTCTATTGTTGAAGCTCTTGGCAATATTGGGGTTCCCGATGTAATGCAAATACTTATGGGCGCACTTGATTCCGGTGATATCATTGAGTATTTTACGTCTATAGGGGCTCTTGGGGCAACTGAACTGCCTGAGGCGATGAGCCCTTTATATGAACGTTTGCTTAAAGAAGAAGATTCGGGAACAAGAAAACTTATTATCAAATCTATTGCCCAAATTGAAGGCGCAAACCCGGGAACAATAAGCAGATTCGATGCTTGTGCGTTGCGCCCCGTTTTAACAGAACTGGCCGAAAGCAAAGATTCCGCAGAATATCGATATGTTGTTGAAGTGGCCGCTTCATTAAAAGATGCTGCTTACATAAATATCTTCTTTGATGCTATTCAATGCTCGGACAACGAAATAGTCAGCGTGGCTATGCGCGGTTTAGAATCTATCGGAGAGCCGATTATACCCGTTGCTCTTGATACTATTGACAAAGTTGAAGCCGATGTGGTTGTAAGAATTTTGAATCTTTTCGAAAAGTTCCCGGGCGCTGATATACCGCAAAATATTGTGAAATTTGCAAAAAGCACAAATGATGGTATTAGGCTTGCCTTGGCAAAGGCTTTGAGCGCCAATCCCAATGAGATCTCTTTCGGAGCTTTGAAAGATTTGCTTGATGATGCTGATGAAAACATCAGAAGAAGTGCAGTTGCCGGGGTGGCAAAAATGCTTTCTTTTGACGGAGCATTAACAGCTTTGATTCGCAAATTTAAAGATATTAACGGTCACGTTAGACGAGAAGCTTGTTTGGCTATGAAAAACTCTTCGTCAGAACAGTTGATAGAGCCCCTGTTTAACGTTGTAAACACCGAACCATACGGAGACGTAAGAGAAGCGGCAGCCTCTGTTTTAGCTTTGCGAAAAGAACCGGAAATAACCGGAAAACTTCTTGAAATGCTTGACAGCGATAATTCAAGAATTCGTGAAACCATATCTAAAACGATTTGGCAATGCGGCTCAATAAGAGCGGTTGAAAGTTTGATTTCAAAGCTTAATGATAAAGAGTGGCGCGTGATTGTCAATTCGTGCAATTCTCTCGAAAACATAAAAGATTTAAAATCTATTTTCCCATTGAAAGAATTATTGAAAAATTCTGATTGGCAGATAAGAATAGCTGCATTATCAGCTTTAAGAGCTTTTAACAGCAAAGAGTTGAAACAGTTCTTTATACCCCTTCTTGCAGATGAAAACCCGCAGGTTGCAAAGCTTGCTGTTGTTGCGTTGAGTGAAATTGGGGACAAGCAACTGGGTTCTGATCTCGAAAAACACATAAATCACCCCAAATGGGAAGTCAGATATCAGATTGTGAAGGCGCTAGGTAATTTCAAAGCTCAAAATAGCGTTGAGGCTTTAATTAAAATTGCTGAAAAAGACCCGAATAATGCCGTCAGATTCTGTGCGATAGAAGCAATGGCTTCAATAGAATCAGATTTGGCTCCTTCGGTAGTTTTTAGAGCTTTTGAAAGCGAAGATGAAAATCTCGTTATAGCTGCGATTAAATACTTCAAAAACGGAAGTCGCGATGTTGAAGGCGTCGAAAAGAAGATAAAAGAAATTTTCTTGTCATGTCCCAATATCAGAAACCATTTTATCAAAACTTTTGCACAGAACAAGTCGGAGTTCTTAGAAGGGATTCTTAAGTCTGTTGTATCACCAAGACAAGCCAGGTTGATTGACAAGCTTAAAGAAGAACCGGCTGAGGGCGACTTGAATACCGAAGAAGCACTTTTGTTGTGCAATATTATTGCCGAAAAATGCGGACTTGAGATTTCTGACAAAAACATACTTAAAACTAAGCTCAGAAAAAATCTTGCCAGATTCTTTATCACAACATGGATAGAATACTATCACAGCCTGAGATATGGATCAGAAGAAGGCTCGGATTTGTTAATCAGTCTATATGACTCGGTAACCAACCCGGCTACGGAATTTTTCGGTGAACTTCAGCAGACAAGAGTCCTTATAAATTCTGTTTTGCCTGAGATTATCGAAAATAGGGTAAAAGAAGGGGCTGAAGAAATTAAAGTTCTTTGTTGCGGCAGCTCGTTTGGCCCTGAAGCTTATTCTATAGCAATGAGCGTTCTTGAAGATCTGCATCCCGATAAAGTAAAAGTTACTCTTACCGGTATCGATATTTCTCATATTTGCTTAAATACAGCTAAACGTGGCATTTACAAACGTGAAATGTTTAGAAATATAGATCGAAAATATCTTGATCTCTATTTCGAAGACGATCGCGGTGATCTGAGAGTTAAAGACATCGTAAAAAATCTCGTAGAGTTTAAATTTGCCAACACGGTTAATAGCGAAGCAATGGAACAGCTCGGAAGTTATGATGTAGTAATTTGCCGCAATCTTTTCTCTGATTTCTCTCAAAAAGGAAAAGAACGCATGGCCGATAATATTTATAATATTCTCGTTCCCGGCGGGGTTATGCTGATAAGCGGAAAAGAATCTCTTTATAACGTCACAAAAGCTTTTAGGCTACAGTCTTTTGACAAGGTTGTCGCTTACAAAAAAATGTAATAATACTTTTAATCGCCTGCTATCCTAGATAGCAGGCGATTTTGTAATAATTGGATGCCGTATGAAAGATGATAACAGAAAATTTGACTGGGGCCCCCCTCAAAAGAGCGGTGATGCTTTTAAAGATTTTGTTGTTTACTTTTTAATAGTTTTGATACTCGGGTTTGGAATATGGCTATTATTAGATGCTCGTTTGGTCGCTGATAAAAAAGTTGTTTCTTCCCGCATTGTAACTAAAAAAGATTCTCCTACCTCAGAAACCTCTTACAACAATAGTCATGAAGAAGCTTTGCCAATAACTATACAGCATCCCGAAGAGGTATTTGTTCCAAAAACTCCCTCTTTAGAAATTGTTTATAAGAATAAGGCCAAATATTATGTTCAATTAGGTGCTTTTGAAGATGAAGCTTCGGCGCTTCAAGTAATGAGCTTTTTGACTGAAAATAGCTTTTCGCCGGTTCTTAAATCACCGGACGAGCAGTTTGAAATTTATCGTGTTCTTGTTGGCCCTTTCGATTCGGAAGCAGATGCAGACTATAGGTCAGAAAAGCTTAATGAATTGGGTTTGCCGAGTTTTGTTGTGGAATACTGAACCAAACTTTACTTTTTAATATTTACATAATTGAAATCTGTGATAGAATTATTTCAGTTTAGCGATTGTCCAGATTAGTAGAGGAGGACAGACTCTTGGCCATTAAAACAACTAAAGACACCTCGGTCGCACTTGGCTTTTTATCGCCGTTTATGTTATTTTTTGGTGTTTTTCTGATTTTTCCGATTTTCTATTCATTTTATCTAAGTTTTTTTGGAACAACAAGTGATTACAGCTTGGCAAATTTAAATTTTGTCGGCCTAGATAATTACAGAACAATTCTTAAAGATATTCAATTTTGGTGGTCTTTATTTGTTACGTTTATGTATGCTGCTATCAGCATTCCCCTTGGAATAACCGTTTCAATGGCACTTGCCCTTTTGCTGGATAACAAGTTATTCGGAAAAAGTTTCTTTCGCAGTGCATTCTTTTTGCCGAATGTTCTCGATATGTTAGTTGTTGGGGTTATCTGGACCTTAATTTATGCTCCAAAATTTGGTATTGTCGCACGTCTCTGGACTTGGGCAACAGGTGGTGGAGAGCACTTTTTCAATGTACCGGGAATTCTGGGCGATCCAAGCACAGCCCTGCTTGCGGTTATAATCGCAATGACCTTGAAAGGCGCGGGCTTTGGAATGGTTCTTTTGCTTGCCGCCCTTCAAAATATACCCGGCGATGTTTATGAGGCTGCAGATATTGACGGAGCTAATGAGTGGCAAAAGTTTTGGCTTATAACAATCCCTCTGTTACGCCCGATACTTGGCTTTATGGTTATTACCGGACTAATTGGCTCTTTAAATGCCTTTACCGAAATATATGCCATGACTGCAGGAGGCCCTCAGCTCGTTGTTGGCGGTGAGACAGTCGGCTCAACGTCGGTGGCCGGATACTATTTATTTAAGCAGTTTAATGCGGGTAATTACGGCTATGCGGCAGCAATTTCTTACATGCTGCTCATTATAACTCTCGTAATAACAGGAGTTCAGCAAAAAATTGCAGGAAAAAAGAATAATGACGGAGGAAAAAGAAAATGACTCCCAAAACTATAGGTCGAACCTTGCTTTTCTTGGTCCTCATGGCAATAATGATATTTATGGTTTTTGGCATAAGTGGCCAGATAATAAAATATGGAATTATGGTTTTTGCTGCTCTCTCTTCAGGTGAAGGTTTTGCCGGAAGCGAAAATGCTGCATCTATAATGTCAAAGGCCGATAACCTTATAGCCTCTTTATCTGTAATAATAACGGCATTGGTTTCATTCTTTATCGTAAAAAAATATATCTGCTCAATCGAAAGAGTGAGATGGGATTTTTTACGCCGAATGTTTTTATACGAAGTTCTTATGGCCGGCGTAATATTGGTTCTCTTTCCCTTCTTCTGGATGCTTTGCACAGCCTTCAAACCTTCGGGGCAAGAGCTTGTCTTAGCCGAGGGAAACCCGTTTGATATAATTCCGAATTCTCCCACACTCGATAACTTCAGAAGAGTATTAAAAATTGACTCTGAATCAAAGGCAATGGGTGTAATTGATCCTGTAGAAAACAAGAAAAACTTTGGAACCTATTTCTTGAACAGCCTTCTTGTTTCTACCACAGCGGCGTTTTTGGTGACACTTTTCTCGTCCATGGCGGCTTATGTTTTTTCCAAAAAACCTTTGCCTTACAAAAAGAATATATTTGTTTTCCTTTTGGCCACAATGATGATTCCCGGAATGATGTTCATGGTACCGCAATTCTTTATGATTTGTAAAATGGGTATGTTCGGAACCAAATGGGCCATGTTCTTACCTCATTTGGCTTCGGTTTTTGGCGTTTTTATGTTAAAGCAGTTTATGGATACCATACCCGATTCTTTGCTTGAGGCGGCTCAAATCGATGGAGCGAGCGAATGGCAAGTGTTTAGGGTTGTAATTATACCTTTATCTATACCCATCATACTTACATTGTTTTTGCTGACTTTCCTTTCGAATTGGTCGAACTTCTTGTGGCAGCTGATTGTTACAGATTTCGAAAATCCGTTAAGTATAACCCTGCCGGTAGGATTAGCCTTATTCAGAGGGCAATATGTTTCTGAACTCGGTTTAATAATGTCGGCTTCATGTTTTTCAATCGTTCCTGTAGCCGTGTTGTTCCTTTTTGCTCAGCGTTACTTTATAGAAGGCATGACTCAGGGTGCGGTAAAAGAATAAGAGGATAAAAATGAAAGAAAAACACTGGTTAATAATAGCTTTAATAGGTTATCTCGCATTAGTTTACGTAAGTTGGGACAGCTCGGTAAAAGTGTCTCCCGATGGCCGACTGTTCTTAACTTTTTGGCACACATATAATGACCAAGAAGAACAGGTTCTTCGCAGTATAATTAAAAAATGGGAAGCGTTGCCTGAAAACGCGAAATATACAGTACGCCCTGTCAGAATTCCATTCGAAGGACACAAAGAAAAAATCCGCACTGCTCTGACCGTTGGGCAAGGGCCTGATATGGCGCGTGTAGACTGGTCGTTTGTTTGCGAATTGGCAAGAAAAAATGCCGCTATAGATTTAGGGTTATTGGGCTTCGACAAAATTGCTGATCAATATTTAAAAGCCCCTCTTAAGTCTTGTTATGTTGACGGTAAATATCATGGTTTACCTGATCAAAGTAACTGTGTGGCCTTTTTTTACAACCGCACGCTCTTTAAAGAGGCCGGTTTGATAGATAAAAATGCCGCGCCTGATCCTCAAGAATATCTTAAAGTTTTACCAAAAACTTGGGAAGACCTTAAAAAAATAGGGCCAAAGCTTACTAATAAAGAAAAAGGTCAGTATGCTTTTGCCATGACAAATACGCTGTGGTGGAACTTGCCATTTTTTAACACTTTCGGTGCACGTATAATTTCCGAAGACGGCAAAAAATGCGAGTTGGGCTCTGAAGAAGCAATAAAAGCCGTTGAAATGATGGCCGAACTGCATAAAGAAGGCATTGAAGCCGGAGCTTGGCGCGCCGGTGCAATTACTCCGGAACAAGGTTTTGTAAATAACAAATACGCGATGATATTCATGGGGCCCTGGAACTTGGCCAGATTTTCAGGTCTGGGGGCTCAATTAGACTTCGGAGTAGGGCTGATTCCTGCGGGGCCGAATGGTTCTTCGACAAATGTTGGTGGAACAGACGTTGTAATATTCAAAGATCGTGATGAGCCTGAAAAACTTACCGAAAGAATTAAGTTTTCATACAGCTTTTTAACTTTCTTTACTAACGCTCAAAACCAGGTAGAATGGTGTCAAAAGCTGAATCAGATTCCCATTAATATGGGGGCTTATGATTTGGTTAAGTTTGAAGATAAAAACTTGGGCATTTTTATGGAACAAATGAAATTGGCCGGTGCAAACCCTGTGGTAAAAGACTTCGGTTTAATGGAAGACATGGTTAATCCTGAAATAGAAGCGATTTTGAGCGGCCAAAAACAAGCTTCAGAAGCCCTGAAAATAGCGGCTGAAAAAATACAGACAAGGCTTCTTGACTAATCAAGCAAATAGTTTTAAACTTTCACTCACTAAAGCACCCATAGCTCAGCTGGATAGAGCGTTTGCCTCCGGAGCAGAAGGCCAGAGGTTCGAATCCTCTTGGGTGCGTTTTTTTATCTTCTTTTTAAGGAGCTGTTATGATTATAAAAAGAAAACTGTTTTTTCTTTTTCTCTTGCTTTGCTTTTTTCAACAGAGTGCTGAGGCCGGCTGGCTAAAGCTTAATCATCGCAGAAGCGGCGAAGAAAACGCTCAGCTGGTAATTAAAAAGGTAAAAGATATGTCGGCGGAATATAATAAACTTTTTGATGAAGCCGTGGCATGGGCTGTTTTTCCTTCTGTGGGTAAGGCAGGTTTTGGCTTGGGCGGAGCCGCAGGAAACGGCAGAGTATACAGAAAAGGAAAGTTTATCGGCACTTCTACTTTGAGCCAAATTGCAGTTGGATTTCAATTTGGTGGGCAGGTTTACAGTGAAATAATCTTTTTTCAAAACGACAGCGTCTTAGAAAAATTTAAACAGGGAAAAACTGAATTGGGAGCTAACGCGTCTGCGGTAATTGCTAATGCCGGAGTAGCCGGTTCGGTGGGCTTTAAAGACGGAACAATCGTTTTGATAGTTCCAAAGGGTGGGCTTATGTACGAAGCCAC
Organism: bacterium ADurb.Bin157; assembly: GCA_002070375.1. Taxonomy (GTDB): domain Bacteria; phylum Muiribacteriota; class Ozemobacteria; order Ozemobacterales; family Ozemobacteraceae; genus MWDD01. Next base: position 60,969 of record MWDD01000008.1, on the reverse strand, counting down.
TGTCAGCGGACAAAAATTTACCTATAAAGCAGCAAAGTCTAAGTAGTGAAATGTAAAAGTAAGTTCATTTACATTTTACATTGCCGGAAAAAGATTCTTATAGCTTTGATATCATCGCTAATAAATGTTAGAATTAAAGCGAAGAGGATCCTATCTGCTATTGATTGGTAAAGAAAAATGAACAGTGCATACGATAAATATTTTGGTCTGACAAATGATTTGTTGTTTAAGATAGTGTTCGGGCGCAAAGGCAACGAAAAGCTTTTGGCCTTGTTGCTTAATGCCCTGTTAAAATACAGAGGCGAGCAGGAAATTAAAGAACTGGAGATACTGAACCCGATTAACCTGCCCGATTTTCAGGGCGGTAAGCAATCGGTGATAGACGTTAAAGCAAAGAACAAACGGGGCGAAGTCTTCTGCGTCGAAGTTCAGGTAAAAGCACACGCGGAAATATTAAAGAGAGTGCTTTATTATTCGGCAGTCAGCTACTCCGGAGAAATGTTACGCGGTGAAAAATATACAGACCTGAATAAAACTCTTTGCTTATGGATAATGTGCGAAACGGTGCTTCCCGACCCGGATATATATAACAAATACTTGATCAAACATGACAAAACCAACAGAGTACTGACAGATTTGCTTGAATATCATTTTGTTGAGCTGTCGAAATTTGATGGCGACAAACCGACAAAACTGCGAAGCAAGTTTGAAAAATGGCTGCATATTTTAAAGTTTGGCAATTATTATCGAAGTATAGATGATCTACCGGAGGCACTTAGAAGCGAAGAAGGTATATGCGAGGTGATAAGCAACATGAGCAACGCAAACACAGATGAATTAACCCGACACGAACTTTTCGCCAGAGATATGTTTTTAAGCGATCTTGCAACAGACCTAGACGCCGCAAGAAGAGAAGGTCGCGAAGAAGGCATAGAAGAAGGTATGTTAAAAGGTCGGGCAGAAGGTCGCGAAGAAGGTCGCGAAGAAGGCGATATTCTGAGAGCAAAAAAGGTTGCACTTAAAATGCTTAATGATGGATTGTCGCCGGAGATAGTCGAAAAATACACCGGTCTGGCGCTTGCTCAGATTGAATTGCTGGCAAACGAGAACAGAGTCTGCGAAACTACAGCCAAATATAAATCCGAAAAGCCGCGAAAAAAGCGAAAATAAGCCGCAGATCAATTTCATAACTATACCCCTTACCGCCAAGGCGCAACTTTGCATTTAACCTTGAGTCTCGGGTGAAATGTAAAAGTGGTGAAATGTAAAAGTAGTTTCATTGTGTAAGAGTTGTTTCACGAAAATATGTCTAATAGCGAAAAAAATGCTCGTTTTTTTCGCTATTTTGGCTCAAAAACAGTAGTATTTTGGCGAATTCAATAATAAAATTAGTAGAAGAAACTAACAGAATCCGTGAGAGTTTTAGTTTGTGAAAGACTTGTTTCACGTATTCTGTTTTAGTAATATTTCAATCATTCCTTTTTGTAATGGGGTTTTTGGAGTTTTCTCCTTTCATTTTTTGTGAAAAAGTTGTTTCACGTCTTTTTTCCTTTTCAATTCTATTTGTAACGCGCTATTAATGCTTTTTCAGACAGTCTGCATCTTTTTTCTAATAATGGCAGTAGGTGTGGAGTCAATATGACTTTGTCTTTTTCAATTTTTTTAACAGCAAGCTTATCCAGTATTTTTGCACCGAATAAATACTTAAACATTTCATATGGAGTTCGGCCATTTAGGCTTTTTCTGGGAGTTGAATTGATATGTGCCATAGCGATATCCACGTCTTCTTGTGTAATTCCCTTAAATGATATAGCATTTGGAAATATATCCCTGACATAATTGTGGTTGGTCTCTACATGAGGCTTTTCCGACGGTTTTTGAGGGTTGCAATAGAAAATATTTGAGCGAAGCTTATTTGCTTTTTTGTTGTATTCGAATAAGTTGTGTGTTGCGAATTCGGTTCCGCGATCTGTGAGCAAAAGCGAAAAAAGTTTACTATAGTCCTTTTTGCCTAATTTTTCTTCTAATCGATCTAAAACAGAAGCCATAGAAGCAGACGTCTTTTCTGAATGCAGAAAGCCAAGCATTAAGTTGCAATTTTGAAACATAAAGGTCTGGATATAAGGTCCGCTTGGCTCGTTGTAGAGGGTATCCATTTCTGTTGTTGGTATATCAGGATTATCTTCTTTAAACTTTATGTAGTCGTCATATGTGTGCTGCTTATAGTTGGCAGGAGTTTTTCTGGGTTTTGTTTTCTTTCTGGCTTTCATAGAAACCTGCCGGCGAAGAGAAAAATTGTTTATTCCAGATTCTTTAAATATCCCAGATTCAATATAGGTATAGAGGGTTTTTATAGACAATTTAATTTCCGGATGGTTAGTATGTATTTGGTATAAAGATTGTCCTTGCTTTAACAATGGAGACAAGATTTGTGCGATAAAGTTCTTGTCCTGCTCTGTTAGATTTACCCCCTGCCGAGTGTCTGATAGTTTGAATCGATAGGATTTATGTGCGGAAGCGGCATTGTAATAGTATTTGCTCTGTCGGCAAATATTGCGTTTACCACAACCATTACAGACACCTTTGTGTTTCAGACGTTCACAAAACTCCTCAAAGCGTAAGCATCGACCTTTGCGCTTATCTTTACAGCTTCTGACATGAATACAAAAACCGCATGGTCCACGTCCATAGAGATTAGAAGGTTTTGCGATTTTATACCTTTTGATCTCCTTGCTCACAGTAGAGGCACTTTTAGATATCCCAACGGCTATTTCTGTTTTTGATTTGCATGAATCAAGACCAAACTGAATACTCTTACGTTCTTCTAGCGTTAAATGCACTCCGGGCATCTTTTATCTCCTAAATTTAGATTAAATTAGAAGATAACGTGAAACAACTCTTTCACAAATTTGTGTAAGACTTGTTTCACGTTTTATTATACAAAGCGTGAAACAAACTTTACATTTTACAGAAATGTAAAAGTAGTTTTATTTGATTGACATATTTTAAATATAGGGATTATACTTAAATGCTGCGGTGTTGTTGGTTTTTTACTGTGGCTGTTCTGACCTTTTTTGTCGATGCTTTAGGTGTCGAAACGGTATTTTTATAAGGAGTACAAGCGTGAAGAAGTATTTGATGTTGTTTGTGATGGTTTTGTTGTGCGGCAGTGTTGCTTTTGCTGATGAAATCAGATTGTCTGAAGACGTTAACAACGGTCTTTCTGTTGTGTCCGAAAAATTTGACGGCAGCAATTTGTCATTAAAAATGAACTGCGGTTTGCGTAAACTTGATTTTTATGATGCTGATACACCTATGGGGCCTTTCAGTGTGTTATATTCGCCTGAATTCTATTTTGGCGGAGCTTACGGTGCTCCTCAGTTGCCGGTAATAACCAAGATTATACAAGTGCCTTTTGGTGCCGAATGTAAAGTCGTAGTAAAAAGTTACGACACAAAAGTGTATAACCTTGCTGATTTCGGTGTTGCAAACAAAATATATCCCAGACAGCCTTCTGCACCAAAAGATGGCTCCGAAGTTCCTTTTGTGTATGAAAAATCAGCTTATGTTCACAAAGGTTTTAATGGACAACCTCTTGCTTCAATAGAAGATATCGGGGTTATGAGACATATGCGTCTTGTACAGCTTACGGTTTCTCCTATTACTTACAGTGCAATCGACAATAAAATCAATGTTTATAATAATATTGATTTCGAAGTTGTTATGACCGGGTCTAATATGAGCAAAACAAGAGCAAGACACAGTGCTTATGCCTCTGACGCCTTCGCTTTTGCCGAATCGATGGTTATCGTTCCCGAAGCTCTTAAATTTGGAAGAAGTAAAACAAAGGAAAGTTATGTAATAGTTTCTGATCCAATGTTTAAAAAGGCTTTGACTCCTTTTGAAGATTGGAAAAAATCTCAGGGGTATATTGTAAAAACTGTTTATACTGATGAATTTGGAACCGGCAGTGCAATTACAGAACCTCTTAAAAGATATTTGCATGACCTCTATAACAATCCCACTGCTGAAATGCCTGCGCCAAGCTATGTGCTTTTCGTAGGTGATCATGCTCAGGTTCCTGCTTTCAGGGGACAAACCGGCTCTCATATCACAGAATTGTATTATGTTGCCGTAACTCCCGGTGATTTCTTGCCTGATATGCTTACCGGTCGTTTCTCAGCTCAGAATTTAGAACAGCTTATGCCGCAAATCGAAAAAACCATTGAATACGGTCAGAAAAAATTTGCCGATTCTGAATTCCTTAACAGAGCAGTTTTGGTTGCCGGCTATGATTCTTATTGGGCTCGAAGCCATGGTTGGGCGCACATTAATTATGCAGAAAACTATTATATAAATAATGAACACGGGTTTAAAAATGTTTATAAAACATTATCAGCCGGTTCTCAGCAGAATTCGTCTACAATTATCGAAAAGGTTGCCGAAGGCGCTGTTTACGTGAATTATACCGCACATGGCTCTTCTACCTCTTGGGCAGATCCTAGATTCTTGATTTCAGATATATACAAACTTGGTAACAAAGGACAGTATCCTTTAGTTATAGGCAACTGTTGTTTGACAAGTAAGTTTGAAGTTTCCGAATGCTTTGCCGAAGCTTGGCTAAGAGCAAAAGATGCCGGCGCCATCGGTTATGTGGGCGGAACCAACAGCACCTATTGGGATGAAGACTTCTACTGGGGAGTCGGTTTGCATTCAATTGTTAAACCTAACAATGAAGGTGTGTTCCCTCTTAAAGAAAAAACAGGCCCGGGTGCTTTTGAAGCAATGTTTGAAGGCAAAGGCGTAACTAATGCCGGCTTTATGGTTGCAGGAAACTTGGCTGTTGAAGCTTCAACTTCAAGCCGTAAGCAATACTACTGGGAAGTCTACCATCTCATGGGTGATCCTTCTCTCAAAACTTATATCGGCGTTAATAAGTAAGTAATCTTTTTTAAGACATCTCAGCCAGCACTGTGCGTATGCACAGTGCTGCTTTGCATTTAAATATAAGATAAATGCTTAGCCTTGACAACGCCTTTAAAAAATATTATATTTTTTTTGGCTAATGCTAAAAATGGAGCGAAAATGGCAAGACCTAGATTAAATCGACGTGTAAGCGGTAAATATAATGTTGTCTTTTTTAAGCCCTCGGGCATTCCAATGCACGAGTTAGAGTCGGTGAGCTTAACTTTTGACGAGCTTGAAGCGGTTAGACTGACTGATTTAGAGGAACTTTACCAGACAGATGCAGCGACTAAAATGAATGTTTCCCGACAGACCCTCGGAAACATAGTTAAAGCTGCTCATAAAAAAATCGCCAAAGCATTGGTAAGGGGCATGGCAATCAAAATAGAAGGCGGTACAGTAGAATACATGAACAAGATATATTACTGTGCAAACTGCAAAAGAAGCTTTGATGAATCTGACAGCAATTGTCCTTTATGTAATGAGAAGGGCGAGGAGATGCCGGAGAAATCGAAAAACACATAAAATAATCATATTGCATGGAGAGATAAATGGCAAAAATACTTGAGGCTATTGAAATTACAAAAGTTGTCGGAACTATAAAAAAAGAGTCTATAGTCGATAAGGTTTCATTTTCAATGGAACCGGGGGAAGTGTTGGGCTTGCTTGGTCCAAACGGAGCGGGCAAGACAACGACTATGAAAATGCTGTTAGGCCTCACAAGCATTACTTCCGGAGAAGCATTTATTTTTGGTAAAAAAGTTCCTTCAATTGCTTCCAGAGAGGGAGTCGGATTTTTGCCCGAGGCCATTCAGCATCCTGATTATTTATCGGTTTTAGAGTACATCAAATATCACGCTAATCTATGCGGAGGCAAAGCATCGTCTTCTGATATAGATTCCTGCCTCGAGCGAGTTGAAATGCTTGATTGCAAGAATAAATTGTTAAAAGATTGCTCAAAAGGAATGCGGCAAAGAGTTGATATTGCAAGAGTCTTGTTGAGTAATGCAAAAATAGTGTTTTTAGATGAACCTTTTAGCGGTTTAGACCCCTGTGGGCAAGTGATGCTTAAAGAAGTGATAAATTCTCTTAAAAAGCAAAATATAAGTGTGTTGGTAAATTCCCATGCCGTCGGTATTTTAGAAGACATATGCGAGAGAGTTTTTATAATGAATAAAGGTAAAATTCTTGTAAATGACTCTTTACCAAAGCTGCTTAATACGACAAAGTATTTTATGAGCATCAATTTTAAAGATACTTCTAAAGCAATTGAGTTTTCAGAAAAATTTAAAGCTCAAAATTTGGAGTGCAAGGGTGCAAAAGTTGAGGTTACACTCACAGACAAAAATGTTATTGATGATTTGTTGCAGGCCTCGGCCGTCATGGGGGGAAAACTTGAGAAAGCTACTCCGGTCGTGCTTACTCTTGATCAGCTCTTTGTAAATGTTTTAAAGAGAGGAGAATCTTAATATGTTTTCCAGAATAAGAATAATTGGTTGGAATACCTTTTTGGATGTTGCGCGTCACAAGATGCTTGTTATCCAATTTGTTTTTTTGGGCATAGCAATGGGGCTTATTAACCTATTTGGACACTTTGCAACTACTCCGTCTCTCGAATACAGAATGATACAAGATGTTGGACTTTCTGTTATATCATTGTTTGGGTTTCTGATTGCGCTTTTTATTGGCTCTACAACGCTTCGCGATGAGATACAGCACAAAACCATATATTCTGTCTTAACTTTGCCGATGGGACGCTGGGAGCTATATACCGGTAAATTTGCCGGAACATTGCTTGCTACCGTTGTTAATGTCTTGCTTATGCTTATTGTGCTTATGGGAATGCTTTATTATAAATTTGGCGTTATTTGGAGCGGTTTCCAATGGATAGCTCTTTTTATGCTACTGGAATTTTCTGTTATGACAAGTATGGTTTTGCTTTTTTCCTTAGCGAACTCTTTGATTACTTGTTTTTCTTTGTCGTTTTTATTTGTTCTCTTAGCTTCTATGGCTGAACATGTAAAACATTTGGTGTTAGAGACCGGTATTCCTTTATTAGGCTATATAACAGACATTTTGTATTGGTTTATTCCAAATTTAGGAAATTTTAATATTAAATATAAAATATTAAAAGACCTGACCATAAGCTATTCATTTGCTTTTTCCGCTTTAGGTTATGCTATATTCTATTTGTTGTTTTTACTTGCCCTTGGTTCTTATGTGCTGAAACAAAAGGATCTATGAAATGCTGAGAGATAAACATTTTATTTTGTTGTTGTTTTCATTGTGCTTTTCAGCTCTGTTTGGTCATTTTCATGCCAAAGCATACAAAACCGAATTAAATTCAATGTCTGAAAAAGAGACATTTGAAATGCTTCAAGCTAACTCTGAAGCCTATTTTACAATGAGTGATGCAGCGGGCGAATACGAAGTTCACGGCGAAAACAAAGAAGAACATAATCATAAAGACGGCCCCTGTGGCTGTATGAGCCTCCCTGATGCCGGTGGTATGCTTGAGCCGACAACGCAAACTCACCACCACCACGAACACCACCACCATGAACACCACCACCACCATGAACACGCGCATGATGCCACTGAACAACCTCCTGATGTTTCGGTGTCGCCGGGTTTTGCATTAATTCTTAGACAGCTTGGTTTTGCCGAATTAGCCGCTAACCTTTTGTGGGTCCAAATGGACGCAGATTCACACAGAGAAATGTGGCATCGTGTTGATTTTGCGTTAGATTTGATTCCGGCTCTTGATCCGACATTTATTGAGGCGTATTTGTTAAAATCATTTTTTCTCGATACCTACAGAAAAGAGCATGATAGAGCTCTGGATGTATTAGAAAAAGCTGTTAAACATGTTGCTAACAGAATTGAGATATGGCAACAAATCGGTGTTCTTTGCCTTAATCAAGGAGGCAGACACGGTGAGAAGAGAAACCTTCCCAGAGCTCTTGATGCCTTTGGAATGATGTTAAGATTTTCTGAACCGCCCGAATATGCAATTCGTCTTTATGCAGTTGCATTAGCGGCATTAGAACGCCGTGACGAAGCCGTTAATATCCTAGAAAAATCAGCAGCCGGTGAGAACAGAAATGAAGTGCAAAGAGACCTTGATATTAAGATGATAGAACGTATTAAATCAGGAGAAAAGTTTTAATGATAAGAACTTTAATCTATCTTCTAATGTCTTCAGCAGCATCCATCTTGTGGGGCCTGAACTTCAAAAATTCTCTTAAAAGTGGCGTTTCATCTGTTCGTTTATATCGTGGAATGAGGCATTATACCGGCCCTAGAATATTTGCTCATCGAGAAACTGAACCTGTCAGGTTTTATTTTTTCATAATCTGGGATTTAATTTTGAGTCTTTTTTTTATGTGGCTGACCTTTGGTTTAATAAGAGAAGTATTAAGTTCTTTTTTCTGATGATTAGTTTTCAAAGGGCTCTATATGTACCAAAACATCGGTGATATCGGGCCCTTTTTCTATTAAATGCCTCTTTGCTATCCCTGAGATAACATGCCCTTCTTCAACCGTAAGCTTTCCGTCAACTTGAATATGTAAGTCTACGTAAAGTTCTGAGCCGTGAAATCTTGATCTTACTGCGTGAACAGATTTAACTCCTTCGACTTGCAACACAAGTTTTTCAATCGTTTCGAGGCAATTTTGATCTGCCCCTGCATCTGAAAGCTCTTTTAGAGAGGGTAATGAAATTTTATACGCAGTTTGAATTATAAAAGCCGAGACTGCGAGGGTAGCCACGGGGTCCATAAAAGCCCAAGCGGGATTGTAAACCGCCAGTCCGATTGCCAGAGCAACCGGTATCGAAGATAAACTGTCGCTTCTATGATGCCAAGCATTGGCAATCATGGCAGGGGAAGAGATGTGTTTGCCCCATTTATATGTCCATTGGTAGAGGCTTTCTTTTGATACTATAGAAATTATTGCAATAATTAAAGTAAATAATTTCGGGGTTTGATAATCGGCAGAACGAAATTTTATAATTGCACCGTAGCCTAACATAAGGCCTGCAATGCTAAGAGCTATGGCGATTAAAACTGAAATCATAGCTTCAATCCGGCGATGACCGTAGGGATGTTCTGCGTCGGGTGGTTCGTTCCAGTATTTTACCCCTATCAATACGGCAATGTCGGTGGATAAATCAGATAAACTATGCACCCCATCAGCTATTACGGAGCTGCTGTTGCCTATAAAGCCGGCTATAACTTTAGAAACGGTCAATATAAGGTTCAAAATCATGCCGGTTAAGGTAACTCTTTTGGTAATTTGGCTGTTTTGAATTAGTTTCTCATCGCTATTATTATTTTTCATATGTTTCCGTTTGCTCTCTTATTTTGATCAATAACGAATGCCTGATTTTAGTGCTTTTATAAAAATTTAGCAACTTGTTATGTCAGATTTAATAAACAAATAATTCCGTTATGCCGATAGTTACATTGAAGAATATCAGGAGGCCGGTATGAAATCACATATTGAAAACAAACCAAAGACTCAACATAGTTTATTTTTATTTTTTTTGACGGGATTGTTTTTGCTGCAAATTGCTTTTGCATTTACTATTCACGGTGATATCGGTCCGCAAAGCGACCTTGTTCCGGGTATTGAACGTCCGGCTTCGCCTATCCTTGTTGGCCGTATTGACAGTCTTATAAGTGAAGCTAATATTCGCACCGCTTTAAAAGTGGCGCCTGAGGGTGCTTTTGCTCCGGCCAGTAAAGATTATGCCCGTAATAATATTCCCGACGCTAAAATTGATACCGATTTGGCTCAAAATGAAGAAGACGGAATTTGTGTGCAGCTGAGCGGCGACAGATTTGTAGAATACAGAATAAAATCCGGCGACACTTTAGAAAAGATTTCCAAAAAATTATACGGTAATAGCCAATTACTTCAATCACTTATCAGACTTAACAGAATAACAGACGACAAAACTCTGCAACAGGGTGCAATGATCAAAGCACCTCGTGCCGGCTTGCTCAGCAGTATAAAAGTGAATAACTGACGGAACCAAATAAATGTTTAACAGCTCTAAATTTAAAAGCATACTATTTTTTGTCACCTATGTGACATTTTTGGTATTGACTTTAGATTTAAAAGTTGTTGATGCTTTGTCATTGCCTTCTGTCGGAAAAGGCTCACCTAATACTGCTTCGAAAAAATTTGAAATATCCCCTCGATTAAAGTCGTTAGATACACCAACGCATACTGAAGGTGAAGTGTTAATTGAGAGCGGGGGTTCGCAAAAGCCGGAAATTTCGGTTGAAAATGTAAAACCCGTAAAAAAGGTAAAAACCGTTGTCAAAGAAGACAACGGGCCTTCTGCTTTAGATTATATTAAAGCCATTAAAGAGAAAAAGTGGGAATACGCACACATAATAGACAGATACATAGTAAGGTATGACGCCGACAGTTATATTGTTTTAACAATTCGCCCGGAACTGCAAGAAATGATCGAATCTGTTTTGGCAAAATATGATTCAAGAATGGCGGTTGGAATAATTCAAGATCCTTATACAGGCGAAATACTCGCCATGTCCTCAAGCAATAAAAATTTGGTTACCGGCATACTCGAAGATGACTATAAATCCGATAACTGGGCACTTCAAGCTGCTTTTCCCGCTGCCTCTATATTTAAAATAATAACTTCGGCTGCCGGAATCGATAGCGGTAAATTAACGCCCAACAGCAATTTTATTTCTGAACAGAAACGTTATATGAAAGTATGGAAGGCTTTTGCCGCTTCACACAACGGTGTTTTCGGCAGAATGGCTCGACAAATAGGTAGAGAGACGTTAGAAAAATATACCCGATTATTTGGTTTCAACCGTTCTTTCTTTTTTGATTTGCCTGTTACAAAGTCTATTGCAGATTTCCCGCTAAAACAGACTCAATTCGAAGAAGCGGCTGCGGGGCTTAATAAAAGTTTTTTGATTAGTCCTATTCACGTATCTAATATGGTTTCTACGGTTATTAATAATGGCAGAACGCTTAAGCCTTATTTGGTTGACTACGTTATGCGAAATGATAAGGTTGTGTTTAAGCGAAAGCCTTTTATCCTTGGAAAGCCAATTAAACCCGAAACAGCAACGCTTATGCATAAAATGATGTATGCCACAACAGCGGTTGGAACTGCCAAAAAGGGCTTTGGCGGATATAAAACATGCCCTAATTTGGCAAACCTTTGCGGTGGTAAAACCGGAACTTTGACGGGGGCTTATCCAAACTATTTATTTACTTGGTTTGGTGGTTTTACAAAAATTACGGGTAAAATGCTTACCATTACAACGCTAGTAGGACAGTCGGATCATAGTGCTGTTAAAGCACCCTCTGTGGCCGGGCAAATAGCTTTTGAACTTTTTAAAAAAGCGAAGAATGGCAAAGCTGAGCAGATTGTGTACAAATAATAAATAAACTTAATTCGTTTTTTATGGTAAAGTATATATAAACCGTAAGGAGAACCATAATGAAACGATATTATATGTTTTTTGCTTTAATTTTATCGTTGTTTGCAAGCATTTCTTTTGCAACTCCCTTTGAAGGCAACCCCGTTAGCGTTACAGCTCGTTCTGTGGCTTCTATGCCCGCTAATATAGTTGATGTTGATGTGGCATTGGCTTCGGGTATTACAGAAAAGGAAGGTTTTCCAAAAACGGGAATAGTAAACGTAGGTGATTCTACTTTGCGTTTACGTTCTTGGCCCTGGGGTGATGTAAAGGCTTCTTATACTACAGGCACTCCTCTTAATGTTTTGGGCGAGTCGGGCGAATTTTACTTAGTTGAAATTAATGGCCAACAAGGCTATATGCATAAAAACTATGTTTCAACAGCAGATAAAGCGGCCTCCGGTGTGGAACCTTATTACCCCGGCGATACAAAAAACGGCGGTGCTCTTGCTTTAAAAGAGGGTGTTGCGGCTTCAAAAGACGGAGCAGAAGGCAAAACTCCCAAGCCTGTAGTTGTTAATGAGCAGCGCGAAACCAATACTGCCGGTCGTGTTAGTACAGGCAGTAACGGCAAAGTGGTTATCAATGTACCAAAAAAATGTCAAAGACAAGTTAATTGCCCGGCACCAAACTCTGCTTGCGGCCCGACTTCTTTGGCCATGGTGTTGAGTTATTACACCGGCAAAGACGTAAGCGAATTAGCCTCAAATCTTTGGAATATTTGCGGCAGCACTGCAAGCGATGGCACAGGTCATGCAGGCTTAATTCGAGGAGCAGCGCATTACGGTTTCCCAAATGCAAAAATGAATTGGTGCGTCTCAGAATCATGGGTGCGCGAAAAAATTAAAGCAGGCAAGCCTTTGGTGGCGCATGTTAAGGGCCATTATGTGGTAATAACAGGAATAGACGATTCAGGCAGAATTTATTTTAATGATCCGTGGCCAACTACTGTAGAAAGATCCATGTCTTTTTCCGAATTTTCGGCTTGGTGGAGAGGCGCAGGAACTCATCCTTGTCTAACAATTGATTAATAGAAATTCTCAGTTAAGTGGAGAAAAATAAGTGAAAAAAATAATGCTAATCATTATAGGGCTAATAGTTATAACCCCGGCAATTATGTTTGCATCATCAGCTGTAAAGGCTCAGCGAGAGTCTTCTGAGGGCGGAATTTTTGTTCCCGGCAATTTTGTAAGCATGGCAGTTGCGCAAAATAATACAGTTTATTTGCTGACAAAAGATCACAAGCTTGTTCAAATAACATCAAAAGGTGCGCAAAAAACAATTCGCTTACCAAAGTTAACCGCTAAACCTAATGAAGAAGCCTCTTTGTGCGATATGGCAGTTGATTCGAGTAATTTGCTATTTTGCGGTTATTCTTTTTCTGAAGTATTTTCGTTAAATTTAAAGAATCCTAATGCCTTTAAGCGCATTAAACTTCAGTTTGAAGGCTCAAAAGTTAAGCCCTTGATGATTTCTGCGGGTAAAAACTCTTGGTATCTGAAAGATTCCGAAGAAAGGGTTTTACAGGTTTTACGCAACGGAGCAGCCTCTTTGATGCCTCAATATACTGAAATTGAACCTCGAAACAGCGATTCTGTGCAAATTGCTCCGCCCGAATACACCGAAAACGGTGTTGTTTACAATGACAAGGCATTTATTAATGGAAAAGCCGATTCGCTGCTTTGGCAGGCCCCCAAGCCTGCTGAGCCAAAGGTTATCTTAAGTGTCGAGTTTCTGGGACAAGATAAAAATCGCAGAGATATCTTTAAGGTGATTACTGCCGCGGGCGAATTAAACCAAGAAGTAACAGTTTATGCAGTCAAAGATCAAGAGATTGTTGCTCAAAGAGTGATTACAGATTCTCCGGCCGATGGCATAATGAGATATTGCAGATTAGCACCTGACGGAAGTTTAGTCTTATTGCAAAAAGATCCCGAAGGCAGAAAAGGCGTATTATTAAAAAGATTAAAACTGGACACTAATAAACCTGCAGCAGGGTAAAAAGTATTTTACATAAAACCGGCCTAATACCTTTACGCAATGCTTTGTTCTGAGTATACTTAAATGTACACGTATATTAAGAGGTTCAAAATGGCAAAGCGTTTTAGGGTGTTGTTTTTTTTGTTAGCTGTAATAATGTCAGCGGCTCCAATTTATGGCGAGTTTGAAGACAATAAAAAAGAAAACAAAAAAGAATTTAAAAAATGGATAAAAGCTAATTACGAAGCTGTCCATTATCAGCAAACCGAGCCTAAAATGGTTGATCCTAAGGGTGATGCTTTTTTGATACGAAAGCTTGATCAAATACCGATGAAAATACTTCAGTCTTTGGTTAAGAGCTCTTACCCTCAAGCCGAAATCCAAAAAGAAAAAGAGTTAAAGGCTCTCGAAGAAGCAAAAAAAGATGAGTTGGGCTTTGAAATCGGTAAAACTGTGCCCATAGATGTAGACCGCCTGCTGAATAAATGCCGGCAAATTATGCTTGCATATTATCCCAATATAGTCCCCGAACTCGGAAAAGAGCACGAATGGTCGCCTGAAGCTAAGCGTTATCTTGCTTACGGGTTTTGGCATCGTTTTGGGCGGCATATCTTCAGAAAACAAAAAGAGTTTCCGAGCCCTTTGTTTTTTAGATCAAAAATCTTTTTGTTGCTTGCATGCGGTTGGACTTCAAGATACGCCATCACCGGAAAAGAAGAAGCTTTAAAAAAGCGAATTATGCTTTATCCCGATAGAAAAATGCAAATACACCATATGTTCATGGAAAGCTATGTTTTAAATCGCGGAAACGTTTACCTAACAATGCTTACGGCAGAGAATGTTTTGGCCGGAGACCCGTATCGTGTTGACAGAGAAAACGATCCGATTCAAAAAAAACTTGCCTACATTCGCCATGACTCAATAGAAATGGGGGATAACTACGGTGCTTGGTATCATTTTTTTGGCATCGGAATGTATGCAATTGTAAGATCAGGCATTGTAAGCAGATCGGTTGCCGAAATTGAAAGCCTTGGCTCCCTATTTTTGGAAGGTAAAGACAAACAAGAAGATTACATAAACCGATACGGAGCAATTTTTGGCAAGAAGTTCCGCAAAATGCTCAAAGAAGGTACTTGGCAGCAACCTTTGAGCAAAGAAGACAGAACCGATTACATGCTTCCCAAATAAACTGTTTGGCGGCGAATTTGTTTTTTGACTGAGTGTGTGGTACAATTCGTCGCAAAAATTTATTGAGGAAGTCTTTATGGAAAAAATTTGGCTTAATGAATATGACGTTGGTGTCGAGCGAATAATAAAAGAAGTGCCGTCATTGGCAGATTTAATTGAGAATACTGCGAAAAATTATCCGGATCTGCCGGCTTTAAAGGGTGAAAACGGCGTAATAAATTATAAGGAATTCAACCGAATAACCTCCGTTATTGCAGGCAATCTGCGTTTATTCGGTTTGCACAGACAAGAAAAAATTTGTTTGTTCTTGCCTAATTGCAACGAGACTGTTTTGGCTTTTTGGAGTGTGGTGAGAGGTGCTACCGTCGGTGTTATGACTAACCCTCTCTATTCAGAAAAAGAGCTTTTGACGCAAATTATTGATTCTGACTCAAAAATGCTAATAACCAATGATTTACTTATCGGAAAAGTTATGGGCATCATTGATAAAACAAAACTTGAGAAAGTTTTTGTCGTCAAAACCGAAAACAATACAGAAATAGATTTCAGCGATGAGCGCGTCTTACCCTGGGAAGAACTGTTAATGCAAAACAGGGGGTATACGGCAAAACATATTGATTCCGAAAACGATTTGGCATTATTGCAATACACCGGCGGGACCACCGGAATCTCTAAAGGTTGTATGCTGACCCACAAGAATTTGAGTGCAAATGCAGAACAGTGCAAACAGATTTTTGGGGTTGTTTTGAAAACCGGCAAAGAAAAATTTGTGGGAGTTTTACCATTTTTTCATATTTATGGCCTTCAAATGTCGGTTATTTTGCCGGTGCTTTTGGCATCAGAAATAATACCCGTTCTCAGGTTTACACCCAGAGGCTTGTTGAGCGCAATTCAAGCCGAGAAAATTACAACAATGGCTTCTGCGCCCTCTATATTTGGGGCATGTTTGAGCCAAAAGGATATAGATTCTTATGATTTGTCGAGTTTAAAACTCATTATTTCCGGTTCTGCGCCCTTGCCGGTTTCGCAAATGGAGACCTTCGAGAAAAAAACCGGCGCCCGAATTTCTGAGGGATACGGTTTAAGCGAGACATCACCGGTTACACATTTTTCGCCTGCCCTCGGAAAAGTAAGAAGACCCGGTTCAATCGGAGTTCCTATTCCCTCAACAGAAACCAAGATTGTCGATGTTGAATACGGTGTCAAAGAACTTGGGGTTGGCGAGCACGGAGAGTTGTGTGTTCGTGGTCCTCAAGTGATGAAAGGTTACTACAAGCAGCCGGGGCAAACCGAAATGGTGTTGCGCGACGGTTGGCTTTACACCGGAGACATTGCTTGTTACGATAAAGATGGGTTTTTCTATATAACTGATCGAAAAAAAGATTTGATTATAAGCGGAGGTTACAATATTTACCCTCGTGAGGTAGAAGAAGTGCTTTTTGCGCACCCTAAGATAAAAGAAGCCGTTGTAATAGGTATAAAAGATCAAATTAGGGGTGAAGCCGTAAAGGCTTTTGTGGTATTGAATGAAGGCGAGACTCTCGATAAAACCGAATTGGTAACTTATTGCCGCAAAAACTTGGCTAACTATAAGTTGCCAAGAGAAGTTGAGTTTAGAGATTCGCTTCCAAAGAGCGCCGTCGGTAAAATTTTGCGCCGGGAATTGCGAGAAGAAGCCAAGAAAATTAAGGCTTAAGAATTAATAACCCGTTTGAGATTTTTCTTTCAGAACCGTCAGAGGGCGCATTAACAATGCGCCCTTTTACTACCATAGTCGAAGAACCGCCGCCGTCAAGATTTATGGCGTGTCTTATCCGCATTTTTTGCAAATAAAGAGCAAGTTCTTTTAACGTCATCCCCGCGCTATGTTTTGATCTGCCGTCTACAACGATCATAATCAAATCTCCGTCAAAAGAGAGCCCTATTGCTGTTCTTGGGTGTCTTGCCGAAACGAGAGCAGGGTTAAATTTTTCCTCGGCATGATTTATTGAAATGTTCCCGTTTTCTATTAGTCTCGGTCCGCCGCAAACAGCCTGTCTTATAGTGTTCCATGGTGGCGCCACAGAATAGTTGATGTCGATAGTCTCTCCAAGTTTTAATTGTTCAAAAAGCTTTGTGTAATTGCCGCCAGCCGACACTACAACGCCGTCCGGAGGAATAGAAGCATTCATTTCTTGAATTCCGACGATTTTTCCTTTTATAAGAATTATTTCTTTGCCTATTTCTTCGGTTTGGGTGCTGTCGGCATATTCAGATGTGTAAACCGTAATGCTGCTTCCTCGTCGGGGTTGGTTTATTGCTGTTATCGGCACTGAAAAAGATGAGGCCTTTAATGTCCCCGAAAATTCGGGGTTTCCAAATACCACTGCATCATTTTCGGTTATTCCAAAAACGGATCTGCCATATAGAGGCGAACTTACAAGTTTTCTTCCTATTATCAGAGTCCCGAGGGGGTCTCCGCGAGATGTAAAATATCCGGCATTTATTCCGACTATTGCGTTGTACCTTTTTGCCATTGAAGATAATGTTTCTCGTTGTGCTATGCCTTCATTTGCAAGAGCCGGATAAACAGAATTTTTAAATGCTTGCGGTTCAATTTTAAGTATATGAATGTCTGTGAATTTATCATTACCCACGCAAACTCTGTCTTTTGAATAATCTATGCCCTCATAAATTCGTTGAGTTTTTTCAAATTTTTGTGTGGTTTCTCTTACCAAATAGGGTATATAAATCTTGAATTTACCTTCTGAATCGGTGTCGGTATAAGGTGCGCTAAGTTTGCTTTGTGTGGCTAATGTTATTTCTGTGTGGTCGGGTCTTTGTTTTATGCCAAACCTTGTAAATTTGTTTTTTAAATTCAGCCATGTTTTATAATTAATAGGCTTCAGCGGCGGGCTTATTCTGATTTGTAAAAAATGATTGCTTTGATTTTTTCTGACTACATTAACGCGGTCAGATATTTCGAATTCCAATACATCGAAAGCCCCTTGTGAAACTATGCTCACGCCGGTAATTTCGGGATGTTCAATTTTTTTTAAGGGAAACCACTTAGCCGGGTTTATTGAAGTCACTCTGATTTCATCAGCTTCGGCGTTATTGTTTTCGTTATTCCCTTCAAGTCCCAATGCAAAAACGTTTGAGCTAAATTTTGAAAATTCAAACGTAGATTTTTGTGAAAAATACTCGAGCAAAGTGAGTTGCACGAGAACCAAAACTGACAATATAACCCAAAAACGTTTTTTGATAGCTGACCTCAAAAGGCATGAAAGTAAAATTATCTAACTTAATAGTGTTATAAAACAGCTTCCACTTCTCTCCAGCTGACGAGTTCTTTTAAAATGGCAAGTTCATATAGGTTTGTGTAGTCTTGTTTTTTGTCTACGGTGTAATCGTAATCAGAGTTACGCTCAAGAACGCTTTGCCAATTGTAATAAGTTATTCTGATGTCGTTGGGCATCTCTCTTCTGTCGAAATAATCAACAGCTAAGTTTCCGACTATGTCCATGTTGCACAACTTTTTCATTTGAGAGTCTGTTTTTAGCTGCATTCCTCCCTGGGCGTAAATGCTGCCTTCGAGCATAGGACTCAGGTTTCTGAAGGGATGAGTAATTCCGAATCTTGACCAGTCATTGTCATGATGTGGTTCGTATATGACTTTGCCGGTGTTCGGGTTCTCGTTGCTGCTGTCTTCAGGTGATTTAAGTGCTATAATGCCAAGGCAAGACTGGTTTCCGGCGTCATCATCCAGCATAAGCACGTCCCCGCCTATGTAAACGTTTCCCTCTACAACCAAAAGTCCCTGCCCTTTGACCCAGCCTTCTAAGAATACATCGCCCTTAACATAAGTAAGGCCGTTTATTTCAACTGCTCGGCTTGTGTCGTGAGCTTTTGTGGGATTGCCGAAATACTTGGAAAAATTATTTTTAACGGTTCTCCAATCGCCCCAACCATACATAGGAAGCACGTCTTTATAGTTCACTTCATTTCTCCCGAATGCTTCTTGGAAGTTAATGCTTGTGAAATACTTAGAGTCACTTCTTTTTTCTGTGGGATCTATTACCCTGTTTGCCAGAGCCTTATAAACCTGTGCCGGATAAACATTGACAGCCTTATCTTCGTATTCTTCGATTTTTCTGGTGTTAGAGCTGTAAAGTTCGCTTGATGTTTTTCTCCACCAAGGCCAGCTTAAAAGGCCTTGCCACTTGTAGTAGCCCCTTGTGATGGGGTTATTTGCATATTCTAATTCGGTTTGTGACAGGTCGGCTCCGCCGTTCCACCCTGTCCAGCCCATGCCCATATCAAGCCAAGGGTGTTCGAGCTCATCCTTCATTTTAGTTAGCATCAGCCACTTCGGCAAATCTGCAGCCAATCCTTCTTTCATAAAAGTTTTTCCGCCTTTTATGATAAAGCCCCAGGGATCCCAGAAGTCGAAATCTTCAATTTTAAAGGAATCTCTGTTTGCAAGTTTGAAGTATAAGCCGTGATCGGGGGCAATCATGCCAAGTGCATTTGCTGATATCGGCCCTTTTAACAAAAGAGCCTTAAGCGTCTTTTTTACTTCAACTTGTTTTTTCGTGTTATGAAAAATACCCATCGAGTTAATGGTTATTGTACCTTGTCGGGCTATGTCGCGAGGTACGCCTTTTCCTACGAGCTCTTCAACCGCTTTTTTGTCGAGCTGCCAGCTAAGCTTAGCCTTGATGTTGCCACCTTCAACCAAGGGTGCTACGTTTTCTGCGCCTTTAGAAAGTCTTGTGAGGTCAACGTCAAGTGACCCCTCGTCTTCTTTGGTGATAAGATTATAAAATGGGTTCCCCGCATCATTCATCTGGCTTTTAATCGTGAAAAGGGTTTCTTCCACGCCGGCTTCCGCAAGCAGTAAAGCAACTGTTGAGTCTACATAGTTTTCGCTGTGATGTACCTCGCCGCGCATGAAAACTATCATTCCGGTTATAATTATACTTATTACGGCAATTGTAGCAATAACAAAGAAAAGAGCAATACCGCTTTTGTTTTTTATTGTGTTTTTCATGATTTTATAGAGTACCTTTCAATGAAAGTCCTACTTTCTCCTTAAATAATACAGCAAAAGCAATAATTTGGCAATATGTACCGGCCAATGCTTTTTTGTAAAAACACTAAAATATAGAGCAATTTCGAGCAAATGAGTTGTTTGTGTGTGAAAAATAGCAAAAATTGGGTTTAATATCTGTTTTTCTGTGAATGCTTATTGATTTCATACGTGATAAATATGTAAGTAGTGCCGATATATTATATAGAAGGCCTGAATTGTGTCTTCTCGATATAACCGGGCAGCAAGGATGCTGCTCTAAAATAGCGATTCAAGGAGGAATCAAACAATGTTGGAGCTTATACTGACAAAACTAAATAGTTATTCAAAGCACGAAATGTTGAGTAAAAATTCATTTGCCGAGGGTTTTTTGTACGGAACAGAAAATCCGTTTGCGATTGATATAAGATTTGAAAGAGTTTCGGGCAATCACACAAACCGATCGGGAATTGTCCCAAATGTGGGAATAAATGCCTGATTGTTTTGTGGTTTTTGCATTTTTAAAGTTTGTAAAGGAGAAACTAACATGGATGTTAACAGCGTAGGATCAGTAAAAAGTGTCGTAAGTGGTTCATCGCCGGTAAGCCATTCCGGTGTGGCTAACGCAGAAAAAAAACCGGTTGAGACTCCTGTCTCTGTCGATTCGCCTAAAGAATCTTTGCAAAATAATGAAAAGAATCTTAGCGAGGCAGTCGATAAGTTAAATAGGACAGCAAAAGTGTTTGAACGGTCTTTGCAGTTTAAAGTTCACGATGAAACTCATCGTACTATGGTTTCTGTAGTTGACACTTCAAACGACAAGGTAATTCGACAATATCCGAGTGAAGAGGTACTTGATATGGTCGCAAAGATGGAAAACTACCTTGGGATAATATTCGATAAAAAAGCGTAATGTGTTTTATGTAAGAGTTTGGAGGCAAAAATATGGTCAGTAGTATATCAAGAAATTATATCAGCGGTTTATCATCGGGCTTAGATACTGAAGCTTTGATCGAACAAACAATCAAAGCAGAAAGCTTCAGTAAATTCAGTCTTGAGAGGAAACGCAATACTCTGACCTATAAGCAAGAGATGCTAAGAGAAGTTAACTTAGCTCTCTATAACCTCCAAACAAAAGCCTCAGACTTAAGTTTAAGTAAAACATTTACCAGTAAAAAGGTTTCGTCTTCCGACGAAAAGCTCGTTACTGCAAAAGCAACAACAGGCGCGGCCGTTGGCAGTTATACAGTTAAAATTAAACAGATTGCTACGGCCTCCTCTGTTGCTTCAAGCTCAAAACTTGCGGGTGCTTTGCAAAATGGCGAACTTTTAACCGGGAGCGATAAAATTGGCGGAACCGCAACTAAGTTGAGTGTTTTGGGGGTTTCAAATGATTCAGGTGAAACATTTGCCGGCCTTAATATTGATTTAACTGCTTCAAACGGTTCAACTCACAGTTTATCGCTGTCCAATATCAGCGAAGACGATACGGTTGGTTCCGCAATTCAAAAAATTAATGCTCAAATTGCATCTGACGCAAACTTTAAAGATAAGGTTCGGGCAAGTTACGATGAAAAGAATAACCAAATTAGGTTCAATCTTCTTGATAACTCTGTCCAAAATGTAACATTTACCGATGCTTCAGACGATGGTTTGAATGCCAACCTTTTTGGCAGTGCCGTTGTGAGTTTAAATAGCGCAACTCCTGCCGCAAACTCAAATAAAGAGATTCGTTCGGGGTTAGAAACCCTTAAAAGTGATTTGGGGTTGAAGGGAAGTTTTAGTCTTACTAAAGGCGCAACTTCTGTAACTATAAATTTAGATGATCTTGACAGTTTTCCTGAAGACGCAACCATGGAAGACATAATCTCCGAAATGAATCGTCAGCTTGGCCAAGCCGGCGGCGCTTTCAGTAAGAGCGGTGTTGCCACCTCAAATCCTGCGAATTATGCTTCAGAATTCAGATACAATGACGTGACGGGCAAGCTTGAACTTATAAACACAGATTCAACAGATACGCGCTCTATAAGCGTTACTGATGATGCTCTAAGTTACGGGAATTTCGCTTCAACTCTTTTTGGTTCTTCTTCAGCGACTACAGGCGTTTCGGCAGATGACGCGAAAACACTTTCAGAAGAAACGTTTGCTTCAAAAATATCGTCCGGTAAAATTACCGTAGACGGGGTTCAGATAGATATAAATGCAGATACCGATAAGCTCAGTGATGTTTTGTCGAGAATAACTTCTTTGACAAACGTCAGAGCATCTTATGATTCAAACACCGATACCATAAGCTTTACCCGTAAAGATGGCAGTTCTGCTGCCATTGGTGTCGGCTCAGCAACTGATTCAAGTAATTTCTTGAGGGCAACAGGGATGATTTCCGGCTCTCAAAGTTCTGCGGCGGTTCTGACCGGCTCTTCTCAGTCTTTGGTTTCAGGTTATGCCGATACCAAAAATGCTATCGGCGCTTCAGGGGCGTTTAAAATAACTGTGAACGGTGAAACCACCGAGATAAATTACAGCGAAACAGACTCTTATCAAGATGTTTTGAAAAAAATGGCATCGGTTAACGGTGTGGAACAAGCTTATTATGATGTTGAAAAAGGTCGTTTTGTTGTTCAAGGCTCAGATAAAGGAAGCAGTTCAAGAATAACTGTTGCGGATTCAGGGGCCGGGACTCTGATTTCTGGAATGGGGTTAAACGGAACAGCAGAAGGCAAAGATTTTGGTTCGACTTTGACCGGTTCAAGATCCATTTCAGGCATAAACTCTTCTTCTTCTTCCTTAGATGAAGCAGGTTTTGTTACTCCGGTTTCCACGGGAAAATTTAGTATTAATGGTGTTGAGTTTGAAATCAAAAACACTTCAAATACGACTGTTGATTCAATTATTCAAATGATAAACAGCAATGATAAAGTTGGTGCAACGGCTCAATATGACCCAACAAGCGGACAATTTATATTAACTTCAAAAGAAACCGGAAACCAATCTATAGCGATAGGGGCGCCTACCGATACAAGTAATTTTCTTTCGGCTATGGGGCTTACAAATGCAGTGCAAAACATCGGACAGAATGCCATATTTAGTGTAGATGGCCTATACGGCGGCGCTGAACAGGTAAGTCAGACAAATGTTATCGGAGACGCGGTCGAAGGCGTAATATTTGAGCTTAAAAATGTTACCACAGGCGCGGGTGAAACAATTAATGTCTCTGTAGACACAGATGCTGCCCTGGAAGCTGTTAAGGGCTTTGTGGAAAGCTATAATGAAGTTACGGAACTTATTTATAAACACTTAACCTCAGAGCCTAACAAAGAACTTACCGCCCTTTCCGATGAAGAAATAGATTCATTGGATGACGAAACTTTGAATACTTACATAGATGCCTATAAAGTCGGTTTGCTGCGCGGTGACTCAACACTGAGAACTATACGTTCTCAAATGCGTGCTGCAATGTCAGCTGTTGTTAAAGGTGTTGATTCTTCTTTTAACAGTTTGTCAGACATTGGAATTACCACCGGTACTATAGGTTCTTCATACACTGAAACCATGTTGGGTAAAATCAGCATAACAAATGAAGACGCTCTTAAAAATGCTTTGGCAAATAATCCTAATGAAGTTGCCGCGCTTTTTAACGAAAGCAAAGAAGGTGTCGGTATTGCTAAGAATTTAAAAGATGTTCTTAACGCGTTTACATCATCGACCGGTATACTGACTAAGCGCGTCGGACGTTCGGATTCATCTGTAACAAGTCAGATGGACACCCAGATAAAGTCTTTGAATCAGCAGATTGCTTCTCAGCAATCAAGACTTGTAATGCGTGAAGAAGCCTTGTTAAAGCAATTCTCTGCCTTAGAATCCGCGATGAGCGAATATCAGTCTCAGTCCAGTTCTTTTGCAAGTATGCTTTCTCAGGGACAATCTAAATAATATAAAATGTGCAGGTGAAAATTTGGAAATTTTACTAAATGGGAATGCGCTTGATGTTGAAGGAATTAATGATGGTGCTTCTGTCTTAGAGCTGGTGGATACAGTTGAAAAAGCTTTGAAGGGCAGCGGCAGAACAGTTGTAGATATCATTCTCGACGGAACCTGGTATTCTCCAGATAATCCGGGAACGTTGGGTGATTTAAAGATAACCTCTTACAAGAAGATAGAATTGGGGGCGGCTACCGCTAAAGAAATGGTTCTTGAGGGGTTTAAAGACGCTGCCGAAGGGCTTACTTATCTTGAAAACATAGCGGCCGAAATATCTTCAGACTTGCGGTTAGGTCGTGTTAAAGAAGCTATGGCCGAATATGTTAAGTTTGTTGATGCCATCGAGTGGTTGGTAGCGATGTTTAAAAATGCAGACAGAGCTTTTGCTGCTAATATGGCGGAATCTTCACTGGAAATAGAAAGAGAAGCCATAATGAAACGCTTAGCAGAGCAAATGGCGGCCATTGAGATTGCTCAGGTTCAAGAAAACTGGATCGAGGTAGCGGATATTTTGGAATATGAATTTTCCGAAATATTTACCGACGTTAAAGTCTTTGTGGAGAAGCTTCTGAGAGCTTGATAAATTAAAAATGGACAAGCATATATTCGAAAAAAATATGGTTGCTTTGAAACAACACGGATCAGCATTTTTTGTCATTAACAGTATGGCAAAACAAAATGTTGACCTCTCTTCATATTGTGTCGAAACTGCAAAAACAAATGAGCCTTTTATCACATATTCAGAGTCAGAAAACAAAATATTAGCCTATCACAGTAAGTATGATCCTGTTAAAGAAGCCGAAAAACAGGTTAAAGGTGTGTATTCGGGACAAAATCATGTGATGCTGATGGGCTTCGGTCTTGGTTACACTGCACAGAACTTAGCCGAAAATACCGACATAACAAGGATAGATATTGTTGAGCCTGACAAAAATATATTTTATATAGCACTAAAAACAAGGGATTTATCAAAACTTTTGAATGATAAGCGCGTTTCGCTTTTTGTTGCCATGACACCCGATGAAATTGGCGATGTGTGGGCTACTTTAATTGACTGGACCACTATAGGTGAATTTTGTGTCGTGGATCACCCTCCGACTTTGGTTAGGTTCAGAGAATACGTTGAAAGACTGCTTGAAAAAATAAGATATCTATGTAATAAGTCAAAAGGCAATCTTATTACATTAATGTACAGCGGGTTTGAATATCATTCCCATAATTTTGAAAACTTGGCACAAGCCTTTGAATTACCGGGAGTTCAAAGACTTTTTGATAAATTTGTCGGTGTACCTGCCGTTTTAGTTGCTGCAGGACCATCTTTAGATAAAAATATGCATTTATTGCATAAAATTAAAGGAAAGTTTCCTATTATAGCTGTAGATACTGCATTAAGGCAACTTGTGACAAATGGAATCAAGCCTGACATAGTTTGTGCTGCTGACTCTTCATACGAAAACTCACTTGATTTTGTTGGGGTCGAGAATGAAAAAGATGTGATTTTGGCTGTTGAGCCAATGACTCACCCCGATATATTTAATGTTTTTAATGGACAAAAAATGTTAATGACCTTTGGGGGCGGCTTATTCCCTGTTTACTCAGAATTCAGAGAACCGGTCGGTATGCTTGTTTGCTGGGGTTCTATAGCAACTACTGTTTTTGATTTGGTCAGAAAAATAGGTGCAGATCCAATTATATTCTTAGGCCTGGATCTTTCTTTTGCTGACGGCAGATTGCATGCCAGAGGCTCTTATTCTGACGATATGCTTTATGAAAGAGTTAATCAGTATTCATCAATAGAACACGAAACCGCCGAATACATAAATACCAGAGGAAAAATAGTCTATAACCTATCAGACGGAACAAAAGTTTATACAGACAAGTCTATGAATATATACAAAGACTGGTTTGAAGACCAGTTTAGGCAGACCGATGCCGAGATTATTAACGCTACAGAAGGCGGCATTGTTCATAAATATGTAAAAAGAATGACTTTTTCTGAAACCATAGAGAAATATATAGAAAAAGCCGTGAATGTGAGTGAAATACTTAATCAGGCTTTTAATGCGCCGGTTAAAGCCGAAAAAGAAAAGCTGATAAGAGCTTTTGAAGTAATTAAATCGTCAATTTTAAAATATCAAAGCAAAACAAGAAGAAATTTATCGGTAATTGCCAGAATACTTAAGACTCATGAAAACACTTTATACAGAGATGTTGCAGGTAAGGCAAAAGCAGAATGTGATGACATTATGGCTCTGCATGATATAATATGCAGAGATGCTATTTTATATTCTTGGATGTCTACTCATCAAGCTAAGTTTATTACTAAGCATTCAATGGAAGTGACCAGACTAAAAACAGAAAAAAATGTAACTGTTGGACATTGGCTAAAAACAGTGCTTGAATTTTTCGTTGCTTTTGATAGATTTATAGAGTATCAAACTCCCCTGATAAATAGAGCTGTAAGCTCTATGCAGACAGCCAAAAGGAGTAATTAAATGAATCAACCGGGAAATCCTCCGAGTGGAGGTGGTTATCCGCCCGTTCCTGCCGGCCGGCGATTTGCTGCTTCAGCATACCGACCTTCGGGCGAATCAGCCAATCCATCACAATCCCCCGGTGTCGGGACAAATGTCGCCGGGTATAATAAGACCCAGAACGATACATATAAAAAGACACAAATTGAAACTGCCACGCCCGAAAATTTAATCTTGATGCTTTACGACGGAGCACTTAGATTCATGGGACAGGCGGAAGAAGCATTTGAAGAAAAAAATATAGAGAGAATAAGTAATTTGCTTGTAAGAGTGCAGGCGATTTTCAGTGAACTATTATCATCGCTTGATAAAGAAAAAGGCGGAGAAATAGCAGCAAATCTTGAAAGATTATACCTTTTCTTCATGCGACAACTAAGTGAAGCCAATGTTAAAAAAGATCCAAAGCCCATGTTGCAAATTAAACCACTGGTATTAGACTTGAGAAACACCTGGGAACAAGCGATGCAACAAAACCAAGGCAATAATAAAACCGCTCAGCAACGCCCAAGATTGAATCTGGCAGTGTAGAGCAGTTAGTTACTGCGCGATCAAAAGGAGTCGTTTATGAATGTCAGTAATGCAACGAACAATAGGGCAATTTCTTCAATAAGCTCGAATAATGCTCAGATGATGCAAATTGTTGAAAATACTCAAAAAGCATCTACAGAATTGGCTGAAAAAATGTTGAAAGTTGCAGCCGCCCAAAATTCGGTGGTTGCTGAAATGACCGGGATCGGCATGGTTGTCGATATGTATGTCTGATGACTACAGGAATTGCTTACTACGTTGACGGAATAAACAACTTATACAGAAATAAGGTGAATTTGTGTGAACTTGTTTTTAAAGACCGGGCTCTGCTACAAATTTTGCATGGCAGGTTAAGCCATATTAACAGCGTAAGCGATTTTGTGCTTATTCTGCCCGATACGTTTGTTACACAAGATATAAGCGAAAGTGCGGCCAATCTCGGAATTAAAATTAGAACTTTTGATCTTTCTAAAATGGTTGAAAAGCCAATGTTTTTGCAACAGCAACATTGGGACACAGAAAATGATTCCGGCTGTGATACTCTATTGGGACAACCTTTTGCGGCGCTTGTTGAAGAATTTGGTTTTGATACATTGATAGTTGTTCCGCTTTGTAATATTTTGGTCGAATCTGAGGCTGTAATTGAGAGCATCAGGTTGCATAAACGCGAGGCATTTGATTTTACCGAAATATGTGACCGTGTGCCCGGAGCGGCATGGCACGTTTTTGACGGGAATCTTCTCTTGGGATTAGAAAAAAGTCACCCCGATCTTATGAGGGTCAGAGGTGCGCTTTCATGGATGCTGTTTAAGCCTCTCTACCCATTTAAAAAGGGAAGCTGTCATTGTCCCAGAATAAAGCCTTCTTTAAACGTTGATTTAAGAATAAATTCAGAACGCTCGGTTTACACGTTTTCAAATACCGTAAAAGATATCGATGAGTTCTCCGGTCCTGAATTTTCTTATGAAAATTGGCTAAAAAATTCAAACTGGGAAGAAAAATATACAGAATACGGTCCTAAAAATATTGTTATTGAGCCGTCAAATTATTGCAGAGCTTCTTGTTTGGGATGTCCGCATCCAAAAATGACTCGAAATAGAGAGCATATGAGCCAAGAGGTTTTTTCAAAGATAGCTTCTTCTTTTATGCTCGGAGACGATTGTAAATGGATCTTTTCAGGAATGGGCGAACCGCTTTTGAATCCTTTTATATCATCTATGGCAAAAGAATCCGCCAAATACAATTCTGTTTTAATAACTTCTATGCAAACTAATTTTCCTGAAGATTTTCCATTCAGATCTCTTAATCAAATAAGAATAAGCGTTGACAGCTGCACTCCTGAAGAATTTGAAAAGAACCGGTCGGGTTGTGTGTGGAAAAATATCAAAGAATTCTTGATGTTTGTAAAAAAAAGACGAGAAAGCAACCTGGAATTCCCCGATATAGGGGTTACTTTGGTGCGTCATGAAAAGACCGAAAAAAATATACAAAACTTTATCGGCTATTATAAACAAGCTGTAAAGCCGGTTTTTAACGATTACTATTTTGTGTGGCCATTCGAACACATAAGAAGTGAAGTTAGCTGGTATCAAGTATTGGGAGAGTCTTCTTATAATAATATTTTGAAAAAAACTTGCACAGTAGATTTTGAACCTGTTAAAAGACGGGTCTGCAGAAATTCCGCTTTGTCTTTGTACGTGCTTAGTAACGGAGCGGTAACTTTTTGTCCTTATGATTTTGAGGGGCAGTATGCGCTTGGCAACGTTAAAGAAAATAGTTTAAAAGAAATATGGAACTTGGATTCTGCCCGAAGTCTCAGAAACAATAATTCTATGCCGAAACCTTGCGTTGATTGCCATGACTGGTATCATTATTTATAGGCGGCCATAAAATTGTCAGCACTTTATATTCATGTGCCTTTTTGTCTTTCTAAATGCGGTTATTGTGCATTTTACTCTAGGGTTCCCTGCAAAGATGACATTGCTTTGTATTTAAATCAATTAAGAAAAGAAGCTAAGGAGCGCATTTTACCCGGAGCAAAAGCATATGAAACTATTTTTATCGGCGGCGGGAATCCTTCTGCTTTAGGTTTGGCCGGTATAGAGCAGATAATTGAAATCATTGGCGAGAATATTGATTTAAGCGGGGTTAGTGAGTTTACTATAGAAACTAATCCCGAAACGCTTTCCGTTGAGATAATAGATTTCTTGGCTCAAGTATACAATATAAGAATTAGCATGGGGGTTCAGCGCCTTCAAGATAATGAACTGAAAATATTGGGCAGAAACACTCTTATGAACTCTGTTTACAACGCGCTTGACAATGTTTTTAATAAAATAAAAAATGTAAGCTGTGATTTTATTCTCGGAGTGCCGGGTTGTAACACAATTGCAACGAGCTTAAGCTCGTTTTTAACGAAATACCCATTAATGCATGTTTCTGCTTATTTTTTGGGGGTCGAAGAAAATACTCCGCTGCATGATGCCGTTTTGAACAAAAAAATTGCCGATCCCGATGAAATTGGCCCGGCTGAAATGTTTGAGGTTAAAAAAGTATTGGCTGATGCTGGCTTTACGCATTATGAAATATCAAACTATGCAAAACCGGGGTTTGAATGTAAGCATAATTTAAATTATTGGTTGGCAGGCAGCTATTTAGGGTTAGGTCCGTCAGCAGTTTCTTTTGATAATTCTTTTCGAATAAGCAATGTTGCCAATCTTCAAGAATGGCTCAACAAATTAGACCCCATTTATGAAAAGTTGTCTGTAACAGACCTGAGAAATGAATATATTATGCTCCATTTGAGATTATTGGAAGTTGGACTGGATATTGCTGATTTAGAGCGCAATTACGGAATACAAAATGCTGAGTTTTACGAAACCATAAATAAGCATGCAGAAAAAGGTTATATAGATATATCAGGCTCTAAAATAAAACTGTCGGCAAAAGTGTTAGGCTTTGCCGACAGTATAATAAGCGATTATTTCAGTTTATAATCGGTATTAGTAGTTTTCGCATCTAAGCTGGAAATGTGCCTGTGGATGGTTGCATACCGGACATACTTCGGGAGCTTTTTTGCCGATAGCGATGTGTCCGCAGTTGTTGCAGTGCCAAATCATTTCGCCGTCACGTGAAAACACCAAGCCGCCTTCGATGTTGGCTAAAAGCTTGCGATATCTTTCTTCGTGTTCTTTTTCAACTTTTGCAACGCCTTCAAAAAGAGCCGCTATTTCGTTAAAGCCTTCTTCTTTGGCTACTTTTGCAAAACCTGAATACATGTCGGTCCATTCATAGTTTTCGCCGTCTGCCGCATCTTTGAGATTGACGGTAGTAGTGGGTATATCGCCTTCGTGAAGAAGCTTGAACCATAGCTTAGCGTGTTCTTTTTCATTGTTGGCGGTTTCTTCAAAAATATTTGCAATTTGCACGTAACCGTCTTTTTTAGCTTTTGAAGCATAATAGGTGTATTTATTTCTGGCTTCTGATTCACCGGCAAAAGCTGTTTTAAGATTGGCTTCTGTTTTTGTACCTTTAATACTTTTCATTATTTATCTCCTTGTGTGTTGAATCGTTTGACTTGGGTCATTGTATATTCTTTAAAAGAAACCTGCAACAAAATTATCAAACAAGGCGTGAACGCAAGATGTCGTGCAGATGTAAAAAGCCTATAACTTTGCCCGATTCGGCAACCGGCAGAGACGTTATAGATTTGTCTTCCATGGTTTTAAGTGCTTCCATGGCAAGTCTGTCAGGGGTCGTGTGTTTTGGGTTTGCCGTCATTATTTTGTTTAAGGGAATAGACAATTCGGCGTTTTCTGCCTTTTCAAAGTATCTTCTCAGATCGCCGTCAGTGAATATGCCCAATAAATCGTTTTCTTCGTTGCACACAATGAGTGCGCCGAATCCGAATTGCGACATTTTAACCACCGCGTCTTTTAAAATCATGTCCGGCGATGCTTTTGGGATATCGGTTCCTGAGTGCATCAAATCTTTAACAGACACGAATTTACGTCCAAGGCTGCCCGACGGATGAAACCTTGCAAAATCTCTTTGAGAAAAACTTCGGGCTTCTATAAGCGCTCCGGCAATCGCGTCGCCGAGTGCAAGCGCAACAGTTGTTGAGCTTGTCGGAGCAAGGTTAAGGGGGCATGCTTCCCGGGGAACATGTGCATTGATGACTAAGTCAGCCATTCTTGCCAACGAAGAGTTTGTTTCCCCAACCATCGCAACAATTGCAGTGCCTATTCTTCTTAAAAAAGGCACCAGCTTTACTATTTCTTCTGTTTCACCTGAATTTGAAAGAAGCAGCATTACATCGTTGTCTCTTATCATTCCCAGGTCGCCGTGAAGAGCTTCTCCCGGGTGTAAAAAGAATGACGGCGTGCCTGTGCTTGAAAGAGTTGCCGATATTTTATGCCCTATTAAGCCTGATTTACCCATTCCGCAAACTACAAGTCTGCCTTGGCTGTTTAATATTAAATCAATTGCTTTCGAGAAATTTTCATCTAGGTTTTTGGAAGCCGTTTCTATGGCTTCTGCTTCGTAACGCAAAATACGTTTTGCAGATTCAAGCATGTTTTTCATGAGCGCTCCGTGTTAAGATTCTTTTTCTACGCGCCATTCCCCTAACAGTCTTTCGCTCGGCTGAGCGCGGTGCGGCACAAGCGTAAACACTGCTTCAAGCAGTATAGGGTCATCTGAATGATGAGTTTTTAAAAGAGTTTTGACTTCAATTTCTTCGAATAATTTGGCCCCCGGGTCAGTTGAAGAAAAGTATTCTGCCGTGATATAACCCATTCCGGCGGTGTTTATAAGCACTTCATTTTCTGTGCTGTTAACGGTCAGAGACTGGGTTTTTTCCTTGAATTCACGGCTTGAATAAGAAGTTGGCGGTGCAATTCTAATGTTTGAAAATTTCTTTTCGTCGGGTTGCCCCTGAGCTCTGAAAAGTATTTTGCATCTGTGAAAAGGAAACACAACGGTTTCGTTTGAATAGGTGACAAAATAAACTTTCATGCTCAGATTCCACTGATAGTTTCCGGTTTGCCCTATATTAGATATGGATTTTTGCAATTCAATTTTGCCGTCCAGTATTTCAAGACTTGGCCTTTTATTAATTGGATACAAGAGCTTTATCAGGTCCGAGCGTCTTGCCGATCGGGTAGAATTGGCTTCTCGCCAAGGAACTTCGTGGGTTACGGGACCGGGGCTGCTATTTGGTATTCTGATAACAAAAGGTGAGCGATCTGTCTCGAAAACTAATGCTACAACGGTTTTGCCGTTATACGGTATCGCAAGACTTACCAGATTAGGGGCTAACATCTGGTCAAATCTTGATCTTACCTTTGCATACCAGTTAGAAAGCTCTTCGAAGTTAGCGCCCACGACTCCCTTTTTTTCATCTATGCCTATTATCCATATAATGGTTTCGCCGCGTGCCGAATTTGCATGAGCAGCGATTCGGCGCGCGGCTTTAAAATGGTCTCTGGGCCATTCTGATTTAAGTTCTATCTCGTTGTCTTCAATTGGCTGCCCTTTTTCAAGGCGATCAATTATGTTGAGAACTTTAAATTCAATTTCTTGTTTTTTCATTACTCTGCTTTAACAGGGCGCGAATCTACAATTTTTTTTACTTCTTCGTCTAATCCTGCCATGGGGTGACCCTTCCAGGCTATTTTCCCGTTTACAACGATAAAAGCATGAGGTATTCCGGTTACGCCATAGCTTGAGCCGCTGGTGCTGCCGAGCCCGACTATCCAGTTCATGCCGGCATCAGAGCAGAATTTTGTGATTTTTGGTGAATCAGGTTCATTTGTTAAAGAAACCAGAATTATGCCTTTGTCTTTGTAGGTTTCGTGAAGGGCTTTAAGGTGAGGTATGCTTGCTCTGCATGGGGGGCACCAAGTTGCCCAAAACTCAACAATAACAACTTTGTCATTGTTTTCGGCCAAAGAAAAAGTATCTGTGTTAAGCCATTTTTTTGCGTTTATTTCGGGTGCTTCATCGCCTGCTGAAGCTGTGCACCCGGGCATTGTGATTCCGATTGCAAAGATAGAAATTAGTAATACAAAAATAAATTTAAATTTTATCATGGTTTTTTACTCCGGTTTTAAACTAACTAAATGATATCAGAATTGTATTGCAAAGTCTATATTGGTAAAGAGACAGAATAATTTACGGCTGAGCTTTTAACAAATGATATATTAGGGTAGAATTATCTACAAATAAAAATATAAAAGGAATAATTATGATTAAAAGTTTACTTGGCATGTTGTTTGTTTCGCTGCTTCTTACCGGTTGCGGAAGTGAACCGGCAAAGAAAGATCCGAGCCTTGATACAATTAAAAAGTCTGATGCCGAAATTTTAAGAGATAAGGCCAAAACATCGGGGGCAGTAAGTAAGATGATCGGCTATGACGGAGACAAGATAAACAAAGATTTAAATACAATAATCAATAAAAGCGAAGAAATGAAGAGTCAGTTCGAAGAGGTCGGGTTAGACTGATTTTCTGGTTGTAATTCTGCCAGCGACAGGTTTTCTGTTGTTAATATAATAAAACCTGCTATTGCAACCCAGACGTAGCCAACAGTATGAGAAACCAAGCCAAAAGTCGCGGCAAGTTCGTGCGAATGTCCGAGTATTTTATGAATAGCCAAAACACAACACCATTCATAAACCCCTATCATTCCGGGGCTTGACGGTATCATTGAGCCAATAGCCAAGACAACGAGTATAAAAGTTACGCTTGAAAAGTTCATGCCAAAGCCAAACATCTCTAAGCATAGCCAAGTTGTCAGTAAGGTGAATGACCAGGCTATAACAGACCAGATAACAGCCTTGATAAAAATTGTCGGTTTATTGGCTACTATTATCATGCCGCTTATAAATGATTTAACAGTTTTATTTAAAAAAGCAGCAGTTCTTTTGGGGAAAAGCGAGAAAAAATACTTTGCTATTCTTTCAAAAGATTTTCTGCGAAAATGCATTATTGCAATGGCAACAAGTATTAGGCTGTAAAAAATGAGAGTGGTAAGGGCCGCTTTTTTCATTATCGGGTTGTCTGTGAAATGTCTTAAAGAAAAAGTCATTAGTCCCAGAGTAATTACTCCGTCCAAAAAACGCTCAAATACTACTGTGCCGAAGGCTTCTCCGGCGGGTGCTATATTTTTTTTCTTGAGGTAGTATGCTTTTATAAATTCGCCTGCGCGGGCAGGCAGAATGTTGTTAAAAAAATACCCAAGAACCGTGGCAAAATACGAATGTTTAAGGCTCATTGGGTGGTTATAGAGAATAATTTTCCATCTTATTCCTCTGGTTAGATGCTCTAGTATAAGGCTTATAATCATCAAAGGTATATACTGAAATTTAAGACCTGAGATAATTGACGGCACTTTTTCAAAGTTCAAATTTTGCAGGGTTAGCCACAAAAATAAAAAACTTGTAATTATTCCCCAAAATTTCTTGGATTTTAACATAGCAGGCATGGTACCATGCAGAAGATTTATTTTCTATAACAATTTAGAGTTTTACGAGGAACCGTTTATAATGTCTTTGACCATCGTTAATATTAGCATTTGCCTTATATTTCTCATAATCTCGGCATTTTGGCTAGGCAAGAAAGTGGCGCAGTGTAAAATTTTTAACCTTGAAAAGCGCCTAAATGAATCGGAATATAAATTTAAAAAGATATCGGAAACATTTGACGAGGTTGCTGAATACCACATTTCAAATCTTACAAAACAAACTGAAGATTTAAAAGAATTGCTAATGATTACTGATAAAAAGTGTCTGCTGGTGAACGATTTATTGTCTGAGCTTGAAGAATTGAGAGAAGAGATCAAAAGAAGAAATATGAGTTCAGAGAAGGACATGCCCGGGGCATCATACAAGAGCGGTGAAAAGCGTTTAAAAAAAGACTTTGATGAAGCTTTTGAAGAGATTAAAGACAAAATATTGGCATTAAACGGAAGAACAGGCGCTTTAGAAGAGCAAAATCGCAAGCTCGTTAAACTTATTGAAAACGAAACAAACAAAAAGAATATGACGGTTTCTGAGGTTAAAGATATTATAAATTCTGAGTTGAACGCGTATTTAAGTGTCTTAGAGCTTGGCCGGCCGGAATCTTCAATAGCAGAAATAGAAGAAGCCGTTACAGAAAATGTTCCCGAGACCGGCAGCGGAATCCCTGCAGGGTTATTAAACAAACTAAAGAACAAAAGTGACGATGACACTAAGTGTGATAAGAATAAGTATAAGAATTTGCCGTATCCTGCTCTCGACATACTCAGAATGCATGACAGCGGTATTGTTATTCCTCAAATAGCTAAGAATTTGAAAATAGGAATCGGTGAAGTAGAGCTGATTTTGGCGCTATACGGTGAAAATGTCGCTTAAATTTGGAGACCTATAAATGTCATTAAGAAAATTGTCGCCGGCGGTTAAAAATGGTTTGATTTTTGTGTTTTTAGGTTTGCTGGGTGTTGCAACCTATTACCTGTCTTCTGTGATAGCGCCGTTTTTGATTTCTTTGGTTATTGCTTATATTTTAAATCCGGTTGTTGGGTGGCTAGAAAAATTCAAGATTCCCGGGTTTTGGAAATTTTTAGAAAAATGCAAGGTTCCCAAGGCTTGGTTGTGTAAAAATGAAGAAGGCGGAGTTCCTCGTGCTTGGGCAGTTTTAGTGGTTTTTAGCATTTGCTTCGGAAGCTTTATACTTTTTATTGTTCCTTTTACAATGAGCGTATCTTCTGATGCTGTAGACCTGGCGCTGAAGCTTCGACAGGTGGATTTTAAAAAGATGATGACTATTAAAAGTCGTCCGTTAAGCGAAACAATGCACCATGAGGCCCCGGAAAGCTTACATTCTGATGTTTCGGGGGTTTCCGGCATCGGGAGTTCTTCGTCGAGGATATATATTTTTGATATAGATGCTATTCTTGAGCAGTATCCGGAATTCAAAGGTTATATAGATTGGCTTGATTCTTATGTTCCCCGAGAAAAGCTGGCAAGTCATTTGGCTGCCGGGTTTAGTTTTGTAAAAGATGGGGCGGTAAATGCTTTTAACAGTATGCTGAGCTTTTTTGGGGATGCTTTGTCGCGAATGGTCAATATGTTTTTGATTCCGATTTTAGTATTTTATATTCTGCTTGATATGGATGATATTTTTATTGGTTTTAAAAAACTTATTCCTCCCGATTACCGTGGCAGAACCTTAGAAATACTCGGTAATCTTGATAAACAGCTTAATGCTTTGCTTCGAGGCATGATCATCTCAAATTCGATTTTTGCCCTTCTGATGATTATAGGTTTAAGTTTTAGCGGTTTAAAATTTTGGTTGTTTTTAGGGCTTTTGGCGGGTATTGCCAACTTTATTCCATATTTGGGCGGTTTGTTCACCATACTTTTGTCTTTATTTGTTGCCATAACGCAGTTTGGTTTTACTTGGGCATTTGTTGTGGTAATTATCAAGGTGAGTATCGTGATTCTGATTATTCAGACCATAGATGCATGGTATTTGCAACCCTATGTTATAGGCAGCGGAGTAGGTCTCCCGCCTTTGGTGACGATGCTTGCTTTGGCAATTTCGGGTAGTGTCGCGGGCATTTCCGGTTTAGTTTTGGCTGTTCCTGCGGCTGTAATAATTAAAGTAATAGGTTCGGAGCTTTACCACGAACTTTATGATAGGTCATAACCAATGATAAAATCTGCGATTTGTGTCAGTGATTTATATAAGAGTTTTGGCAGAAAAAAGGTTTTGGAAGGTTTGAGCTTTTCAGCGCCGTTAAACAGTATTGTCGGGTTTTTAGGTCCTAACGGAGCCGGGAAAACGACTACTATGCGCATCTTATTGGGACTGATACCCTCTTTTAAGGGCAGCGTTTCATTAATGGGCGAGCAAATGCCTAAATGCAGAGATAAAGCTCTTGAGAACATCGGCGCGGTAGTTGAGAATCCTAATTTTATAGAGACAATGACGGCGGCACAAAACTTGAAATGGTTCGGCTCGCTTTATAAGGCTATTTCCCAAGAACGAATTCAAGAAGTGATAGAAATGACAGGTCTAAGAGATGCGGCAGACAGGCGTTTCGGCACCTTCTCAAGTGGGATGAAGCAGCGTTTGGGGGTAGCTTTCGGAATTTTGCATAAGCCGAAACTATTGATTTTAGACGAGCCAACGAGCGGGTTAGACCCGGCGGGGCGTGTTCAGATGCGCGAAATTCTGATGCAGATTCACGATGTGGAAAAGACATCGATTTTTTTGTCGAGCCATTTGCTTGATGAGGTTGAGCGAATGTGCGATTACGTTGTGATAATCGATAATGGGCGGACTGTTGCCGAAGGGTATGTGGCTAATTTGCTGGATAATCGGATGGAGCATTTTGAGGTTAGGGTCAACGATGAGTCTTTTGCGAAGGCGCGCGAAGTGCTTGAGAAAATGGGTGGTGATGGGGTTTCAGGGGTGGCTTTGGCGGCAAGAGGCTTGCAGTTTTATGTGCCTGCAGGGCAGTCGGGAGTTGTGGGCAGGCGGCTGTTTGAAAATAATGTCGAATTACGGGCAATGATTCCGCTTGAGGCTTCGTTGGAAGAAATGTTTATTAAATTAACTGCCGCAGGGGAGCAAGAAAATGGCAAAAGCTAAGACAAGGTATGTTTGCCAAAGCTGCGGACAGGCTTTTCCGAAATGGCAGGGGCAATGCACGGGGTGTGAAGAGTGGAACACGTTGGTTCAGGAAATTGTGCAATCTGATTTGAGGCGGGTGCCTTCTCAGCACGCTTCAAGTATGTCTTTGATTCAAACATTAGAAGATGTTAATGTGGAGCGGGCGCAGCGCTGGACGACCGGTATCGATATTTTCGATGAGCTTGTCGGGGGCGGATTGGTGCCGGGAGGCATTACTTTGATTGGGGGCGAGCCGGGAGTCGGTAAATCGACTTTTATGCTTCAGTTGGTTTCAAGGCTGGGGGTTAATATAAAGCCGGTTGCGTATGTTTCCGGTGAAGAATCGGCCACACAGATTAAGTTGCGTGCCGAAAGAATGAGAATAGGTAACGGAAAAGATATAATTTTGGTTTCAGAGCAAAATTTGGATTCAGCTTTAAACGGACTGGCCTCGTTTTTGCCGAGGATGGTTGTCGTAGATTCGATACAAACTGTTTACACGCCGCAGCTTGATGCAACTCCGGGGTCGGTTTCGCAAATACGCGAATGTGCAGCAATTCTTACAAAGTATGGAAAAGACCGCGGGATGCCGATTTTCATAATAGGGCATGTTACAAAAGACGGGGCCATCGCGGGCCCGAAAATACTTGAACATATTGTGGATACGGTTTTGTATTTTGAAGGTGACGTGAGTTCGAACTTTAGAATTTTGCGAGTTTTCAAAAACAGATATGGAGCTACGGGCGAAGTTGCGGTTTTTCAAATGACAGACAAGGGGCTTGAGGCTGTTTTGAATCCGTCAGACCTTTTTATAAGCAGAAAAAGAAGCGAATCGCCCGGAGTCGTTGTGGTGCCAATACTTCAGGGAACAAGATGTATCTTGACAGAACTGCAGGTTTTGGTTACTCAGTCGTTTTTAACTATGCCTCGCAGAATAGTCTCAGGGATAGATTCAAATAGGTTAAATTTAGTTATAGCGGTGCTCGAGAAGCACGCGGGCATGAAGTTTTACAACCGAGATGTTTTTTCAAATGTTGCGGGCGGGTTAAAACTTTCTGAGCCGGGCGGCGATTTAGGGTTGGCAATGGCGTTAGCCGGCAGCTTGAATGATCGTGCTATTCCGATTGATATGCTTGTGATCGGTGAAGTAACGCTGGCAGGCGAAATAAGACCCGTCGGAAACCTTTCCCGCAGAATTACAGAAGGAAAACGATTCGGTTTTAAGCGTTTTTTAATCTCAGACTCTGCTGAAGTATCGGGCAAAGACGGAATAATAAAGGTTGGCAATATAAGAGAGGCTGTTAAAGCGGTCTTTGGTTGAGAAATTATATAAATGGTGCAAAACTCTATGATTAAACGATGTTTTTTATTTGGTTTATTGTTTTTAGTTTGTTTTAATAGTGCGCTGATAGCCTCAAAAACAGCAAAAATTAAGGTGTTTGTGAGCGTTTTGCCGCAGAAATATTTTGTTGAGCGAATAGCAGGTGATTTTGCGGAGGTTGAAGTTTTGGTCGGGCCCGGGCAATCGCCGCACAATTACGAACCGTTGCCTAAACAAATGTCAGAAATTGCTCGTGCCGAAGTGTTTTTTTCGGTGGGAGTTTCTTATGAAAAACGTTTTTTGAAGAAATTTGCGTCTCTTTTTCCAAAACTCAAAATTGTTGCTACAGATGAAGGTATCAAAAAAAGAAGTTTGTCGGAGTTTGAGGGAGATTGCGGTGATTACGATGATCACAGTGAACACAGTCACCTCGTTGATTGCGAGCATTCTCACGAAAAAGGTGCACTTGACCCTCATATTTGGTTAGACCCGGTTTTGGCTATAAAACAGGCAGAAACAATTGCTTTGGCGTTGGGGGAGTTAAGACCCGGAATTAAAAAAGAACTCGCTGTAAATTATGAAGTGTTTAAACAAGAAAACAATAAAATAGTTGAAGAATTAACGCAAATACTGGAACCCTTAAAGGGGCAGACAATGCTGGTTTTTCATCCGGCATTCGGTTATTTTGCGGACAGATTCGGCTTGGTTCAACGGTCGGTAGAGACCGAAGGGAAAGAACCCGGGCCCAGACAGCTTGCTGAGCTTATCAGGAAATGTCGTGCTGAAAATATTCATGTGATTTTTGTGCAAAAACAATTTCCGGTCGCAGCGGCTAAAACAATTGCCGATTCTATAAATGGAATTGTAATGGGAATTGACCCCCTTGCCGAAGATTATTTCGAAAATCTTCGATTTATGGCATATTCTTTAAAGAAACTTAAAAAATGATTATGAACGAAGAAAGTGTTTTGAAGTTCAATAATGTTAACTTCGCATATGAAGCTGACAGGACTATTTTAGAGAATATAAACTTTGAAATTCCTCGCGGCGACTTTGCTTGTATTGTCGGACCGAACGGCGGCGGAAAAACAACAATTTTAAAGCTGATTTTGGGTTTGATTAGGCCGGTGAATGGCTCTGTTGAGGTATTTGGCAAGAAGCCCGATGAAATAAGAGAAAAAGTCGGGTATGTGCCCCAATTTTCAAAATTCGATTCGGGTTTTCCGGTAAGTGTTTTAGATGTCGTTCTTATGGGGTGTTTAAGTAAAAACTTTTGGTGGGGAAGGTATTCAAAAAAACAGCGTGCGATGGCATTAACAGCATTGGACAGTGTCGGACTCGGCGGCTTTGAGCATAGCGGTTTTGCCGACTTGTCGGGCGGGCAAAGACAACGGGCAATGATTGCCAGAGCCATAATGGGTGAACCCGAATTATTATTGTTGGATGAACCGACGGCAAGCGTTGATGTTAAGGGGACAGAGCAACTTTACAATATGTTTGCCGAAATGAATAAAAAATTTACTATTATTATCGTGTCTCATGATATTGGCTTTGTTTCCGCACATGTAAAAACAGTTGTCTGTGTAAGAAAAACATTGCAAATACACCCTGTCTCGGAGCTAACAGGCGAATCACTTCAAAAATTGTATGGTCCCGAGGTTAATATTGTGCGCCATGACCATAGATGCAGCGAAAAGGGGCATGTATGTCATCATTCCTAACAGATTTATTGGAGTTGCCATTTCTTTTTAATGCTGTTTTGGCAGGCATTTTGTGTAGCATAGCAGGCGGTATTGTCGGAACTTTCGTCGTGTTAAGACGTATAACCTATATAGCTGCGGCAATATCTCACTGTATTTTGGGCGGATTGGGAGCGGCACGGTATTTTTCTGTTGTTTATGGTTTAGAGTGGATCAGACCTATTTACGGGGCGATTCTGACGGCAATTTTGTCGGCTGTAATTATCGGTATAATAAGTTTAAGGGCTAAAGAGCGGGAAGATACGGTTATAAGTGCTTTGTGGGCAATAGGAATGGCGAGCGGTGTTCTGTTTATTTTTAAAACCCCCGGTTATGGTGAAGATTTGATGAGCTATTTGTTTGGCAATATTCTAATGGTTTCTTCACAAGATCTTTGGTTTATTGGTATTTTGGATATAGTTCTGGTGACAATAACGGCTATATTTTACAGACAAATTGTAGCTGTGTGCTTTGACGAGGAATTTGCAAGAACTCGCGGATTATCTGTTGAATTTTATTATTTGTTGGTATTGTGTATGACCGCTCTGACGGTTGTGTTAATGGTCTCGGCTGTGGGAATCATAATGGTGATCGCCATGCTTACTTTACCTGTGGCTGTTGGTTGCAAATTTTTTAACCGCGTGTCAAAAATAATGTTATCTGCAATCATATTGGGCATAGCTTTTAATGTCTTTGGCTTAATGGCAAGCTATGAGCCCAACCTTCCGTCAGGGGCAGTTACGATAATTATTGCCGGGCTGACGTACTTTGCGACAGTGTTGTTTTTTATGTTTAAAAAAACGAAAATAAAAACAAAACTTAATTAATTCATATTTTTTAAGGAAACCAGTTCGTAAATCTCTATGCTTTGCTCTTTTCCTCTTATTTCGCTAAATGGCATCTTTTCGGCGTTTACGTAATCTTTAATTAGATTATAGGTTGAGACAGAAAAAATTATTTTGCTGTGCCTGCCCTTTTTTGAGGCACTTTCTAGCCTTGATGCCAAGTTAACTTCGTCGCCTATAACTGTCAGATCTTTTCTTTTTGCGCTACCGACATCACCCAATAAAACAGTGCCTGTGCTTATTCCTATACCTATGTTTATTGGGAATAACCCCTGTTTTTTTCTGAAGCTGTTCATTTTTTTCAAAAATTTCATCATCATTACAGAGGTTTTTATGGCACTCAAGGCGTGGTGTTCCGGTGAGGTATGGTGAAAAACTGCCATAACGGCATCACCTATATATTTGTCGACTCT
Source organism: bacterium ADurb.Bin157 (assembly GCA_002070375.1). Taxonomy (GTDB): domain Bacteria; phylum Muiribacteriota; class Ozemobacteria; order Ozemobacterales; family Ozemobacteraceae; genus MWDD01. The sequence goes on along the minus strand of MWDD01000008.1, from coordinate 19,291 downwards.
GCCGTGGTTCATTCTGATAATAGGCTCAACCCCGCCTAAAAATTCGTTGAGCAAATTAAAAACTTTTTCCGGCGAATTTTGTTCGGTGATACCGGTGAAATTTCTGATGTCAGAGAACAAAATTGTGGCTTCAATGTTTTTTCCGCTTCTTATGGATTCGTTATTTGATTCTGCGCTTGAGTTATTTTCTTGGATCGCTTCTCTTACAGAGTCAGAGACATAGGCTTGCATTTTTTTATGTTCTCTTAAGCCTTTAACCATTTCGTTAAATGTTTTGCTCAAGCGCCCCATTTCGTCTTCACCCATCTCGGGAACCAATACGTTCAAATCCCCTTTCCCGACTTTTTGGGCCGCTTCGTCAATTTGTTTTATTGGCCCCAATAGGCCGGAAGCCAACAAAAGACTTAAGATTATTGTTCCTAATACAGCTGCCGCAGACAAAGAAACGAGTAATACGGTAACTCCTTTTATTCTGCTGTTTATCTGGTTTGTTGAAAAAATGTAGCAGGGAAGGAGACTGTTGCTTCTCATCGCGCTTAGAGGCTTAATGAGATATAAGAATGTTTCGTTTTCTATTGTTACCAATCCCGATTCTTCTGTTTTAAGTTCTTTACTTCTCCTAAATTCGTCTTTCAGTTCTGTCCATAAAGGAGATAATTCGGGAAGAGAGGTTTCGTTTTCTCTTGCTGAGAAAAAAGCCAACTCATATTTGTCTTCTTTGATATCTTGAGTGGCAAGTTTATTGGATTTAAATTCATTTTTTGCAAAACTTTTTTCAAGGTGATGTTCCGGTATTTGTACTAAAAGGCTTCGCACAATCGAATCAACATTAACGTGTATATTCATGAAATACATGTGTTGGTCTTGAACAGCGTAATATCTTAGGAAACTCGGCCTTGAAAAATCTAATTTTGAGTTAAGGGCAAGCATTATCTCAGATAGCTCTTCATCGATAAACTGCTGTACGCCCGAATCAGCTTTTTGCACGTAATCTTCGAATTGTTGCCCTCTTTGGGTTGTCATTTCAAACATTCTTTTTATTGCAGGGTCTAAGTTTTCCCAACTGGTTAAAGATATTTTTCCCACTTCGTTTGTGACGGCATAGTTTTCTATAAGCTTCAGATCTATTGCCTGATCAAGCGATTTTTTTATAGATTGCTCTGAAATAGGAGGTTTACCGATTAGGTTTAATAATTCTTCGAACAGTATTTTTTCCGTAATTCTCGGTGTGTCCTGATACCTTAAGTTCAGAGCTTCCATGGCTTGACGCATTTTCACAAAAGCCGATTCGCTTAGTCTGGTTTCTTCATGATTTATGAAGCTTTTTCCTATGCTGATAAGACTCAAAAGCGGCATGAAGGTGGCTGTTAAAAATATCCAAGCTATACGCTTTCTGAGTGAAATATTAAAAATAATATTCCAATCGGCAGTGAACAATGAAAAGAATATTCCGATTATAAAAATTAAGAGAAAAATTCTTAAGCCAAATAATCTCATGTTCTTGTTATTATTTATTTTTTCTATATTTGCCATAGAAATAATACGGTTTTCGTCATCAGTTGACAATTGCGCAGATATGGCCAAATAATTATTAAATTCAAAAATACTTTCACTGCGGTTTTTGTAAGCTTCAACTATGCCATTCGTGAAAAAACTGTCTTTGGGCAAATCTTCATCTGATAAATCTACATAAGAACCGCTTATATTTATGGTTAAAATTGGGTGTAAAAGTTTGTCGGCCGCTGTTTTTCTGCGCTGTATAATTCTTTTTATCCAAATGTTGTCCGGCAGTAATTCAGGAAAAACTAAAATAAGTGCGCCGCCATTGGTTTTAGAAAGATATCCGTTTTCATATTCCTTGGGTTCGACAACCCACAGTGCATAGCAAGGCTTCCCAAACCAATAAAAATCAATTGGGTTTTCTCTGGCATAATTTAGATGTTCTGCCTTAATTAAGCCGCCCATTGTTTTTTGAATGTTTGCCATTGCCTTTTCAAATTCCGGGTTAAACACCTGTTTTCTCAACAAGTTGCTGGGAATTGAAACGGTTTTAAGCTTCTCAATAAAAGTTTTGATTAATAGAGTCCATGATTTTCTTCCCGGTAAAATTGTTTTTCCGAATATAGGCAGAAGATTTCCATTTTCATCCCAAATTAGCCATTTGAAAGCGTTTGGATATTTGTTGTCAAGACGTTCCAAAAAGCTTGTGATTTGAGAAGGAGAGTGCTTAGTTAAGCGATTGTTCAGAACGATGTTTTTTAAAAAGTCATTGATTTGATATTTAACTTGGGCGAACTTCTCGACTTTCGCGTTTTGTAGTTCGAGCTCGTCTTTGACTTTTTGTATTTCTGCCAAATAATCTTCTTGCACAATGTTTACGGCAGTAAAATACAAGGTTAACAAAGGCAACAATATTAAAGCACAAAACAAAAATGCGTTGCGCAATGTTAAATTTTTCCTGATGTTTGAGAAACTCATGCTTTAAGAATATACCTAAATATGTTAAAAAATGAAATACATTTTGGCTAATGTTCATAATTATAAACTTTTGTGATAACATAGCCCAGTAAATTTTTGCATTCCAACAGCATGGAGGAAACCATGGCGTTTGTTATTTATAATTCTATGACCAGACAAAAAGAAGAGTTTATTCCCAGAGAACCCGGAAAAGTAGGTATGTATGTGTGCGGGCCAACAGTATATGGGCCTCCGCATTTGGGGCATGCCAAAAGCTATATTACTTTCGATGTTCTTGCAAAGCATTTACGAAGGTCCGGTTACAAAGTCAGATATGTTCAAAATATAACAGATGTGGGGCATTTAACGGATGATGCCGATTCGGGCGAAGATAAAATACAAAAACAAGCTCGAATAGACAAGGTGCATCCCTGGGAAATAGTTGATAAATGGACAAGACAATACATGAACGACATGGAAAAGCTTAAACTTGCTCACCCTAATTTTTATGTTCGTGCAAGTCAGCATATTCCGGAACAGATTGAAACAATAGAAGAATTGATTCAAAAAAATCATGCTTATGTGGTTGACGGAAATGTCTATTTTGACGTTGAATCTTTTCCCGAATACGGAAAACTATCCGGTCGCAAGCTTGAAGATCAAAAGGAAGCGGTAAGAGTTGAAGGGCGCGGCGAAAAGCGGAATCCAAAAGACTTTGCGTTATGGAAAAAGGCCGAAGAAAGCCATATTCTTAAATGGAATTCCCCTTGGGGCGTCGGTTATCCCGGTTGGCATATAGAATGCTCTGTAATGGCAAATAAATACTTGGGAGTATCGTTTGACATTCATGGCGGCGGCTTAGAAAATAAATTTCCTCATCATGAGTGTGAAATAGCTCAGTCTGAGTGTGTTCATGAAAAGCCGTTTTGCCGATATTGGATGCACAACAATATGGTTACTGTTGACGGCATTAAAATGGGAAAATCTTTGGGAAACTTTAAAACCTGTGAAGATTTACTCTCTAAACACACGCCTGAGGCGATAAGAGTCTTTTTATTGAGCACTCACTATCGCTCGCCGTCTAATTATACAGAAGAAGCTATAGAAGCTGCTGCGGTGGGTTTGTCGAGGTTGAGCCAGCTGTATCAGGCTTTGAACGAAATAACAAGCGCGGGCGAAGCTTCTAAGTCCCCTATGGCAGATGAACAGATTCTAAAAATATGCGAAAAAGCCGAATCAGAAATTTGCGAGCGACTTAATGACGATTTAGATACACCCGGGGCTATTGCAAAAATCTATGGATTGGTAAGCGACGTTAACAGGATTATTGCGGCGGATAAAATATCTTCAGCGACGGCAAATAAAGTAATTGAAACTTTAAAAAACTGGGCGGGAGACATTTTGGGAATTTTGCCGGATTCAGAGAACAACAAGTCAGATCTTAACATAGAGCCACTAATGGACCTCGTTATTGATTTCAGAGCAAATATGAAATCACAAAAGCGCTATGATGTTGCGGATTCCATCAGAGACAAATTAAAAGAAGCCGGCATAGTTATTGAAGACACAAAAAGCGGTGTCCGTTGGAAAAAAGGACAATAAGCTTATTGGGGGCAACCATGGAAGTTGATAAATGTTCGCTTGACGGTTCAAGTGCTTTTTTAATTAAAAAGCAGTGGAACAAAGAAGAAGCCTTGCGCCTTCCTGCAAGAACGTTGGCCTATATAGGCGATGCGGTTTACGAGCTGTCTTTGAGATTGAATCATGTCGAAATAGGAATCGATAATGCAGGGCGGTTGCATGATTCCTTAGTTGATTTAGTCAGCTCTCCGGCTCAGGCGAAAGTATTTGAAGTTGTTTTTGCGGATTTACCCGAAGAGGAAAAAGAGTTGGTCAAAAACTGGCGAAACTCTAAAATTCCTGCCAGATACGGTTCCGGAACCAGAGGTGAATATGCGAAAGCCACTGCATTAGAGGCTTGGGTCGGGTTTTTGTTTATAACCGGCCAAGATGAGCGCGTGGTGTCTATTGTTGAAACGGCATTAAAATTAAGAAACCAAAAAGGTAAAGATTTATGAACAAACCGAGATTTGAAAAGAGCGCACCCAAAAAAGCGTATGACAAAAAGCCATTTGCAAAAAAACCAACCGAAAAGCCAACGTTTGATAAAAAACCATTTGAAAAGAAAAGTGTTGCAGCAAAGCAAGTGATCGATAAGGTTGAGGCCACGGGCGAAGAGTCGGAACAGATCGTCTTAAAAGGGCGACACGAGGTTGTTCAGGCCCTTGAAAGTGCGCAAAAGATAGAAACAGTTTATATCTCTCTGGGGGTTAAAGGGCCTATAGCTTCTGTTGTAAGAGGACTGGCTTCAAAAACTGGTGTTCCGGTAAAAGACTTGCCTGCCGATGTGTTCGGCAAAAGATTCGGTGACAAATCTCAAGGTTTTGCTGCTGTTTGTGGTTCATTTGAATATTGTACGTTAGAGAAAATAATTGAACACGCTAATTCCGGGAACGGTATCATTGTTGCATTGAACGGAGTTGAAGATGCAAGAAACTTGGGTGCAATAGTTCGCACAGTTGAAGCATCAGGTTGCAGCGGGGTTATTATACCGAAACATCGCTGTGCGGGTATGACCGACTGGGCTATGAGAACTGCTCAAGGCGCTGCATCGTATTTGCCGGTCGCCCGGGTTGGTAATTTGAGTGATGCCCTCGAAGAGCTGAAGGAAGAGAATTTTTGGGTTGTGGGTCTGGATGGCGGCAGCTCAAAAAAATATAACGAAGTTGTGTACAACGGAAAAGTTGTACTCGTTGCCGGCGGAGAAGACGTTGGGTTGGGTGAAAGAGTGAAAAAGTGTTGCGATGATTTGGTGTCAATACCTCTCGTCGGAAAGACCCCTTCGTTGAACGTTTCTGTAAGCCTTGGAATCGCTCTGTATGAGGTTTTGAGGCAAAAATCATTTTTTGTGAAAAATATTTAAAAAAAGTTGTTGACTTTAAATCGTATGTAATTTATAATCATTTCACCGTTTAAAGCGGTACAGTTTTGAGAAAAACTGGCTGCCGACATAGCTCAATTGGTAGAGCAGCTGACTTGTAATCAGCAGGTTGCGGGTTCGAGTCCCATTGTCGGCTGTCACGGAGAGATGCCCGAGTGGCTAAAGGGGGCAGACTGTAAATCTGTTGGCTTGCGCCTACGGTGGTTCGAATCCACCTCTCTCCAATTTTCCCGCCCGTGTAGCTCAGCCGGTAGAGCACTTGCATGGTAAGCAAGAGGTCACCAGTTCAATCCTGGTCGCGGGCTTTTACTTGTATCTTGGGTTATGTAATGTAATTCCCAAAACATTTCAGGAGGACGCCACATGGCAAAGGAAACTTTTACCAGATCTAAACCGCACGTTAACGTTGGAACTATCGGTCACATCGACCATGGCAAAACTACGCTGACCGCTGCTATTACTATGACATCAGCCGCTGCCGGCGGAGCTAAAGTTATGAAATATGACGAAATCGACTCAGCTCCTGAAGAAAAAGCACGCGGTATTACGATTAATACATCGCACGTCGAGTATGAATCAGCTACCCGTCACTATGCTCACGTAGACTGCCCCGGTCACGCCGACTACATCAAAAACATGATCACCGGTGCGGCTCAGATGGACGGTGCTATCCTTGTTGTTGCAGCTACTGACGGCCCCATGCCCCAAACTCGCGAACACATCCTTCTTGCTCGTCAGGTTGGCGTTCCTCGCATCGTTGTTTTCATGAACAAAACAGACCTTGTTGATGACGCAGAACTTCTTGACCTTGTAGAAATGGAAGTTCGTGAACTTCTGAGCAAATATGAATTCCCCGGCGACGATATTCCGGTTATTCGCGGTTCTGCCGTTAAAGCGGTTGCAGCTGCAGGCCAGGGCCCCGATTGCGAATGCATCAAACAGCTTCTCAACGCTCTTGATGAATATATTCCCGAACCCGAACGCGCACTTGATAAACCCTTCCTTCTCCCGATCGAAGACGTATTCACCATCACCGGACGCGGCACTGTTGTTACCGGTCGTGTTGAACGCGGTGTTATCAAAGTTGGCGACAAAGCTGAACTCGTTGGTATCAGAGATACACGTGAAACTACCGTCACCGGTGTTGAAATGTTCCGCAAACTTCTTGACCAGGGTCAAGCAGGCGACAACGTAGGCGTTCTTCTTCGCGGTATTGAAAAGAAAGACGTTGAACGCGGTATGGTTCTTGCCAAACCCGGCAGCATCAAACCTCACAAAAAATTCTTCTCTCAAGTTTACATATTGAGCAAAGAAGAAGGCGGACGCCACAAACCTTTCGTTTCCGGTTACAGACCTCAGTTCTATTTCAGAACTACTGACGTTACCGGTGTTATTGAACTTGGCGAAGGTAAAGAAATGGTTATGCCCGGCGATCACGCAGAATTTGCTTGTGAATTGATCACTCCGATCGCTTGTGAAGAAGGTCTTCGCTTCGCAGTTCGCGAAGGTGGCCGCACCGTAGGCGCCGGCGTTGTTACAAAGATTCTTGGTTAATTTCGTTAACTAGGGAGCGAGTGCTCTCGCTCCCTTTTCATTTATTAAGCCGACTTGTTCGGCTTTTTTAAGCGAGGTACAATATGCGTGAAAAAATAACTTTGATTTGCAGCAGCTGCAAACGCAAAAACTACATGTCAATGAAAAACAAGCGCAACGACCCCGATCGTATCGAACTGAAGAAGTTTTGCAGCGCAGAGCGCAAGCATACTATTCACAAAGAAGGTAAGTAAGGGCTGTTACATGGACTTAGGCCAATAGCTCAATTGGCAGAGCACCGGTCTCCAAAACCGGGGGTTGGGGGTTCGACTCCCTCTTGGCCTGATGACTACCCCACTCGAAACGAGGGTCATACAATATGAAAAAATGGTTAAAAGAAACCGCCCAGTTCCTGCGCGAAGTATGGATTGAAGTTCGCTTTAAGAACGGTCGTGTGTCCTGGCCTACATTTGAAAGTGTAAAAGTTTCCACTAAAGTGGTAATTGTTTCTTCAATTGGTATAGGTCTGTTCATCGGTGTTCTAGACGCAATTTTAAGCCAAGTTCTCACATTCGTAATTGGCACAAGCGGAATAGGGTAAGGTTAACGTGGATATTTTAAAAGCAAAATGGTATGTCATTCATACTAATTCCGGCTCGGAATATAAGGTAAAGAAAAACCTCGAGAATCGCGTTGAGCTTCTCGGCAAAAAGGACTGCATTTTCGAAGTGCTTGTTCCCGAAGAAAATGCCGAACGCGTTCAAGACGGTGAACGTGTGAGTCAATCACGCAAAATTTATCCCGGTTATGTTCTGGTCCAAATGAATATGGACGACGATACTTGGACTGTTGTAAAAAACACCCCCGGTGTTACCGGTTTTGTAGGGCTGGGTAGTAAACCGACGCCACTGCACGATAAAGAAGTACAGACAGTGCTTCGTTCGGCGGGCATCGGGCCTCAACGCTCCGCAGCAATGACTCCGATTGGGTTTACTGAAGGTCAGACCGTTAAGATAATTGATGGTCCTTTCACAGACTTTATCGGTGTTATCAAGGAAATCAGCCAAGAAAAGCGCAAGGCAAAAGTTCTTGTCTTTATCTTTGGTCGTGATACGGCTATTGAGGTTGATCTAATTCAGCTCGAAGAAGCCTGATTATCGCAAGACGTCTAACTGACGTTCTTATTTAAGGAGTTTAAGTTATGGCCAAGAAATTAGTAGCTGTTGTAAAATTGCAGATTCCGGCTGGAAAAGCAAATCCGGCCCCCCCGGTTGGTCCCGCTCTTGGCCAGCATGGTGTAAACATCATGGACTTTTGTAAGAACTTCAATAACAGGACAAGTAAAGAAGGCGATTCGATTATACCTGTAGAAATTTCAGTTTTTGCAGACAGATCTTACACTTTCATTACTAAAACACCTCCTGTTGCGTTCTTACTGAAAAAAGCAGCTGGTCTTCAAAAGGGCAACCAGACTCCAGGCCGAACCAAGGTTGGCAAAGTCACCATGGCTCAGGTCAAAGAAATTGCCGAACGCAAAATGCCTGATCTCACAGCAGCTTCTATCGAAGCGGCTATCAATGTGGTTAAAGGCACTGCCAGAAGCATGGGTATGGAAGTAGTTGACTAATTTGCCCGTAAATGGTAAATTATTGATCCTTCAAGAAAGGAGGAAGATTATAAATGCCGAAACACTCCAAAAGATTTAATAATATATCAAAAGACCTTGAACATCTGAAGTTATATTCAGTTGAAGATGCTTTTGAAAGAGTTAAAAAGACTGCCACCGCCAAATTCGACGAATCAGTTGATGTTGCCGTTCGCACAGGACTTGATCCTAAGTATGCCGACCAACAATTGCGCGGAAGCTGTGTACTGCCTCACGGTTCGGGCAAAACTACAAGAGTTGTGGTTTTTGCAGCCGGAGCGAAAGCAGAAGAAGCTAGAGCAGCAGGAGCAGACTTCGTTGGTGCTGAAGATTTAGTGACCAAAATAGAAGGAGGCTGGACTGATTTTGATGCCGCAGTTGCGACACCCGATATGATGAGATTTGTCGGTAAGCTCGGTAGAATCCTTGGCCCTCGTAACCTTATGCCTAACCCCAAAGTTGGCACAGTTACCATGGATGTAGCCAAAGTTATTACTGAACTTAAAGCCGGTAAACTTCAATATCGCGTTGAAAAAGCGGGTATCATTCATTCAGCTATCGGGAAAGCTTCTTTTGATGCTAAAAAGCTCAAAGAAAATTTCTTCGCCTTCTTCCAAGCGATCAATAAAGCCAAACCAGCAGGGGCCAAAGGAACATATATAAAAGGGATAACCATTAGTTCTACTATGGGGCCCGCATATGACCTTGATCCTAACGAAGCCAGAGCCGAATCAGAAAAAGGAAACTGATTTTTGATTCAGCTTTAATCTGGTCGAAGACCGCAGGTTATTAGTAATTGTGTTCTCGAAATTATCGAAAGCACTCCCCGCCGAGACCGGAAAACAGTTAGATAGCAATATCAAGCCGTTTCCGGTTTTGCACCGGAAACGGTTTTTTTATCCTTCATCCAAGGAGGTGAAAATATTGAAAGACATTTCTAAAAAAGAAGCCTATGTAAGCGAATTTAAAGAAAAACTAAGCAAATCACAGGTTGTTGTAATTGCATCTTGTGAAGGTTTAAAGGTTTCTGAGGCTACTGCTCTTCGCAAATCTGTTCGTGAGTCAGGTTCAGAAATACGTGTTGTTAAAAACACCCTTCTGTGCCGAGCTTTCAACGGTACGCCCATGGCAGGTCTCGAAGACCATATGGCCGGAAACATAGCTGTAACCTTCGGTTACGAAGACCCTATAGCTCCGGTAAAAGTATTGTTTGATTTTGCTGACAAAGCTAATAAATTCCAGTTTAAAGCCGGTTTCATGGACGGTCAGTTGCTCAACGTTGAACAGCTTACAGCCATCTCTAAAATCCCGGGTAAAAAAGAATTATATGGCATGGTTGCTTCAGCAGTTCAGGGTCCCATTCGCAAGTTCGCTTGTGCTATTGACGCTCTTCGCAAAAAGAGAGAAGAAGCAGGCGCACCTGCCGAAGCTCCCGCTGCATAATTTAATATTCTGAATTATTGATAAAGACTTATAAGGAGTTAATTTAAAATGAATAAAGATCAGATTCTCGAAGCCATCGAAAAGATGACCGTTCTCGAACTCTCTGACCTCGTAAAAGCTATCGAAGAAAAATTCGATGTAACTGCAAACGCACCCGTTATGGTTGCTGCCGGTCCTGTTGCCGCTGCTGCTGAAAAAGATGAATTCGACGTAATCATCGAAAGCAACGGTGCTAACAAGATCAATGTTATCAAAGTCGTTCGCGAATTGACCGGCCTCGGACTCAAAGAAGCTAAAGACCTTGTTGACTCAGTTCCTAAAGCACTCAAAGAAGGCGTTTCAAAAGCAGATGCCGAAGCTATGAAAAAGAAACTCGAAGATGCCGGCGCTACTGTCGCTCTAAAGTAATTTTTATAAAAAAACCCGCGTAAGCGGGTTTTTTTATTTTTAGGGCTTTTTATAAGGAAGCTTTGGGCAAATTTCATTTAATTCACAGACTTCGCACTTTGGTTTACGCGCTGCGCAGTGGTCACGACCGTGTAAAATCAGCAGATGAGAAAAAATTATTCGCTCACTTTTGGGTACTAATTTCATTAAGTCTTTTTCAATTTTGACCGCATCTGATTCTAAAGTAAACCCCATCCTTTGCGAAAGTCTTGAAACATGAGTGTCTACAACTATGCCTTCTGATTTGTTAAAAGCAGTACCAAGTAAAACGCTTGCGGTTTTTCTCCCTACGCCCGGAAGTTTGACCAACTCTTCAAGTGTTTGCGGAAGTTTGTTGTTGTAATTTATTACTACTTTTTCAGCACATGCTTTTAAATTTTTTGCTTTATTTTTGTAGAATCCTGTTGATTTGACCAACTCTTCGATTTCTTCAATCGGAGCTTGTCTCATGCTTTCAGGATCAGGAAGCTTCGCAAATAATTGAGGAGTTACCATGTTTACGCGTTTATCTGTGCATTGGGCAGATAATATGGTTGCAACTAAGAGTTCCCAGGGATTTTTGTGGATAAGAGCACATTGAGGGTTGGGAAATTTAGTTTTCAGTATCTGTGTTATTGCTGTTAGTTGTTGTTTTTTGTTCATCTATGTTTGCTGCTGACCTGAGTGATTTCATCTCATCTGTTATGTGCTTTAATAACTTTTCTTCGTCTATTATGGGAAACGGCCGAAATAAGGCTATCGCAAACCCTCCGAATACGAAAACAGATAAGAGCCCCGACATAAATGTTATAAGAGCGCTAAAATTAAGTAGCGTTGCGAATACCCAGAATGTAGCCCAAACTATAAGAGCAACGAAAAAAATGATCATAAAACTTGCTGCTACGCTCAGGGCATGGGGGCCCGTAAAAGTGCTTGATTCGAGATTCATTCTGCGATCTAATAAATCGTTGATCTTTTTATTCGGATGTTTTTTTAGTTGTATTTTTATGGCTATTTCTTTTATAAGGTTTAAATCAGAAAGCATTTGAAAATCTTCTTTGAGGTCGTAAGAGTTTTTTGGTGCATTTTCTGCTGCCATATTTTCCATTTCTCGGATTTTTTCGGCTGCAAGAGCCAAATCCGCTATTTTTTCCGAGACATCTTTATTTGAATTTTCTACTTTTGCCATAACATGATTTTATCACATTGCATTTTATCTTACAAATCTGTTGCATATTTTATATTTATTGATTATCTTTCTATAAACAGTTAAGTCACAAGGCGTGTAAAAATGTCAGTAGAAGTCTTACAATTGTCGCGTGGTGGAACTCTTATAAAAACCCCGACGGGAACGCTTCAGGTTGGTGCGCCACCTGAAACTATAAAGGATACAATGAAGATCCTGGGTGATGTTCCCGATACTTTTGTTATACCCAATAAAATGTTTTCTCCCGAGAGAGGCATTTCTTTGGCTGACATCGAATTTCCCACTTATTTTAATTTTTTTGTTAAACGCCGCCCCATTAAAGTTATTGGATATCAAAGTCAGGTTGATACATCTTTAAGTGTTGTCAGCGAAGCTTTGCTTGGCCCTAAGACATTACATTTGTCTCGCGAGTATCCCTTTGGAACCCCTAAAGAACTGATTCCTAATTTACGGTCCGAAATGGAATTTTTACGACCTTTCTGTTTAACAGGTAATCGAAGAGCAGAATTGCAAGATATGGCCATCGGAATTCCTTGGGGCCCTGAGAACCGGGTTCCCTTCGGTGCAATGGCCTTAGAGCGCACGAAAGATACCTTGCGCGTTGTAGACGGCAGAAACATAATGGCAGAGGTGTCTTTGGATATTACTCTTGGAGAAGCTCAATTTAGCCGTTTTAAGGCAACAAAGCCTTTTGAACCTCCCCTGTTTGGTATAACTGTTATTGGCTCAGGCTCCGGGTTTGATACTAACGAGCAAACAAGCGGTTTTATTTTGTGGGTGAATCGTCGAGGTATTTTGGTTGATCCGCCGGTGGACACAACCTACTGGTTAAAATCCATGGATATAAATCCGGGTTTGATTGACGATTGTATTTTGTCTCATTGTCATGCAGACCATGATTCGGGTATACTGCAAAAATTGATTGAAGAAAAGCGAATCAATTTATATACAACCGAAACTGTAATGGAAAGTTTTGCACGGAAATATCAGTCTCTTACGGGGCTTGATTACAGCGCTTTCATGCGTCTTTTTAATTTTCATCCGGTTTGTGTTCAGGTTCCCATAAGAATACACGGCGGGGAATTCAGATTTTTCTATACTTTGCATTCTATCCCCACAATTGGGTTTGAGGTATATTTTCAAGGAAAGAGTTTTGTTCATTCCGCAGACACCCTTTATGATCCCAAAACTTTCAGAACACTTTATGAACGCGGTGATGTAAATAAACACAGAATGATTGAGTTAACTAATTTTCCATGGCATCATTCTGTAATTTTTCATGAAGCCGGTATTCCGCCCCTTCATACGCCGATGCAAGTTTTAATGGATCTGCCTGAATCGGTAAAAAAGAGAATATATCTTGTTCATCTCACAGAAAAGGCAATTCCTGACGGCTCAGGTTTAAGAAAAGCTCCTGACGGTCGTGAGGAATCTATAGTTATTCCCGTCAATGCGCCTCCTACAAATGAGGCTCTGGAATGTCTGGATGTTTTAAACCATATAGATTTGTTTTCTGAGCTTCCCATTGAAAAAGCCAGAGAATTTTTAACATTGATACGGATAGAGTATGTAAATGAAGGCGAAAGCATAATTAAAAAAGGCGGCGTAGGCGACAAGTTTTATATGGTTGTTAGCGGAAGGGCTTCGGCAAGGCGCGAAAACAATGTTTTTAAAACGTTTTCTACAAACGATTATTTCGGTGAAACTTCAATGATTTTAAATTTGCCGCGAAGTTCAGACGTAGTGGCCGATACTGACATGAAATTATTGGTAATGGATAAATATGATTTCATGTATTTTATTCGTGGCTCTGAAATAGCGCGTCATATGAAAATAATTGCGCATAATCGAGAGTTTGAGACAACAACATTGTTTTCTCAATCTTTTGCTTTTAAAGGTTTTACTCTTGCTCAACAGACTCAATTACAGAGTATTTTAAACAGAAACAAAGTTCGCAAGGGTGAAGTCATTGCCGAGCAGGGAAAAACCAGAACAAGCTTTTTCTTGGTAGAATCGGGTTGTTTAGATTTGGTTATTGGCAATAAAAATATAGCTAAGGTTGTTCGTGGCGGATTTGTTGCTAAGATTTTTGCCGTTCCGCATCGCGGCACTTCCAGATTTTCGGTGTTGGCCTCAGAAGACACAGTTTATTATAGTGTTGACATAATGGATTTTTATAGATTTTTAGAAAAAAATCCCGGAGTTTTTCTTGTAATGCGCCATGCACGATTGCGTGATCTCATGCAGATTACCGATAAAAGAAACTTAAAAGAAACAGAAAATAATGATTGAAAAATTTCAAGCCAGTTTGCTCGGCTATGCTATAGGCGATGCATTAGCCGCTCCTGTCGAAGACACTTACCGTTCTGCCTCTGACGGAGAATCACCGGTTGTTTTTTACACCAAAGCCTCGTTTTCGCACCCGTTAAGTCACCTTGATGCAGGGCAATTCTCAGATGAAACACAAATAATGATTTTATTGGCGTCCAGTCTTGTGGAAATGGGATCTTTTGTTCCTGAAAACGTAGCAAGTCGTTTGGTTGACTGGTATCAATTGCAAAAAAAACGCTCCGAATGGCGTTTTCCCGGCAATACTCTTGTGAATACATGCCGCAAACTTGCTTCAGGAATTCCATGGGATCAAGCAGGTTTTTTTTCGGCGGGTATAAATGCCGTTTGCAGGACTTTACCCTATGCCTTAGCGTATTATAACTCGCCCACATTGCTTAAAAATGCCATAGATAATTCTTGCAGAATGACGCACACTGACCCTAAAGTAGCGTGGGTTTCATATGCTTTTGCATCTATAATCGAAATGGGGCTACGCAAATCAGAGTTCTCTGTCAAAAGTATTTTAAATAAAGTTTGTGAAAAAACGCAGCCCTTTACCTCAGAACTAATAAAAAAATGTCAAATAATCAGAGAAGGCATGGACGGAGAGCCTCGTTCGGTGATATCGGCTTTAGGTAATAGCGGGTATTGCATGGATGCTTTTTCTTGTGCTCTATATTGGTTTTTAAAAGCGGGCGATAATTTTGATGCTTTGGTTGTTTGTGCTGCTAATTGCGGTGGTGATAATGATTCAATTGCAGCTATGGCCGGCGCAATGTACGGAGCTTGGTTTGGATACGGAAAAATGTCTCAAAAATGGTTAGAGCCTCTTGAAAAATGCAGAGAAATCAAACAATTGGGATGTGACGTTTATCGTATTTCAACATCGGCATAAAATGTAAAATGACAGCAAACTGTGCCGAAAAAAAATGGATCTTAGCTATTGATCCCGGGTCGCACAAAGTGGGTTACGCTATTGTTTACGAAGACTTGTCTCACGGCGATATGGGCATAATTTCCGTTGACGAACTTTCGAGTTTGGTTCGCAGATATTTTGGTAATTTTAGTGATGAGAATTCATCAAAGCCCGTATTGGTTGTGGGTGACGGTACCGGATCGAAAAAAATATGCAATTTGTTCAAAGCTTTGATTTCAGGAGTCTGTCCTTGTGTGAAAAATGAGCGAAACACTACTTTGAATGCTCGTAAAAAGTATTTTCAAGAAAATCCTCCTAAGGGGTTAAGAAGATTTATTCCGTTAGGTTTGCAGTGGCCTCCGCGCCCTATCGATGACTATGCTGCATGGGCAATAGGGGAGAAGTATTTTATCAGCAATGACTAAATTAAGTGTTTTATCTGCAGTTGCGGCTTGTTATTTGGGTTTTGGCGGCTTGCCATACGGAACCATGTATGAGCTTTACCAAAACTATGCGTATTATTTTGTTTTTGCCGGTTTTTTTATTTGGTTACAACTATTGTTCTCGTTTTTGCCTGAAAAACGCCGGGTTTTGGCTTTTTTGAGATTTCATTTTATGCCGTTGTCAGTTTCATTGACAGTAACCTTTTTGATTTTAATCGCATCAACTCCTGATTTTAGAATTTTGGCCGATGAGACCAATTTGTTAGGGATGTCTAAGGCCATGTATGAAGATCATTTGTCTGTGAATCCAACACAGCAGGTTTCTTTCTATCACGGTTTTCAACGACGTATAACATCGGTTGTTGATATGAGGCCGCTGTTTTTTCCTTTTTCTTTAAGTGTTTTGCATTCTCTTTTGGGTTACAGCGAAAACAACGCTTTTGTGTTAAACGGCCTCTCTGCGTTTTTATGTTTGTTTTTGATATATTACATTACATACAAGAGATTTGGGCGTTTTTGGGGTGTTTCCGGGCTTTTATTGTTGGCATCTTTTCCGCTTTTTGTGTTGTATTCCACTTCGGCGGGTTTTGAGGTTTATAATCTTCTTTTTGCGTTGATTTTGTTGGTTGCGTTTGACAATTTTTTGGAAACTAAGAGCGCTTCTGTGTGCGAATTTCTTTTGTATACAGCTCTTTTGTTGGCACAAACAAGGTATGAATCGGCAGCAATGGTATTATTGATTTTGCCTTTTATTATTAGTATTTTGAAAAAGGAAGAATATCGCAATTTTACATTGCGGTTGTCTGTTTGGCCTCTTTTATTTTTACCCGTAGCTTGGGTAAGAATGCTTACTTATAATAACCTTTCATTTCAGGTTGGCTCTGTCGACGAGGCATTTGGTTTGTCATTGTTCTTAAAAAATCTTTCTAATGCATTACCGTTTTTTATGGGTAAAAACCAGGCATACGGCATGAATGGAGTAATATTTATTGCGGCTGTTGTGGGGCTGCTTATGGTTTTTTATAAAGCTGCAACAAAAAGGCTGTTTAAAGATTGCTTGTATCCTAAAGAGGCAAAGATTTTCTCTTGGTTTGTGTTTCTGTTTTTTTTGATTCACGCTTGTGCCAGATTTGCCTATTACTGGGGAAATCTAACTTTACAATACACTTCAAGGCTTGGCGTTATATTTTTGCCTTTATTGGTTTTTATGGCGGTTTATGCCTTTAAAGGATTGTCAGAGCGGTTTAAGCTGCATAAAAGTTGGGCTATTTTGATTCCCATAATCTTTGCTGTTCACAGTTGGCCGGTGGCCGGACAAAATATGGCGGTGAGAGATATTACTCTTTTTAGGGAGTTTAAAACGGTAAGAACGTTTTTAGCAGAAAATTATCCAAATAAAAAGGATTACATTGTTGTTGCTCCAATTTCAAATATTTATGTGCCATTAAATTATAACGCATTTTCTATGAAGCATTTGAGCAAAGAATTCAACCAGGTGATGCAAGATTTAAGAAATAAAACCTGGAGCTATTTAATTGTAGTTCAAAAGATAACCACAAGCACCAAAGAAGTAGAAAAAGATTCACAAGTTCCCGAAGACTTAATATTAGAGCCTTTGTTCGAGTCTCAGGTGAGTGTGGATTGTTTTGTAAGGATTTCAAAATACAGCCCTATATATTAAGTTCTGTATTTAAAATAGCTTTTTGCCGATATATATTCTATGGGCAGAACCGTTCAAATCCAAACAAATCCAAACAACCGAAACAAGAATATTAGTTGTGAAAAATGTAGGCACACTAATATCGGCTTGGCAAAATTTTGCGGTCGATGCGGTGCTAAATTAATTGTAAAAAAGGTTGCTTTTCGCTATGAGTTCGCATATAGAGCAGTTCTAGGGTCGGCTTTTCTTCTTTTGGTTTTTTCAGGCTTTTTAAGTTATGTATTTTTCAATGACACCTCATCGGTAAGGGTTAGTAATTTGCCGTTTGCCGACGTGGCATTTGATCATCCTGTATATTCTTCATGTAAAAATCTTTTAAAGATCAAGGGAATTGGCTACAGAAAGTTTTTGAAGCTTGCGCCATATGAAAAAATTTCGCTTGCCGAATGGAATTATACGGTCAAAAAGGCTATAGAGTTTCTTAAAGAAGGTTCGTTAGAGGCCCTTTATATTGACAAAGAAGAGGATATAAATAGGAACGAAATAGTCAGAAGGTTTAAGAAACTAAGTTTGCCGGCGGATTTTACCGAAGATAATTTAAGCAGAATAACAGCTTTTGTTTGTTTGGAAAAAGCTTTGTTTGAAGGGGGCGCATGAGAATGAAGCGAACAATATATCTCATATATTTTATGATACTTATGTCTGCTATTTTTTATAGAACCGCAAAAGCCGATTCAACTTTAGTAAACAATAAAACAATAAATAAGATTGCAGTTAACAGGGTTAAAGACGGAACAGAGGTTGTAATCGGTTTAAATGCCGAAATAAGGCCCAAGTCAGTCTTTTATCCAAAAGAAAATTCATTGGTATTGGATTTTTCAGATACAAAACCATTAAAAAACATGCCTGAGGCATTTGTATCGGAAAACCTTAAGCTGGGTTGTTTGACAACTTCAGGCAATAAGACAAGAGTTAAATTATACGCTAAGGACAATAATAGGATGTCATTAGTTTATTCCGGAAATGATGTAATTGTCAGAGTAAAGTCAAATTCTCAAAAAAACGTGCCTGAAAGTGCTTTATTAGTTCATCCATCAGAAAAAAAGTTTTCTCAGGCTGTTTTAAGTTTGAATGATTCGTTGTTTGAACCCTTGGTTAAAGAACTTGCCTGTGAGGCCGAAATTGAGCTGAGGCTTGGAAAAGCTGTTCCTGAGAGAATTAGCGCGAATTTTGAAACTTCTACGCCCCTTGAGGCGTTGAGAAATATAGCTTACGAAAACAATTTAAAGTTCTACAGAGACGGCAGTGTGTGGTATTTGTCGGGAACATAAGATGATAATCAATAAAAATACAAATAAATTGTTAAGCTTTGCCATATTGGTGGCGGCTTTTTTTGTGTTTAGCGCATTTAAAATTTCTGAACCTCAAAAAATAACCAGATACGATTTTGCGGTGCTGGTCGAAGATTTGCTAACTACAGAAGGGGTTGGTAAAAAGAAAGAGAAGTCTGAGTTTTTTAAAGATTTGCAGGGAGAAAAGCATTCACAAATATTGAGAACAATCGACTCAGAAATAATGTCGGGCTTCCCGGACAAAACATTCAGACCGAATGAAAAACTCAGAAATATCGAAACTGTTTCTTATTTACAAAAGCTTTCAAGGCTATTTTTTGAGTATAAACCGAAATCACATGCTTCAAGGCAATTGATGAGGCTATTTGCTTATCAAGTCGAAAACGATAGCCTTGGCGGGCTTCCTAAGGGAGTTTTTCCTAAAAAGCTTATGGACAGCGGGGAAATTACCGAACGAAAAGCGATTGAAGATGTATTTTATGCCTTAAAAGAAGGAAATAGATTAGAAGATGTGTTTGTAGAAGGTTTTGTTGTTGATGCCATAACGAATAAGCCTGCTTTTGGCGCGTTTGTAGCTTGTTCAGAGTCCGCTATAAAAACAGATAATGACGGAAAGTTTGCCATAACGATAAATCAAGCTTCAGAATATTTAGATTTTTTCGTGGCTTGTGAGGGCTATGAACCGTTAGATATTAAGAAGAACATAACTTTTGATAAGCAAATTGAATTAAAGCTAAAACCAATAATCAGATAAATGATAGCTATATCACTTATCTGATTATATTATTGGTTTGTTGTTTAATTTCTTTCGGGAGTGTGGGCGAAGAACTTATACATTAAATATAGCATTAACGAGGTTATGAAGCCTTGTATGATA
>MWDD01000007.1 GCA_002070375.1 bacterium ADurb.Bin157 | reverse complement strand
GATCATAACAGAAGTAAAACCGCCGTCGATGCATTTTTTACAAATTTCAAAATCATCGCCATGGTCAAGATGCATTACCACAGGAATTGAAACACCTGAAGCTTCAGCCATTTCAAGTGAAGCATGTATAAGATGCATCAAATATTCGTGTCTGGCGTATTTGCGTGCGCCCGATGATACCTGAATTATTAGAGGCGCTTTTTCTTCTATCGCAGCTTCGAAAATCCCCTGAACGATTTCCATATTATTAACGTTAAAAGCACCGATTGCGTATCCGCCCTTATAGGCCTTTTCAAACATTTCTCTTGAAGTTACAAGTGGCATTTAAGCCCTCCTGAATTTGGCATTGATTATGTTATTATTCATAACACGTACCATGTGTATTGATACTACCAATTTATAAAAATATTGTCAATTATTGAATTGATAACGCAAGCGGGAATATGTACACAAAAAAATCGCCCATGTCAGGGCGATTTTTTTATTAAAGCAAGTGTGTTTACTTTTTTTATCTCAGAAGCTCCAAAACTGATTGAGCGGAGCTATTAGCCTGAGCAACCATAGCATTGCTTGCCTGTTGCAGAATTTGGGACTGAGTCATTTTGATAACCTCAGATGCCATATCGCAATCTCTGATTCGCGATTCAGCGGCCGTCATATTTTCTTCAGATACAGAGAGGCTGTTTGAAGTGTAAGACAATCTGTTTTCAACGGCACCTAAGCGTGCTCTTTCAGAGTTAACTTTATTTAAAGCTGTGTCTATAAGAGTAATAGCTCTTGTGGCAGATACTGAAGTAGTAAGATCAAGGTCTCTGATACCTAAGGCCATACAGTCTATTCGAGCAATATGACATCTTGCCGTATCACCTTCGTTAGGACCGACCTGAAGCTGAATAGAAGTATTCTTGAGGTGCACATTATAAGCATAATTGCCAACGCCATTTTCATAGGTTGATGCTGTTATGCCAAGAATAGAATACAAGTTGTTTACACTGCCGGGAGCACCTGCATTAGCTAAGGTAACCTTACCGTCGCTGCCGGGCACAGATGAAACCAAAGCAAGCCGGTGGGTATTAGTGTCGATATTTGCAGTAATCTGAACAGAATTGGCATTTGCGGCGTTATTGATTTCGTTTGCGATAGAGTTAACAGTAACAAACGATGAACCGGCGCCACCTGACGGAATAGTAACAGAAGCAACTTTACCGTTTAAATCTGCGAGATTGAATACCAAATCGTTAGCCGGAGATGCGCCTGCAATTACATAACCGTATGAAGCAAAAGCGTCATTGTATGCAAAGGCTTGAGAAACGGGGCTGCCGTCAGCAATACCGGAAGCGGTTGGTGAATTTATTTTGAGCTTTCCGCTTAGATCGACAGGCGTTGCGCTGGTTGCACTCAACACAAACCCTGACCCATAACCTGTTTCTTTAGATTTAAACGAAAGAAGGCCGTCTTTAACTTCGGCTACAATCGCCACAGCACCAAGCTGACCGTTTATTGCACTTACCAATTCGTTCAAGCCGTCTCCGGTTTGATCGTAATCTTGATTTAGAGTTACAGATGCAGAGTTGCCGTGAGAATCTACGATAGAGAAAATTCCTTGATTTGCTCCGGAATAATCAAAATCTGTAATCTGCGTAAAAGCTGTTGTTCTGGCTGCTGTTCCACCGGTTCCGTAATAAGTTCCGTTAACTATGCCCAATTCGTTACTGCCTGCTACGCCCGTAATTTCTACCCAAGCCGATGAACCGCTGTTAACGGTTACAAATTCGATGCCACCGCTTTGGCTTATTTGAGCCTTGATTTGGCTACCCGAAACAGGAAGAGGAAGGGCAGCCGGATCAGCTACGGTCAACTGGCCGTTTATAATAGAAACAACCTGATCCATGCTGAAATTCCCGGCAGGGATAGTTACAGTATCACTGGTCAAGCCTGTTCCGTCGGTATTGGGAACAGAATCGGTAAGAGTAAAACCAATCGGAGCACCTATGGTAATACCCAAAACGGCCGGAGTGCTCTCAACATGCGCAACCTGCGGAGGTTCGAAAGCTAATTCGATTCCTTCGATCAAACCGCCGACTCTGTGCCCTGAAACTTGAGTAGTAAGAGTCTGTCGCTCACCATAAGGAACACCGATATTAGTAACGGCTACGGAATAAATCGGATCTTCAGGTTCAGTTACCACTTCAAAGCCCAAAGCTTTAACTAAGTCTTCTGAACCGGTAAAGCTTACTCTGCCCAAAACCCCGTTTCTACCTGAAGTTACAGTTATTTGCCCTGCATGTTCGCCACCGGTAGAAAGCACTGATTCAGAACCTTCAAAGTTAAGGCCATGACCCAGTTGGTCTTTAGTCATCGCACCTTTAATTCGATCATTCAGCTGTGCAAGGGTTAACCCCTTGCTCACTTCTAATGAGCCCTGGCTGTTGTCGCCCTGGATATAAAGGGTTTGCGCATCTTCTAATATGAAGTTGCCGTTGTTGTCTACAAAATTTGATATAGACATGAGCATAGTTTTATCGTCTGCTATGCTGCCGTCTGTTTTAAGGAAAATTGCCGAACGCTGTTGCTCGGGAGAACCGTAATAGGTCTTTTGCCCTTCTCCGGCAACATATTCAGATTTTATCCAAACCGCTACCGAAAAGTCTGAAAAAGTCAAAACCTGGTCGGTTACTATGGCATCTATATTTTTGGGGTCGCTGGTAGAAACAACAGCAGTTCCGGTGCCATCAAGCAGTTTTTTGGTGTTAAACTCTGTATCATAAGAAATACGGTCTATATCTTCCTTTAATTCCGCTATTTCTTTTTGAATTTCAAGTCTGTCAGTCGTAGTAAGAGTGTCGTTGGCAGACTGAAGCGCCAGTTCTCTCATGCGCTGAAGCATGCTGGTTACTTCATTCATGGCTCCTTCGGCAGTCTGAATAAGACTAATGCCGTCCTGAACATTTAGCTGAGCTCTCTGAAGACCGCGAACCTGAGTGCGCAATTTTTCAGAAATAGTAAGCCCTGCTGCGTCATCTGATGCTCTGTTTATTCGAAGACCGGAAGACAGTCGTTCGATTGAGCTCGACAATCTGGATTCATTCTTAACCAGATTGCTGTGAGCGTTCAGAGCAGTCGTATTCGAATTTATTCGTAGAGCCATAGTTTGCCTCCATGATTCTTTGACGAGTTTCAATCCATTTTTTTTCTAGCTTTTTATTTACTCGTCAATCTTCTACACTTTACACATCGGAAACTCAGGTGTTCAATGATTAGCCCGATCTTCGACGTTTATTACAGATTTTTTCCCTTATTCTTCGTTTATCTTTGTTTTTCTTTGTTTTTTAACTACACACAAATTATTTTCAGCAAAAATTACTTTTTGCCCAAATTCTTCAAAATATCTATAGGTAAGCCCTTTAATGGGTTCAGAGAAGTTATCTTGGCAGCTTCGCGGTTAGCGCGCTGTATTTCTTCATAAACTTCCCATCTATGAACCTTAACATTTCTGGGAGCATTAATTCCGATCTTTACTTGGTCTTTGCCAATATCGACCAGAACTATCTCTATATCGTCGCCGATAACAATTTTTTCGTTTATTTTTCTGGTTAATACAAGCATTATCCCTCTTGCTCCTTTTTATCAGGATTCAGAGAGTCTTGCACTTCCTTCAGTTTTTTAGCACGCTTTTCCATTTCAGTTAGAATACGCGCCTTAACGGAATGATGCGGGTTGCTCGAAATAATCTGCCTTGCCTGCCTGTTAACCGCATTTATCAGTAACGGACCCTGTAAATTGGCAGTCATATCATGCGGATTATCCGGAATAGAAACAATAGTGTACAATATCGCATCCTCAGCCCTGGTCAACTTTAAAAAGTTTTGGTCTGAGTCAGATATTTCAATATTGTATTCGAACATGAAATTCAGCGGTTCAATTATAACAAAAGCCAAATTTCCGTCTTCCACACACTGCAACCACCTAAATGGGCTTCCGTCTTCGTTGTTCAAAATCACAAATCTGTGATATGCTTCGAAACCAAGCAACCCTTCCGCAAAGAAAATAATTTCTTCGTCTTCAATTTCAATATTTCCAAATCTCAATGTAGAAATTTTCATACATTATTCCTTCGCTTATCTCAGAAAATCTAAGAGAGAGAGCTGCATAATTTTCGCACCAACCTGAAGAGAAGCCTGGTAAGCTGTCTCCATTTCGGTCATTTGAATAATAGCCTCTACCATATCTATATCTTCGACACGTGACAGCGTTTCCTTTAGATTTAAAGTTATATTTTCATGCTTTTCTTTTGTGTATGTTACTCGATTTGTTCGTGCCCCCACCTCGGTGTGCAATTCCATAACTCTTTGCAAGTCTTCGTCCAATCTTGCAAGACTCACATTTGAAATGGCTTCTGCATCGCCCCTAAGCATATTATCGCGCAAATCAATCAAAGTCGAAAACAACCCGGCACTGTTAGCAAAGCCTAACGACTCAGACATTCCCGAGCCGTCTAAGTCCGACAATTTAACAAAAGGCATTCCCTCTGTGTTCGTAAGGTTTAACCGTTTGCCATCAGGGGATATCCAGGCCTGCAAGCCCAAGTTATAGTCAGTATTAGAAAGTTTATCAATTATATCTCCGACTGTTTTGCACCCTGTCATATCGATTGTGCAAGAATAATCGCCGCTCTGCACAAAAACCTTGCCCGTCGGAATACCTTTTCCGTTAAGCACGGAAATAGGCGTATCTGCTGTCAGTGCCGGATCTAAGTCTGTGCCCACGAAGTTGTGATCGTAAGTTGTTCCAAAAATTCCCAAACTTTTAGCGCAATTACTGTCTGTATCGGTAATCTTGAGTTTGCCCGGTGCTCCATGATTTTTGTCAATTATCTCAAAACCATTTTTATCCGCATTTATGCGTGCTTCAACATAGATTCCGTTTATAGGCGCATTAATTTTATCTAAAACGTCTTGAACGCTTTTACAATCTCTCAAGTCAATATTTGCCGCAACTCCTGCCTTATCTACAATGCGAATTGTACCTAAAGTTACGCCATACCCGTTATTCAAATCATGAAGCATGGTCGAACCCGTAACCATAGGATTTAAATCTATACTGCCTTCAAAAGTAGGAAGCGCACCCACAGTCAGCGGAGCCCCTGCTATAACATTTGTTGCGGTATTTGTTGTTCCGCCTATAAATCCCAAATCTCGTGCAGTGTTGCTAAGCTCTTCAATAGTCATACCACTGCCCAAGGGCGCAGAGGGATTACCAACAACCAAAGAACCGGTAGTCGGGTCTAATACCGCTGTATAAACGCCTGTTCCGTTGATTTTTCCAACAACATCACCGACAGTGACACAATCGTTCAAATCGACCTTCAATTCTGAGTTAGAGCCTGATTTTATAACGATATTACCCATAATCGACAGCGGCGGGTTAAGATCGGCAAGATTGGTTGTTGCTGATGCCACAAAACCACCGATATCTTTTAACGGATCACCTGTAACAGTGTTCCCGTTTGTTGTCTTTAACAAGCCTAAATTCTTAGCAATTGAGGTCGTGTCAGAGACCTTAATAGATTGACTTCCCTTATATTCTTCTACTTTAAATTCATTTGTACCCGGCGAGCTGTCTGTTATCATAATTCTGGTTGTAGCAGCATCAAAAGAAGCAACAACCGTGCCGTCACCGGCAACATTTATGGCATCTATAACATCTTGCTGTGTAACTGCGTTTGTCACATCAACTACAAACTGGGTGCCGGCATGATTGGTTATACTCATATAACCGCTGTCTACCCCTGTTCCGCCGTTCAAACCACCCAAAGGTGAAGAGGCCGAATCTGTTTCCTGCTGATAATCTGCATAAATTATGTTTCCCGCCACACCGGCATTTTTTAATAAACCTAAATCTTGGGCGGTATGCGAACCCTTATCTTTTATAAAAAGCTGGTTCTTTGTTGAGTTTATTGAAAAGTCGCCTTTGCCACCCGTTAAATCTTTTATTTCAAATCGTTGATTTTCCAAATCAAAAGTGGCATCTAATGTTGCACCACCATCAACTGCTTTTATTGCATCAACAACGTCACCGATGGTAACGCAGGCAGAAACGTCAACTCTGAAATTCATGCCGTCGCTGGTATTGATATTTAAATAGCCCCCTGTTACACCCATTCCGCTATTTAAGTTGGCTAAATTTGTATTTAAAGTATAAGGATCGCCGTTATGCAGGGGCCCTAACGAAAGCCCCTGAAGTGTCGCCGAATTACCCGCTGTTCTGAAAAGCCCCAAAGAAATTGCTGTATCGGAAGGAACTTCGTCTATGCCGGCTTCAAAATTCCCCGATTCTCCGATAATACTTATAACGTCATCAATAGTTCTTGCCGCAGAAAGATCAATTTCATGCACAACGCCCGCGTGATCGCTGACAAGCATTGTTCCAAGCTGAACACCTTTCCCGGAATTTAAAGAAGTTAAAAGAGTGCTTCCTTCCAATGGCGGAATTGCCGTCGTAAATTTTGGCGAGTTATTAACTTGCGTTCCCCTAAAAAACATTTCTAATGCGGTAACACTTTTGTCTATTACAGTTGTAGTATCAATCTGCGAAGTAAGTCTGCTGATACCGCCCGCGAAATCTATTGTTACCGGCCCTGAAGCATTTATGTTATTTAAAATATCTCCCATTTTGGTAACCAAACTGGTATTAGAACCTGATTCTGCACCATTTATTATGTTTACGGGTTTAACATCGGTATTGGCTCCGCCGAATATGTATTCGTTACCTACCTGAGTATTTGCAACATCTGCCAAAGCAGAAATCAACTCATCTATTTCAGCTGCCATGCCTTTGTAGTCTGTTTCTTCCCAAACACCGTTGGCACCTTCAACAGCAAGTTCTCTGACTCTTTGAATAATCGACTCAATATTTGTCAAACTCGAATCGGTATTTTTATACCAATCGCCGGCACTTTCAATATTGGTAACATACTGTTTTTTTTCATTTATTGAATTCTTATATTCCATCGCAAGTGCGTTATTAGTAGGGTTTTCTGATATTTTTAAATACTGATTGCCCGAACTGATTTTAACCTGCTGATTGTTAAGTGAGGTGTTAGACTTATTAATCTGCCTGATCATTGAGCTTACGATAAACTGATTTGTTACTCGCATTGTTTACTCCTTAAATCATTCCGTTAACAACTTTGTCGAGCATTTCGTCTAAAGTCGTCATAACTCTTGCAGCCGCATTGTAAGAATGCTGAAATTGAATCAAATTCGCCAGCTCTTCATCAAGCGATACACCGGAGGTTTGTGATCTGATCGTTTTTAACTGAGAAAGCATATTGTTACTGTAATCTGCTTCATTAGTATATTGTTTGCTCTGAGTGGCTACAGTGGTAACTATTTCGTTATAATATGAGTCAAAAGTTGTTTTGCCGTTATTGAAAAACTTGCCTTGCTTCAACTGAGCTATAAGTATGGCATTCGATCCGTCACCAACCCCTTTTGAGGTTTTTAGTCTGTCGGTGTCGTTTACAAAATACCCACCGGAAGCGGCTATTTTACCAAGATCATTTTTTACTGCGTCAGAAACTGCCATCTGCTGAATATAATCTTTGTAAGGATAACTAACCTCAGAATAAAGCACAGGCTCAAAGAAATTAATTCCTGTTTCTCCGTCTAAACTAAAGCCGTTACGATGAACATCGTTTGTTTCTGTCATTATTGAGTAAGCAAGGTTATTTAAGGAATCTAAAGCACCCTGAATAGATTTATCACGAACTTCCATCAGCGCCTTAAGTTTTCCGCTGTTTACTATGGGGCGCATATCTAAATCTGCAATGCCGGTGCCGCGTAAAAATATAGTTACTCCGGGCAATGCTTCAGAAACCGTATTGCTCTGAGTTACAAATTCTCGGTCGCCATAATTAAAAATTGCATTTTTTGCTTCTTTAGAAGTCTGAAGATTTAAGACACTTATTAAATTACTGCTTTTGTCTGCACTGCAAATAACGCTGTCTTCGCCGGTCTTATTTGACTTTAATATTAATTGGCCGGACTCATTTATAGATGCATTAATTTCAATATTAGCCTCGTTAATCATCGAAGCAAGACCGCTTAATGAAGTTTTGTCCGCATCAACGGTAAACTCTCGCCCGTTAAGCACAAAACTTCCGCTAGAAACGCCAAAATCACTTAAAGGCCCTGTTAAAGGATGATAAGTCAGAAAAGAATATTGTTCGTGGGCTTGAGCTAATTGAGTTACCGTTACCGTACCGTTATATTGTGAGTCTGAATAGGTCAAAACAGCCTCAGCCACACTTGGATCATTTGAATATTGCGGATAATCCGGATTAAAACTTACCGTGCTCAAGCTTTCTTTACCCTGGTCTGTTACATAGAGTTTATTGTAAGAAGTATGTTGCACAAGCTGATGTGAACCGCAATTTATTGTTAGGTTACCATCACCGGTATAATAGGTGTCTATATTTATATAACCGGCAAGCTTTTCAACCAAAACCTGCCTTTTATCTCTTAATTCATTCGCTATAGCACCTGAAACCTCTGAGCGTGCGATTTGATTATTTAAATCTGCAATATTCGCAGCCAAAGAATTAACTTCCCCTACAGCTGTGTTTAACTGACTTTCTAAGCTACCGTTAGTTTTTTTATCCGAAGTGCCTTGCAGTTGTCTGAGCTGACCGCTTACTTCTTGAAAAAGCCCTATAAGCGTTTCGGTTTCTTGAACCAAGTTTTTTCTCAAAGATGTATTTGAAGGATCGTTAGAAAGGTTTTCCCATGCGCTCCAATAGGCATCCATTTGTCCATTGATGTTTGTGGTTCCAACCTGATTCAAAATAGTTTCCACTTCAGAAAGCAAATCACTTGCTGCCTGCCTGTAATCATGATTAGAAGTTTCGTTTACTATTTTAGAATTGGTGAATTCATCTCGCAAGGCTTCGATTTTATCGACCAGCACGCCATTTCCGACTTTGTTACCGGAAGTATTGGTATGCATATTATTCAGCATGTAAGCTTCTGCTGAGCTTAATACAGCCCTTTGTCTTGTATAGCCTTCTGTATTAACATTCGCGATGTTGTTCGCAGTAACTTCCATCGCTTTTTTGGCAGCAAAAATACCGCTTCGCGCGACATTAAAGCCCGAAAAAGAGCTGGTCATAGCCGGCCTCCTTGTAACGAGACGGTTGGATTTGAGTTTGTTTGTTTTATTTCCGTCTCAAGAGGAATATCTATTTTCCCCTATATTCACTATCGGCGAGCTGAATTGTTGACCTTAGTACTTTTAATAAAAAAACCAAAAAAAATATAAAAAAAGTGCCGAAGGCTTTTTTAATAAACCTCCGGCACTTTAATAAAACTTATTTAATTATCGGAAACTCCATTGTAACCATTGTACTCTTACCGGGAACACTTTTGATTGAAATCTCTCCCCCAAGTTCTTTTAAAAGCTTTTTTACAACCGAAAGACCGAGTCCCAAAGTCTTTTTACCGTTAAAAGGTTCAAATAATTTCGTTTGCACATTTGCAGGAATACCTGAACCGCTGTCAAATATTATCAATTCAACTATTTTGTCGGATTTTGGCTTAATTCTCGTTACGACTTTGACTTCGCCGCCTTTTTCGCCCAGACCTATTAACGCATTAATAAAAACGTTAGAAGCAATGGTAGAAAAGGCTGTGTTGTCTATTTTAACAAGAGGCAGATCTACAGAAAGGTTTTTCGAAAGCTTAAGGTTTTTACCGATGTCTTTTATACCGGAAACTAATCTTGCAGTAACAACATGGTCTTTAAGGGCGGCAAAAATTTCTTTTTCCACTAATTGATTAAGTTGTGCTTTTGCAAATTTCGGTGAAAACTCAGAGAAGTGGCTCACAAGGTTTTTAATATTGTGTTCCATCTTTTGCCCCTGCGCCTTAATTGCAGGAAGCATTTTTGAAGCGTCCTCCGATTTTGATGCGTATGCTTTTATTGTCTGAAGAGGCACAACTATGTTAGCTTTCAAAATTTCGGAATTCAAAACATTCGAAGCACTTCCGGAAACGGCAGAAGAGGTTTTTGCCATTTTGTTAAGCAAGCAGTTAAACTCGTGAAGCTCCGCTGTTAAGTCTTTTAAGCCTACAGAAGAGCCTATGGTAACAACTTCTCTTTGCCTTGCCGCTTCTTCTATTGCTTTTTGCTTTGCTTCTTCTTGTTTTAATCTTTCAACTTCTGCATCTGAAGACTCTTCAGCCATTTTTGGCTTCTTTTCTTCCTCTTCTTCCTCGTGTCCGCCTGAGTCGACAGTTGTTCCTACGACCTCTGAAACAGTTGTTCTGCCTGTAATTAGTTTATACAATGCAGACTCTCTTAAGCTCAACATACCGTCTTGTATGGCATGTCGTCTCATTTCTTCTGTTGTTGCACGCCTTTCGACCAATTCTCTGAAACCGGGTGTCATTTCAAGGACTTCGTATATTCCCTGTCTGCCTTTTAAGCCGCTATTGTCACAATCGGGACAGCCGCCGCCCTTTTTAAAAACCAATGTATCCATTGAAAATTGATCATCAAGATGCAATCTTTTTAAGGTTTTTTCATTTATATCGAGAGACTGCAAAAGATCTTTGTCGGGTTTATATTCTTCTGCGCAAGTTTTGCATATTTTTTTAACAAGTCTTTGTGCCTGCACAACTCTCAATGAGGTCGATAGACTGAACGGCTCTATACCCATGTTTAGCAAACGGGCGACCGTTGCCGGCGCATCGTTTGTATGCAAAGTCGAGATAACAAGGTGTCCCGTCATAGCCGCTTTAATGGCTATACTGGCTGTTTCAAAATCACGAATTTCACCTAACATTATAACATCGGGGTCTTGTCTCAAAAATGATCTCAATGCCGCCGAGAAATCTAAACCGATATCTGCATGACACTGTACCTGATTTATACCCATCAAATTGTATTCGACCGGGTCTTCCGCTGTCATAATATTTACAGCCGGATTATTCAACAAAAACAATGATGAATAAAGAGTCGTTGTTTTACCGGAACCGGTAGGACCGGTAACCAGAACTATTCCGTTTGCCGATTCAACGCCGCCCATAAATTTTTCAAGCACAAAAGGCTCAAAACCAAGGTCTTTTAAGTCAACCTTTAAGTTACCTTGGTCGCAAATTCTCATAACAATTTTTTCACCCCAAACACAGGGTATACAAGAAACACGCAAGTCAATTTTTCTGTTTTGCATGTTCATTTTTATTCTGCCGTCTTGGGGTCTTCTTGTTTCAGCTATATCTAGGTTCGCCATAACCTTTATTCTGCTGACCAAGGCAGTATGAGCCGCTTTGGCGGGTGTCATAAAAAGCTTCATCGTTCCGTCTTGTCTAAATCTTATTCTGAACTCACTTTCGTAGACTTCGACGTGAATATCCGAAACATTCAAAACGACTGCTTGAGTCAGTATAAGATTGACTAACTTAATAATAGGCGCGTCGTTTTCACCCATTTCCATGCCGTCAAGCACATCTTCTTGCTTGTCTTCACCACCTATAGAGTCAGACAAAGAATCTATGCTGTCTCCGTAAAGATTATCAAGTGAAGCCATAATTGTAAGTTCAGAGCTGACTACCGGCGAAATACGCATCCCCGTCATCATTTCGATGTGGTCTATCGTAATAATATCTGTAGGGTCATGCATCGCCACAACCAGCTTGTTGTTTTCGCGTTTAACCGGGCAAAGCAAATGTTCATAACATAGCTTTTGGGGCAACAAGGTTGCCAAAACCGGGTCTACTAAACTTTCATCCAGATCTATATAAGGAATATTGAACTGTTTCGACAAGGCCACCGAAAGCTGTTTATTGGTAATTATTCCTTGTTTTACAAGGTACGCACCCAAACGAAGTTTTTGATCACGAGCACCTTTAAAAGCCTCGTCAAGTTGTTCGGGCTTACAATATTTTAAATCAACAAGTATGTCTCCGAGGCGTTTACGTTGCTGAGGGCCTTTTTTAACCTGTTTAACCCCGGTCATTTGGGCTATTTTTTCTTCGAGTGCATCAGCCAAAACTTTTGCCGGTTTTATTGCCATGGTAAGCTTTATTCCGTCAAACACTGCCGGATCACCGGGTTGAATTGTACCCACAACCAATTCAGGCCCATTTATTTTAATTGGAATAATTTGCTTCTCAACAATAATTTTACTGTCAATAAGCTTAAAAGCATCTTGAGAAATCTCAATTTGGTCAACTTTAATAAAGGGAACATTAAGAATATCAGCTTCGGCTGATGCAAGCACTTCTGTAGTGACTTCTTTCAATTCCGCAACTTTTTCAATAAAAGCAAGGGGGCTTGTACAAGTGTTTTCAAAGCCTTCCCAGACTTTTGCATCAACACACCCGCCCACAACCAAAATTTTATGCAACTTTTCGAGAGATTCATTGTCAATCGGAAAAGCCGGGAAAAATTTTTTAAAAACTTTTTTATCCATCTATTATTTTACTCGTTTAATAAGCGTTCTGCAATTCTCGCGAAAGAAGGCCTCAGATTTAGCGATAAAGCCTCGCTGAAATGTTCTTTTGCTTTTTTTGCCGATTTTGAACGAATCAAAAGACCCATCTGAAAATGTGCATCGGCATATTTTGGATTTAACTCCAAAGCTTTTACTAAGTTTTTTTTCGCTAATGCAGTTTTCTTCAATTGAATCAGGGCAAGTGCTTTCCAATAATAAGCATCCGGGTAAGAATCATTTATTTCGGTCGCTTCTTCAAAATGTCTTAAGGCTTCTTCCCATAGGCAATCTTCAAAATATTTAATGCCTAAATTTATTCTGCTCGAGGCAATATCAAGTTCTAATACAGCAATTTTCTTAATTTCGACCAATGCTTCTTCTATAAAACCTTGATTAAATAATCGCTTATAATTCAAAAATTCAGGCGCGTTGTCTTTTCCGCTGTGTATTACCAAATTTTCATAGCACTCACAGGCGTTATCTTTATCGTCAACAATCTCATAAATAATAGCCAGATAAAACCAAGCATTAGAGAGACCTGAATTTTTCTTCAAAAGACCCCTCAAAACATTTTTAGACTCCGCATGGTAACCTCTGAAAAACAAAGTTTTAGCCAAGCTTAATCCTATATCGAGATATGTTGGGTGCAAAGAGTATTCTTCGCGAAGTCTTTCTATTTCTTCGTCTAATGCAACCATTCTTGTTTGCAGGTTTTTTAAATTCTTTGCGAGAATGTAGCGTCCGGGCTCAAGTTTTAGAGCTTTTCTAAAAAGCCTCTCGGCATCATCTAAATTATGCGTCTGCATGCGAAGAGAGCCCAAATTATTAAAAAGACGGGCATTATCGGGTGAAAGGCGCATAGCTGCACGTAAAACGTCTTCCGCTTCGTGGTACATACCGAGCAACAGATAAATATTTCCTAAATTATTCAAAATATCCGGATCATTCGGAAAAAGGTGTGAAGCTCGCAATAAAGTTTTTTCAGCCTCTTTAAGGTGCCCTAAACGTCTTTGTGTATTACCCATCAAAAGTAACAAAGATCTTGATTCGGGAACTATCGCCTCTGCTTGTTTCAGCTTTTCAAGAGCCTGAGAATATTTTCCTTTGGTTAAAAAAGATTTAACTACAGGAGCCAGATTTGAAGAGTTCTCTACTGACAATTCTTCAGAGAGACTCACAACTTCGTCATCAAAGTTCTCTTCTATAAAATTAGAAAGCTGACCATTAATTTCTTCGTTTTTCTTTTTGGTAGCTTCGATTGTATGGTCAATGTTTGGATAATCAGGGCAAAGTTTTTTTAATTGATTAAACTCAGCCAACGCCGATGAATAAAAGCCTGCCCGAAAATAATTTATCCCTCTGTCAAATAAATCCTCAAAAGCTTTTGTTTGTATAATCATTAAGTGTTGCCTTGCCGATATAATTAGTGTTACAATATCTATACACCAACGGCATAATCACTGTCAATGGTAAAAAAGCACCCTAACAGGAGGGTTTCCCATGGATTCCACACTAGGAATCAAGATGAAATTTTGTGAATCTCTTGATCGTTTTGTTGCAATAAGATCATACACTCCCGAACAAAAGCAACAACTCTTCAAGAATATTAAAATCACCGATAAAAAGTCATACAAAAAGCTTATCATCAAATCGGCCGTAGTTAATTATTCTGAAGAAATTGCACCTTTAGTTTTCGGGAACAACGAATACCCGCTCCTTGGCGAAATCATCGAACAGGAGCTTTACAACCTATGCGTGAAGGTTAACCCGTCTCTTGATATAAAAGAAGTTACAATTCAAGTAGACGAAGCAACCGCAACCGGAAACGCTGTTCCTACCTCTGAATCTGACGAAGCCAAAGCAGCTCAGCAAAAATACATGGAAATAGAGAATCACTTGCGCAAAAGAATAATTGGGCAAGATGAACCTGTTACCGCTGTAGCTCAAGCAATCAGAAAAGCCAGAGTCGGGCTGAAAAATCCGCGCAGACCGGTCGGAAGCTTTATTTTCGTAGGTCAAACAGGTGTAGGCAAAACAGAGTTGGCAAAAGCTCTTTGTGAATTTATGACCGGAAGCGAAATTGACTTAGTCAGAATCGACTGCTCTGAATTTGCCATGAGCCACGAATACGCCAAACTGATCGGAGCCCCTCCCGGCTACATCGGGCACAACGAAGGTGGTTATCTTACCGAATCTGTTAAGAACAAACCAAACGGAGTTGTTGTTTTCGACGAAATAGAAAAAGCGCACGAAAAAGTGCATAACCTACTTCTTCAGCTTCTTGACGAAGGAATTCTAACCGACAGCAAGGGCGAAACAGTAAGCTTCAGAGAATGCGTAATCATTCTTACAACAAATATCGGTGTTGCGGATATAACAACCGAAGAAACCAAACCCGGTTTCAGAATCGAAGATTCTTCGACCAAAACAACCGAAAAGCTCGACGACCTTTCTCATGAGAAAAAAGTTAAAATCACCAGAAAAAGCCTCGAAAAGAAGTTCCCGCCCGAATTTCTAAACAGAATTGACGATGTAATTGTTTTCAGAGCATTAGACAAAAACGATAACCTCCAAATTCTGAATATTCTTGTTGAAGAAGTTGCCGAAAGAGTTTCAGCGCTCAACATGAGAATTACTTTTACCGATGAACTTAAAACTTTCTTGGTAGACAAAGGAACTGACCTTAAGTATGGTGCTCGACCGTTGCGCAGAACCATTCAAAGATATATCGAAAACCCTCTTGCGGAACAAATACTCAAAGGCTCTTTCGAAAAAGGCGACGACATATCTGCCGAACTTGGAAAAGACGACGACAAAGAATTCTGTGCCAACTTTAAAGTAGTGGGAAAAATAGAAATAAACGAAGAAGAAAACAAAGCAGAACAAAAAAACAACGCGGTTGTTGCTGTTAAAGAAAAAAAATCTTCTGAAGATCCGACCACCGAACGAGAGTAAAACTCTCTTAAAAAAGACAAAAAGCCTTCGAAATTACATTCGAAGGCTTTTTCTTATTCAATCCATTTTCTTTTTCAAAACCTTTAATAAATCATCATTTCCTTTTTCAATATAAACAGATTCACCTTCTTCGGTTTCAAAAAATCTACACCCCGACATTTCATGACATGCAAAAGCCATTTTTCTTAGTTTGTCAAAAGCGGGATTCCAACGACTTATTCTTATAATTTCGCTATTTTTTAAAAGAATATGCGCAGCGTATTTATATTTTTGCTCGGCACCGAATTCTGCTAAGTCATCTTTTGTTAGATGATCTGAAGAAACAAAAACGGCTGCAATATCATCAAAGCCTGCTATAATATCAGAATTTGAAATCATAAAAAAAGAAGCTTTTGAATAAACTTTTTGAGTTTCATTATCAAAAACCACGCCTCCTTTTGTGTATGCGCAAAGCAGGCATAGCCAAATCAGTTGAATCAAAATCACCAATGCGAGGAGACTTGTTAAAAAAGGCTGAAAGCCAAAGTAAGCACAAATAAAAAAATAGAAAACAAATGCAATGGTAAATGTTATTTTTTTTGTTCTGAAAACATCTTGATTTTTTTCAAACTCAAACTCTATTTGTGAATGCTTTTTTATAAACATAACTATGTTCTTAAAAATCCGGTTTCAATTTGCCGAACAGAAAGTCTTACAACAATAGGTCTTCCGTGTGGACAAGTAAATGGGTTTTCGGTTTTTAAAAGCTGAGCAAGCAAACTGTTCCACTCTGATGAAGATAAAGGGTCTCCGGCTTTTACTGCTGCTTTACAAGCCATAGATTTAAGAAGTTCAACTTTAATTTCATCAAGAGTTCGGCTTTCCCAACCGTTTAAAACTTGCGACAACATATCTTGAATGTTTTTCTGATCAGATTTTTTATCAGAAACAGGAATTGCTGTTATATAAAATTGCCCATCTTCTTCCTGATAAATTGAAAAACCCAAACTTTTCATGTCATCTAAGTGATCTCTTATTATAAGACGCTCAGATGGCAATAACTTTAAAGGAACCGGAAACAGCAAAGTTTGTGTTGTTATCGGCGTATCTTTATATGTTTGCAGGTATTGGTCGAATAAAACTCGTTCGTGCGCAACGTGCTGATCAATGATGAACAATCCTTCATCATCTTCACCCAGTAAATATGTATTTTTAAGCTGTGCCAAGATTTTCGGCTTACTCAGCTGCATAACAGGCGAAAGAGGGTTTTTTGCGTTGTTTTTAACAGTTTCGGGGGCAATATCACTGACCAGTTTTTCTTCGCCAACAACATATGCTCGATCTGCATCGAAATTATTGGATGGAATAGTTCCGGTTAAAGATGGTATATTGACTAACTTTGGGGTCATTGCAGAAAAAATACCGGAAGATTGAATTTGTGAAAAATCGCCTTGCGACTCTTTTTTTTCTATTGTGGGTTCTATATCTGCTATCATCTTTAAACCCGACAAACTTGTTTTCACTGTCTCCCATATTAGCCCGAAAATCCAATGTTCATCCTTGAATCGTATTTCGGTTTTTTGAGGATGCACGTTCACATCTATCATATCGGGAGGAATTCTAAGGTCTAAAATTAAAACAGGGTATTTTCCTTTGGGAAAGAAAGCAGAACAAGCTTTATTTATAGCCTGAACAAGCAGTTTTGTTTTAACAACTCTTCTGTTTATAAGTGTTGTCATATATCTCGAAGACGGTCGCGCCTGATTAGGCGGCGATATATAACCACGCAAAGACATACCAGTTCCCGCAATTGAAGAAGGTTCTTTTAATGGAATCAGACCTTTTGTCACTTCGGGCCCATAAATGGCGAGCACCGAATCGCTTAAATTACCCGAACCGTTTGTGCTTGCTATTGCCACATTAGATTTTGTAAACTTAAATGCTATTTCAGGGTAACCCATCATGTAATGGCAAACTATATCTGATATTTGTGCCATTTCGCTTTGCACGCTTTTTAAAAATTTTCGCCTCGCCGGCGTGTTATAAAAGAGGTTTTTTATTTGAATACGAGTTCCGCCCGGGAAAGCGTCTGACTCTACACTACTCATAACACCGCCATCTATATTAACTCTTGTTCCGGTTTCTTCAGAGTTATGCTTAGTAAAGAGTGAAACTCTTGAAACGGCCGCAATTGTTGGCAAAGCCTCGCCTCTGAACCCCAGTGTTATAATGTTTTCGAGCTGTTCGTCGCTATAAATTTTGCTTGTGGCATGTGGCGTAAAGGCAAGCACCGCATCTGCTCTTGTCATTCCTTCACCGTTGTCGGTAACTTCTATCAGTTTTTGCCCACCGTCTTTAATTTCGACTTCGATTCTGCTTGCCTTTGCATCAATTGAGTTTTCTATAAGTTCTTTAACAACTGACGATGGCCTTTCTACAACTTCACCCGCGGCAATTCTGCAAATAACATCATCGTCCAATACTCTAATTTTAGTATTCTGCATAATTTTCAACCTTCGCCCATTTCCCAGTTAGCAACGGCATTAACCTCAAGCGGGTTTCCGCTAACTGTATTTGCCGAAAAATAGCCGTGCGCCGCAATCATTGCCGCATTATCCGTGCAAAGATGTATTGTAGGAAGCAACAAATCAACCCTATGCTTATCCGCAAGTTTTTTAATTCGTTCGCGCAAAACCTTGTTAGCAGCAACCCCCCCTGCCATAGCAATAGTTTTTGCAGGTCTGTCTTTTAGAGCCATTTCAATTTTTTCGGCAAATATTTCTGCCACAACATATTGCAAAGCGGCGCATAAATCAGCACAATTCAAGTTTTTGCCCTCTTGTTGGGTTATTCTTATTACAGCTGTTTTTAAACCTGAAAAGCTAAAAACATAACCTTTTTTTCGCATGGGCATAGGCAGAGTATACCTATGCGGGTCTCCGTTTTCGCCCTCTTTTTGAATAACCGGGCCGCCGGGATAACCTAATCCCAGATGCCTTGCAATTTTATCGAAGAGTTCTCCGGGTGCGTCATCTAATGTTCTGGCCAAACATTCAAATTTTCGGGGCCCTGTGGCATAAACTAAATTTGAGTGCCCGCCCGAAACTATTAAACCTATAAATGGATATTCAGGTTTTTTTGATGCTGCCAAAAATGACGCTGTTAAATGTGCCTCTATATGATTAACGGGAATCAGCGGTTTTTTTAAATACCAAGCTAAAGCTTTTGCTGTTGTAAGACCTATAAGCAATGGTCCTAACAGCCCGGGGCCTGATGTAACAGCAATTTGATCTATGTCGTTTAATGTGATGCTTGCCGCATTTAAAGCTTCATTCAACAGAGGCAAAATAGCTTCAAGATGCTTTCTTGAGGCAACTTCAGGAACAACACCGCCAAATCGCTTATGAATTTCTATTTGCGATGAAACCATACTCGTAAGAATTGTGATGCCATCTTTAATAATAGCAATCGAAGTATCGTCACAAGAGGATTCAATACCTAAAGTAATCATTATCGGTCCTTGTTATTTTGCTTAAAATTGCGTTCAGCCTGAGACGGAATAACATAAAACGGCAAAATTTTAAGAATTCCGGCCATATCATTTGCACGCTCGACATTATTTTTATCGTTCAAGATCAGATCATGCAACGCTTGTCCGGAAAGCTCAACTTTTTCGATAGCATCATAAGAGAAGTTAATACCGTAGGTTTTTAGACCGTCTTTACCGATATCGGTTCGCTCTATAAGCTTAGGCGGCTCAAAACTCAGCGCGGGCAGCGTGGCCTCGACTTCAAAAGCTTTATCAATCAATGTGGGCGCAACTACTTTGACTTTTCCGTTTATACCTGCTTCTGAAAGGCTTTTTAAAGCCCAGACGAAAGAATTTACTCCAACCAACTCACATGATTTTATCATTGCCAACGTTCGGAAAAATGATCCGGCAACACGTATTCCTGTGAGACTTCCGGGCCCTGTGCCAAAAGCCATGACATCTGCTTGTTCAGGGGTAAAACCCGCTAATTCGAACATTTCATCACATATCGCTGTAATTTTTGAAGCAAAATCACGGTCTGTCTCAAATATTTGTGTCTGAAAAGAACTATCGTCGCCTATTTGCGCATAAGTCATTTTGCTTTCAGAGGCATCGATAAATAAATATTTCATTTTTTTGCTTCTTTCCATTCCCAGGTTATTTCGCGACTTTCAAAGCTTTCTTCGGTTAGATCGTATTCCGAATGCGAAATATTTACAGCGAGGTGAGCAAGTTTTTCAAGTTCTTCTACTCTCTCGGCCCATTCTATTAAACAGGGGTGACCGGACTCAAGAATGTCGAATAAACCGATATCAACGACCTCTTCAAAACAATTTAAACGATAAAGGTCCAAATGATACACAGAAGTTGAATTGCCCCTGTATTCATTCATCAAAGTATAACTTGGACTCGAAACATTTGCATCAATGCCCAATCCAAAGGTAAACCCTTTTGCAAATAAAGTTTTGCCGGCACCAAGATCACCGTGCAACAAAACCAAAGCATTAGGATACTCAGCTGCAAGCTTCTTAGCAAATTCAACAGTAGCTTCGGGTGAAATACTGCGAAAAACCTTTTTCCCACCCATTTTAATCTCTTAGCTCCGTTGCCAATACAATATCTCTGTTTATACAAGCCAAACAAGTCAGAAGCTTATCTCGCAAGCTCATATCTTTTACTGCGTCTCTTATTTGTCTAAGCAGGTCTATTACCTGTCTGAAAGCTCTTATAATGTCGCCTTCCGGAATATCTGTCATATCCATTATCTCTTCAAAAGTCGCTCCGGCGCTCCAGGCAAGCATTAAGTGGCAAATTTTGTTTTCAAGAGGTTTTACAAAAGAATGTTGTCTTGCCAAACTATTCACGAACCCTTTTGCGCTTTTAAGCTTTTCGGGCAATTTGCTTAACACTCTGCTCTGATCGTTATTTGCTGCTCCACCCCGTCTTCTGTATTCATAAACAAGGGAAAGGGCGATCGCGTTTATCTCGTGTTCTGTGCACTCGTGAAAATATCCGTGAAACATTAGTTCTGTCACTGTTATTTCTTCTGTGTGTATTCTGCTTGCAAACTCGCCTCTTGGCAATAATCCGTTCGCATCTATGTAGCCTAACGAACGTAATATTTCAAGTTTTCGCTCATATAGGGGCAGCTGCAATTCACCCTGTTCTTCAAGCAATTCGCGCCAATAATCGAGTTTTTTCTGCAGTTTGACAGTTTGCTGATATTTAGAGATACACTTATTCTTTGTTTTGCATTTCCCGCAAATAAAAGTATTTTCTTTTTCGGTAAGCTGTTCTCTGTTTTTAGAAAACTTTTTCATCAAGTCTTCCATTTCAAAGTGGTTATTTTTATTTCGGCCGCGCATACCGAATCTGATGTTGTTCAGCTGCCTGTTCATGGTGTCTTCTTGTTGTTGTTTTCTTTTATAAAACACCATATAGTCTTCGAAATCATTCTTTTTTTCGGGGCATCTAGGCATTATAGCTTCTATTTCAGCGCGAATTTTATTAACTTTGGAAGTCAACTCGGGCAATTTTTTATTTGCCTGAAACTGAGCGAAATTACGTTTCAAAATTGTTCGCACTTCTTCGGTTTTATGCCCGGAATATAGGTTTAGAACACTGTTAAATGATAAGTCAAAGCGGCTCTCGAGATGTTCGATATCACCATAGACTAAGTTTTGCAATTCTATAATTGATAAGTCGCTCGGAATGTGAGGAACAACGACCCAACCGGTGGTATCGATACCACGCCTGCCGGCTCTGCCGGATATTTGTGTAAACTCTAACGATTGCATCGGCCGAAAACTGCGCCCGTCATATTTTTTTAAAGCATCATACCCGACGCTTCTTGCGGGCATATTAATTCCAACCGCAAAAGTCTCGGTAACAAACAAAACTTTTAAAAACTTTTTAGCAAATAAAATTTCAACTAATTCCTTGAGTTGAGGCATCAAACCCGCATGATGGCGGCCCACGCCTTTTAAAAGTTCCTCACGCAGTCTTTGAGCTGTTTCGAGGTTTTGTAATTGATATTTTTCTAAGCAGGAATCGACAATTTCTTCTATTTCTGCCTTATCTTTTGGCGTGGTAAAGTCCATTTTTCGGGACGTTTCATACGAGAATTTGTCGGCTAATGCACGAGAAAAGACAAAATACAACAAAGGAAGTCGATCAAGGTTGCGCAAATTTTTTATTATATCTAAATGTCTAAACTCTGTTTCTTTTTTGCCCCTTCTTCCTCTTTTGTGATCTTCAAAAGCCTCATCAAGAGCGCCCTTACCTGTAACCTTCTTTTTCAACTCTTTAAAAGTTATGAGCTGTTTTTTATAATGAAACAAGAACGAGAGCGGCACAGCACGATTGTTATGACTGATAACCTTAACTTGGTGGTCAATCACAGATTCTATCCAACCGGCCAATTCGTCACAGTTCGGTATGGTCGCCGATAACGCAAGGAAACGAACTGTTTTTGGAGAAAAAATTATAGATTCTTCCCAGACGGTTCCGCGTTCAATATCACCTAAATAGTGAATTTCATCGAATATCACATAAGAAACATCAGCTATTGCCTCGGGGTCTTCCATGGCCATGTTTCTGTATACTTCAGTCGTAACAATCAATGCCTGCGCGTCTCGATTTATAACGACGTCGCCTGTCAAAATACCAACTTTATCACCGTAAAGGCGCGAAAAATCGCGGTATTTTTGATTCGACAAAGCTTTAATCGGAGAAGTATAAATAATTCTTTTGTCCGATTTTAAGACTTTTTCAATAAGGTATTCGGCCACAAGAGTTTTACCTGAGCCGGTAGGCGCTGATAAAACAAGTGAATGACCGTTCTCAATTTCGGTGATAGCTTGAATTTGAAAATCATCTAATATGTAGTCACGATATTTTACATTAAGTTCCATGAATGGTGTGTTGGCTTCCTTGATATGATGTACTGCATAACACTTTTAATACTATAAGTATACTCCTAACAACTCAACACTTTATAGGAGGAAATGGCTGTGAATCTGTTTTTTTCTCTTCGTCGGGGTGAGCCATAGGAGGGTAAGGCTGGGAAGAAGGGGTTCCTTCTGTTATCATTTCGTCTTCAGGGGCTTCTTTACCGGTTTCATCATCAATAAGAACCATATCTGCCCCGTCATCTGTCGGTTCAAAATACTGAGAAATTTTTTCATCGAAAGCATTTAAAAAGGCTTGAACACATTCAGGATCAAATTGTTTGCCTGAGAATTTTTTAAGTTCGGCAATAACTGTGTTTACAGAAAGTCCTTTTCGGTATGGGCGATTGGTAGTCATTGCATCGAAAGCGTCTGCCACACAAATTATACGACCGGCAAGCGGTATATCTGTTCCGATAAGGTGGTCAGGATATCCGCGCCCGTCATAATATTCGTGATGGTGAAGAACTCCCGGAATCTTGTCTGCCAAGAAATCAACAGGTCTTAAAATTCTCGCGCCAATTGACGGGTGCATTTTGATTATGGCATATTCTTCATCGGTTAAACGTCCGGGCTTACGTATAATACTGTCTTTTATACCGATTTTACCGACATCGTGCAAAAGACCGGCGTATCTGATATTTTCGACTTCTGTTTGTGCGAGCCCCATTTGTTCTGCTATAGCTACCGAATATTGTGTAACTCTGCGAGAATGACCCTGAGTATAGGGGTCTTTAGCATCTATTGCCGTTGCCAAGACTTCAATTGTTGAAAGATATATTTTTTGTATATTTTCGTATAATCTAGCATTTTCAATAGCTGAGACAGCTTGATTAGCCACATTCACAAGAGTTTCGAGATCATGATCGTTAAAAGGAATGTCTCCGGTTCTGTTTAAAACCTGCAAAACCCCAACAACAGTATCTTTGTGACACATAGGCACACAAAGCATCGACCTCGTAACAAAGCCTGATTTTTTGTCGGCACCTTTAAAGAACCTTGGGTCTTTAGATGTATCAGGCACAATTACGGGAGCATTATTCTGTGCGCACCACCCTGCCAAGCCGGTTCCCATGGGGAGTCGTATTTCTTGGAGTTTAGCGCTGATATTGGAATCACCGCTTACAATATGAAAATAAAGTTCATTTGAATTTTGGTCAACTAAGTAAACAGTAGAAGTTTCGCAACGCATAACCTTTGTCGCTGTGCTCATAATTTTAGTCAACAGCTCTTTTAAGTCAAGTGTTGAACTGACAACTCTGCCAACTTCAAGCAAAGCGTTCATTTCTTCCATTCTAAGATGAACAAGTTCTAATTCTAAAAAGGTTCCGAGTGCGGTAGCAGCTAATTCTATAAAACTATCACCTATTGGATAAAGAGACTCATCAATAGGCTTCAAAAGTATTGCCCCAAAAGGCTCTTCTTTTTTTCCAAGGGGGACAAAATAGTTGTTCGAACCGCATTGTTCGAGCATAGATCTTTCAAAAACAGCTTTATCTGCTTTGTTTTTGGTGAAG
Source organism: bacterium ADurb.Bin157 (assembly GCA_002070375.1). Classification (GTDB taxonomy): domain Bacteria; phylum Muiribacteriota; class Ozemobacteria; order Ozemobacterales; family Ozemobacteraceae; genus MWDD01. The sequence goes on along the minus strand of MWDD01000007.1, from coordinate 62,237 downwards.
TAGATGCAATACTCGTTTAATATATGTTCTTCAAAACCGTCATTAAAACGAATTCGAGTGGTTTGCGAAGATTGGTCATAGAAAATTACCGCCAAACCTTTGACGTCAAAAAGGTCACATGAAGTTTGGGCTAATATTCTCAAAATGGCATCAATGTTTTTACCATTGGCCAATATTTGCCTCTGAGCCTCAAATAATATGCTCTGAAAGCCTGTTATAGGATTTTCTGCCACTTTCGTGGTCTCCTTATGTTTAAAACAATATAATAAACAGTCACATTCTATCAGATTTTTATCGTTTTGTGTAAAATTTTTTGCGATTTTTCATTATCGTAAGAAATAACGCTGTAATCACATTTTAGAGTTCCCCATTCGGGGAAAACGGTAATAGGAATTTTATCAATATTTTTACGCCACCAAGATTCGGGTTTTATGCCTCCGATTGTTTTTTGAGTTACTACAGCTCCCGCGTCGGGTATAAATGAGCAAGAATTCGAGTATGGTTCTGAAGCAATCAAATAACCTAATCCGCTTCCGAAAACGAGGGTTTTAAAGTTATAAGCGCTTATTTTCCAGGTCATGGCTTCTTTATAACGCATATCGGTTCCGTTCACGTTAATATATACGGGTAAGTCGTCGGTTTTGTTGGTAAAAAAATTATCTAATTCTATGTATGCGGGATTTGCCGGAATCTTACCGCTGTGATCAACTAAGCTTATGGCCCAAAACTCATAACCGTCTAATTTAAAGCGCTTTATTCCTGCTCCAGGAGCTAACGGCGATAAATTAGCGGGCCTAACTATATTAAAGTTATTTTTTTCTAAAATATTTCTTCCTGCGCAGCGTGTTATAGCTTGTTCACCCAAAAATAGCACATCTATTCCCGAATTAAAGAGTTTATCCACTTGGTTTTCCAATTCGGGAGCTGAAGAAAACAACCCTCCGGAATTGCAAAAAATCAAGCAATCCCTTTTAACATCTTCTTTTACGGCACTAATAAGATTTTTAAGGTGCTGCTGCTGCAATTCGTGCTGAATTTGGCCTAATATTACTATATTTTTCATTAAAAACCCTTAATCACTATTCCATTTTTGCCTCAAAACCTTGAGAACAAATAGCGGAATTTTAATCATTCGCGAAAATCTTGAAGGTTCTAAGCAGAGTCTGAATAACCATTCAAGTGCAAATCTTTGCATAAATATCGGGGCTCTTGGCAACTCTTTCGAAATAACGTCAAAACTGCCTCCGACGCCGATTGCAACTAAATTAGCGTTGTATTCGCGCAATTTTGTTATAAACCATTCCTGGCGAGGAACCCCAAGCGCCACAAAGACTATTTGAGCCTTAGTTTCGATAATTTTTCTTATGATTTTTTCTTCATCGGCCGAATTCTTTTTAAAAAAGCCATGAGACACGCCGCAGACATCAATATTATTGTTTTCTTTCAAAACATCCACAGCCTTATCTGCAACACCGGGTTTTCCGCCCACAAAAAATATTCGGTATTTCTCTTTTGCGGCTCTTTCACATATTTGAGAAACAAGAGCAACTCCGGGAACTCTTCCCGGCAAGGGAAGCCCCAAAAAGTCAGAGGCCCAAACTATTCCGGCGCCGTCGGGAACCACAAGTTCCGCTTTTTCGAATACCGCTTTAAACGCGTTGTCTTCATCAGCTCTTACAAGGGCTAAGGAATCGGCGGTAATGACGTGAGCAAATTTTTGGGCGGCAACAAAGGCAGCGATTTTATCAACGACCAAAGAGGGGCTCAAAGCATCTATGCTTATTCCCATAATATTAATTCGGTTCGGTAAAACTTCGCAAGACTTTTTTTTGCGAATAAAAGTATTTAAAAAACCGCCAATGGTCATACTCAAAAGAAGTAACAACATAACTAAAGCAATTAAAGGTGTCTTAAGAGATAAAATTAGCCAGGCAAAATTTAGGCACAAAAACACTAAGCCCGCAAATAAAACTGTTTTTTCGCGCTTTAATGACCAAGAATAAGCGCGGCTTTCGATGTTATTTTCGGGCATATGCAGCTTATTTCCGATATATGAGAACACAATCATTCCTGTTATCATAATAAAGGGAAGGAATATCACCACAGAGGGTATGCAAAGCCCTAAAAGCACCAAACCGGGAGATTGTTCCGATACGGTGACGATTCCCAATAAAAAGCCGCCTGAAAAAATACCGGAAGAACCGAGTAAAAAACGCTTATTCGGGAGTTTTAGGGAATCGGCAGATTTTTCTTTTAGCTTACCGGCAAAAAGAAGCCCGAAACCGCACACGCAAAGCGAGGAGATTATTGGCATGCTCAAACTTGAAGCGGGCGGATTATGCAAAAAAAACAAAAACGAGCTTAAAGAAGTGAGACTTATTAACAAAAATGGCATTTCGTATACGAGCGCCGATAATTTTAAACAAAACATAATCATCGCAACCCACAAAAATGCGGTAAGAAATTCTACGAAAGCAAAACCGGGGGGAAGAATGCCTATTAGCGTAAAAGATACGATTAAAAGAGAATATGGGATCAGCGAGGAATAAGACAAAGAATCAAAGTCTCTCAAAAAGCCAATTACAGCCAGAGATAAAAAGCCCAAAAACACAGGTAAAAAATCGGGGTGAGGCAATATATTCAAGGCAATAGCACTGCCTAACAATCCGCCGAAAAAGGGGAAGGCACCGCAGTAACTTCCCCGACCAAGCTTAAAAAGTATGCGGCGGGTAAGATACATACCCGCAAGACACATTACAAAGGCAAAAGCCGCAGACAAAACAAATGCTTGTTGCAAAGATTCCATTTAGAAACTGCCGGACAATTCGTAATAGACGATATAATACAATATCGCGGCAAAATAAATAAACTCAAAGCCTATCAGGATTGAATACTTTTTGCGTATGGTGTCCCAATAATCCCAGAAGGGGTTTAAGAGGTCAAAGAGCACAAGCATAATCTGCACGAGCAAATACGCAAAAGCAAACAAAAGAGTGAGGGCGAAGGGAATAGCGTAATAGTAGAGCATTATTTCTTATCTAAGTAAGCTCCAATGCTCAGCAAAGAAGCTGTAAATTTTTCTATGGGCATTTTTATTACAACTCGGGCTAAGTTTTCTCTGTTATCTTGAATTACGGCGTTATCTAATATTTTGCTCATTCCTTCAACAGAAGCGACATATGCTTTGAAACCGCCAAGCAGTTCGCTAAGGCTGTCTACGAGCTCTTGGAGTTGACTGTTTCGAGCGACAAGAGAAGTAAAGTCAAGTATAAAATCTTCATCGTAAGTTAAACCAAAAAATGTGATTCTCACGTTATCAATCCCGCTTTTTGGAGTATTAATGGCTGTAAACCATTTTTTGCCGCTCATGGCAGCACCCCAAAGTTGAGGAGTATCTGTATCAAGCTTTCGTAACATATATGTAAACATTCTGTTCGATTGTATACTTTTAATATTTTTGTTGGCAGACATTTCGCCAATTTTTTCAAGAACCGACATATCACCAAAGGCTAAAGTTTGTTGATCTACAAACACAACATTTGCATTTGAATCAAGCTCACTTTTAAGAGCAGGAAGCCCGCCAATTGCAGTCAGAGTAAAAGCACGAGAAATATCGGGGTCTGTTTGAGCAAGTTCGCAAGTTTTAATAGCATCAAAGCTGCCGTCTGCCAAAACTGCAAATTTATCGTCTTTATCTATGAAGAAAAGTACGTTGTGAATGTCATAAACCGGATTTATTCCGGCTTTAGTAAAAACACTATCAAATGATGCCTCGTAAGCAGGCAAAAGAGCATCCAGAACTGATCGTAATTCGGGTCTGTTAACAACTTTATTTAAACCAAGGTTAACGACTAAGTTTGCATCATGCGGCACAAGAGACAGTAGTTCTGCCGCAAAAGACGATGCGCAAACAAAAGCAAACAAAAAAACCAAAGCCAAAGTAGATTTATGCTTCATAAGCCCTCCCGTTACGTTTCTTTGTACAGATTAAAACGGAATCTGCTCATTGTCAAGAGAAGAAAATACCCTGACTGAGTTATTTATTTAGAGCAAGAAAAAGCATTAAATTACCTTGGCGATGAGCTCTTATTATATCGATGGTTTTAATTTCCTTTTTTTCTTTTGTCAGCACTGTAACGAGAAGATCATTGCCACTTAAAGCGGGATCGAAAGATCTGTATTCATTTTTCATTCGAGAAGCCATAAGTTCTTGGTTTGTAAGATTCATTTCATAAGGATCAATAAAAACATAATCCGAAGAAGATGCGCTTTTGATTATATATTCAATAGCGTTTGCGGTAGTTGAATATATATCATGCAAAAGCACAGCCCCGCCAACTTTGTTTTTCTTGCCTATTCCAAGCTGTTTTTCCACAGAAGTCAATATGGCTTTTGAATTCTTATTTTTCCAATCTCTTGAATCAACTGTCCATAAAAAGAATTTTAGCCCTTCTTCCGCAGCTATTTTTTGCAGCGTTCTGTTTTTTACCCCGATACCGTATGGAGGTCTCAGTAGTGTGGGTTTTTTGCCGGTTATAGAAGCTACTAAGTTACCGGTTCTTCTTATTTCGGTTCTTATTTCTTCTTCTGACAAATCCGGTAAACGCTTATGACTGTAGGTATGATTTCCTATTATATGACCGTCGTCATAAATCATTTTTACCAACTCGGGATATTTTTCGACTTGCAACCCCAAAACAAAAAACACAGCACGCACATTATACTGTTTCAAAACTTTTAAAATATGCGGCGTTGCATTAGGGTGAGGGCCATCGTCAAATGTTAATACTATTCTGTTTGTTTTGCTTAGCAAGGCTTTCAAGTGGGCGGGTACAAAATGCTCCCCGTTATAATTTAAAAAAGTCTCGGTATATTCCGGCTCTGTTTTTTCTGCGGTATAAGGTTCCTCATTCGGAAATAAAGAAATAGCGTCTGAAACAAGCGTATCTGCCATTCCATACGCGGGTAAAATAAAACAGACTGCGAACAATATAAAAAACAAGCGTAATTTTAGTATATTCATAGCAGTACCCGCTATCGGAAATAAGCTTTAAAAGTTTAACCAAAAGTTTATGTTTTGACATAAAAGAACGGTGCAGTATCTATTTCTGCACCGTTCTTTTATAATTATTCTTGTTTTAAGAAATTATCTTTTGCCTTTTTTGGTTTCTAAGTTTCTCCAATGGCCTTTTACATGCTTACCATCTTTTGTATAGTAACCTTTAACAAAAGTTTTGTCTTTATTCCCGGTAAGTTTTTCTTTTACACAAACTCCGCCGTCCATAACTTTGTTCTGAATGCTGTCATGAGCTTTTGTTCCAACTTTTTTGCCTGCCTGAAAACCCTTTTTGAAAGAATCTTTTATTTTAGAGAAAGCTCCGGGTTTTTGGCAACAATTACCAGATTGCTGTGAACATTGAGAAGACTGCTGTGAAGTCTGTGAAGATTGGCTGTTAGAAGGACCGGCAAACAAAGGGGCAGCGCTCAAAACAAGAGAAAGGGCAGAAACAAGAATTACTTTACGCATTTTAATTACTCCTAATAAAACTTATAATCTTATCGACATATCGGATGTCTAAGTCAAAGCATTTTTTGTGCCAACTTTAAAAATTTCACGAAAACCCGAAATAAAGAGGGTTTCACCACAATCATCGCAATGCAAAAAAATTGTATTTGCTAAAAATTGAGCAGCAATGTACAAAAATTTAGCAAAAAAAAGACCCCTGATTACTCAGAGGTCTTTTTATTAAGCTAGGTTTCATTGAAATCGACGTGCCTTCTCAGAGACTTTCGATATGCGGTTCGTCAATACCGTCACCGGTATCGCCTACACCTTCTTGTCGTTACACTTTTCATAGAGTTTTAACATGATTGCACTATTACGCGCATTTGGTTACGTAAAGCCTTTAAACGTTCGTCGTCCTTAAGGCCCTCATACAATCACCGAACTGAGGTTAATCAAGTTTTTCTGTCCTCTTTCAAACTTATGTTCGACTTCAAGGCTCTTTCACACATCTTCATTGGTTGCGATACACCAACGCCTCTCTAGGTTTTTTCCCCTTCAGCGCTATAATCAAAGGGCTGCGACAAACAGGATTCCGGCCCTGTCGCACTCCGCTCATAGGTTTTCTCAACCTTTCAGCAGAACTTACATCCCAGATGATTCGCAGGCTTATTCCATCCTGCAAGCACTCGCGGGGTCAGGGTCTTCAGAGTTTAACACTGCAATGATCGGCGAATCGTTTCTGATTGCCTTGCTTCTTCGCTGTTACCATCTCTATACGGATTTCTTCTTGGACTCATTTGCGGATCCCTCCGCTCAACCGCCAGACTTACATCTGTTGCGACTATAACTTACCCAAGCCCCTCGCTGCAAGCAGCCGGTTCCCGTTTTGAGATTTGGCCAGCCATGGAGCTTTTATCCCATGGTGCAGAGCAGATCGTATTTTGTCAGATTTCACTCCTTCAAAAACGAAACATAACTCTCTTGACCTTCTGTCCTTTGGGGTATCAGGCTTCTGTCGCCCTGTGCTTACGCACTTCCTCTTTCAGGGTTTCTACCCTCTTAGAGTCTTACTGCTACAAAAGTTGGCGTTTCCGATTACTCGGAGAGCCTCCCCCTATGGAATTTGTGCCTTGGTTGTCACTTCTTCTTCGATCCCGCGCTACCCTGGATTATTTTTTTCTCCTCAGAGTTGTTTGCCCGTCACCGGGTAACACCACTCATCTTTGGATAACCGTCCGGTTTCTACCTGAGTTCAGAAGTAGACACTTTTGGCTGTCGATTTAATTTTCAATGATCTCGCTTAACAGATTCATCCTATCACAATAGCATTTAAAAAGTCAAGCTATTTTAAAATTATTTTATTTTTTAATTTCACTTTTGATTTTATTTATCATTTTTGCAGAATAATCGCCCTGCTGCGACTTCGGCCCTGCTACCGACAAAACAGACTCAAACATGCCGACAGCTTCTTTATAAGCTCTTCTTCGATAATACACCATTCCCAGATTCAATTTCAAAGTCACATCTTGCGGGGATAAGCCGGTTGCCATAACATAAGCTTTTGTCGAATCTATCAAGCGTCCTGTTTTGTAATAAAGATTTCCCAGAGCCGAATACACATAAGACGCTCTAGGATTAATTTTAACAGCCTCTTTTAAATGCTTTTCCGCTTCTGTGTAATTGTTTGTGCGCATATTGCTCATTCCCGTATTAAACGCCACAGTAAAAGCCTCTTGCTTTTTTCTTGCCTCAGTAATCGCTTTTTCTGTTCTGTTAAACTCGTCGCGATCAAGAATAAGCTCTAACGCAGAAAGCGCCTCTCTGTTTATTACCGCGTCTTTTTCGCGCAAGGCCGCCAACAAAACATTTTTTCCTTCAATAGCGTGCATTTTACCTAATGCTCTAATTGCTGCGCGCCGCTCTTCGCGGTTTTCGTTGCCTTCTCTCGCCAGTTTAACAATCAAAGAAAGAATGTCTTTGTTTCCGATTTCTGCAAAAGCTTCAATGTAAGCCATTTTGACTTCTGAATCTTTCTCTTTTTCAAACCTTTTCTTTAATTCATCATAGCATTTTGCGTGAGAAATACGCGATAAAGCTCCTATAATATGGGTTTTAAGATCTAATGTGTCTTCGTCCAGTAATCTTAAAAGATCTATAAAGGCCCTGTTTACTCGCATTTCACCTAATATTCTGATTGCCTGAAACTTTAATGCCCAAGATTCGTGGTGAAGAGTTGATATAAGACCGGGAACAGCCCGTTCATCGCCTATTTTACCAAGCGAAATCATGGAAGCCATGGCCAAATCTTCGTCTTCGTCTTCTAATGATTCTGTTAAATGGGAAACAGAAATGGGGTCGCCCAATTCACCCAAAGCCTCTGCTGCCGCGATTCTCGTCGGCCATGATTCATCTTTTAACAAAGGCAAAACGTGTTTAGCGTCTTCTTCAAAGCCAAATTGTCCTAAGCATATAACAGCCTGGCGCCTAATTTCTTCAGATTTGCTTTGCAATAGCTTTAAAATCTCTTCGCGCGAGTCTTTTTTAAACCCGCAAAGAGTTCTGCGTATCCAATAGCTTATTTGCTCATCAAATTTTCCGAGATTACGGCACAACTTCGGAACAACGATCTTTGCGTCCATACGCTGAAAAGTATTGCACACACTCTCTAATAATCTGCGTTTTTCACTTTTAAACAAAGCAAACAGATCGTCTATTATTTCTTCACCATAATTTGACAAAGCTTTCTGAGCAGCATCCATAATAGATTCTGATTCATCGTCAAGTGCCCTGAACAGCAACGGCAAAGATATCTTTGATTTAATTTTTCCGAGTGAACGCAAAACCCAATATTTGGTTTCCGACTCAATTGAATCTGCCGCCAAAGCCGTTAACTCCATCAAAGCGTCTTCCCCGTATTCAGATAAAACATCAGAAGTAGTTTTTCTTATTGTCCATGAACGGTCTGTAAAAAGCTTAACCAATACCGGAAAAATTCCTATTGGCTTAAGATCCCCAAGAGAACGCAAAGCCCAATATCTGACATCTTCTTCTTCTGATTTGAGCGACTTTATCAAAAACGGAACCGCCTTATGAGCAAATGCGGTAACAGCCCTTGCCGCGTGCTTTCTAACAACCCAAGCGGGGTCCATAAACCGCTCTATAAGGTTTGGTATAGACTCGGTATCAAGATAATAGCCCATAGATTCGAGGGCCGCCATTCTTATTTCGGGGTCAGGGTCGCTGAGAAACTTTTTTATCGCGGCATAAGCCGTTTTTTCCCGCATTTTTCCGAGTATTTTTATTGCCCAATATCGTCTTTCTTTGTCTTGGCTTTCTAAGGCGCTTACTAAAGGGGCAACCGCATCAGCACCCATGTCGGTTAAGGCTTGGGCCGCTAACGAACGCCCCATCCAAAACTCATTAGACAGCGAATCCATTAAATAGGGGATCGAATGTGTGCCAAAATCTTTTAAAATCTCATAAACAAGGTCTCTGACGCGATCTGACGGTTGAGAAAGAGCTTCAAACAACATAGATGCGATATTTGGGTCGCCAAGTTCTCGTAAAGCCCTGAGAGCAGCTATTCTTACTCCGGGGTCTTTATCGTTTAATCCTGTTACCAAAAGCTTGCTGTTAGATCTGTCACGAAGATGACCCAGGCAGGTTATCGCCCAAAAACGAATATTTGAATCGCTGTCTTCAAGTGCAACTTTCAAAGCTTCTGTAGCGACTTTGCCCATTCTCGTAACAGCGGCAGCAGCCCTTGAACGCAACTTCCAAGAATTATCGGCAAAAAGCCTTATCAATAAAGCCAAGCTGCCTGTCGGGTTCTTTGACAAGCTTTTTGCAGCCATATTAGCAACTTCGTCTTTTTGATCTCTGACCAAAATCATCAGAGTATCAACCGACAAATCTGTTGTATTTGAACCTAAAGCGTGAGCCACCCGCAAACGAACATCGGCAGATTTATCTTTGGCTAAATAAACAATTAAATCTGCCAAATTGGCGGGGTTTATTAAACCAATGGCCTCAACAGCCGCACACCGAACCTCTTTTGAACGATCGTTCAATGTATAAACCAACGGCTCAACCGCCAAGTCGGTTTTAAGTTTTCCTAATTCTTTAACTGCTTTAAGTCGCTTTGTAACAAGAGTAGAACGTAAATCCGTAACTAAATCTTCAATCTCTTTATGAACATTAGAGTCGGTATTCTTAGGCATCGGCTATCCTCTTATGATTTGTTATCCGGCTTATCTTCGTCCTCGTCTTCGTTTTCGTCTTCAGTTAATTCACCCTTGTCAAATGAGCGAATCCACCAATTAATAAGCTCTCCGTTTTCTTTGAGAAAATCTTTAAAGCTTTTTGTATAACCTTCTTCACAGCATTCGCGATATTGTTCTGTGATAAAAGCAGTAATAGGCTCTGTAACAGAGGGGTCCATAAATATGCCGGCACCGACCAAAAACCTCTCTTCGCCCAATCTTAAGATTCTGGAAAACAAAAGAGTATCTTCTGCAACATCTTCCGCCCCTGTTGACTCAGCAACATCAAATGATTCACCGGTGAAAACATCTCTCAGGCTCATCGAAACGTTGTTTACAACTTTTTTAACCTGAAAAAGACTTAAATGAGTTTCTTTCAAAGCTTTACAAACTTGCGTTTCTGTCAATGAAAGATTGTCAGAATGGCGTTTTAGAAACTCATCCATTAGGCAAAAACCATCGGGTGTGGTGTCGTCAACCAAAAACCAAGTTAGGAATAAAAACTCTTCAGTCGGCCTAAACTCGTATTCTTCGCCTTCTTTGAGATTATAAAACACTTCTAAAGATTCGCCTAAATCTTGCAAAAATTCTTGTTCTAATGCAAAGGCCATTAATGCGCCGAATAAATTGCTGAATATTTCTTTGATTGCTTTTAATTGTTGTGTCATTTTTTCTTCTAAACCTATTATTTTGCTAAATTGCTTTCAGACAAGTGTATGCTTTTTCCCCTAAAAACACAACCAAAAACAACTTGATTAAATGGTATTTTTGAGTAGCTTAATCCTATGGTCGCCAAAAAATCAACAATGTTTTTCTCTTGTTTGATAATTATTGCTTTTCTTTTTCTAAGATTTGCAAAGTGTACTTATGCTTACAGCGAGAAGAATTTTTACATTACCAACATGGCTATTCCCGCAGTATTAGGTGCAATAAAAGCTTATTATGAGGGAACCCCAATTCCAAGAGCTTTTTTTCAGGGCGCATTCGGGGGATTCATGATGCAAGAAGGTCTTAAAGGAATTGCGAATGCCGAAAACAAATCTAGCGGATACGCTTGGCGCAATAAAATAATTTTTAATATAGGCTCTTCTCTGGCAGAGTGCGCAGGAAGCAAAGACACGGTCTTCAGAATGGATATGGGGCCGGTTTGGTTAACCTTTAAAGATAACAAAGTCAAATATCAATTGGGATTGAACTCTACGGTAGTTGTTTTATCACATTTTATTGAAGGCTCCAGAATAGACTTTAAACGAAGTTTCAAATACGGCACCTTTGCTTTCGAAAAGAAATGCAACAAAGACGGGACTTTATTGGGCTCAAGTGCTCTTGCATACAGTAACGCGAATATAATTACCACCAATTCCGACGGTGAACACGCAGGACACGAATTAACTCATACATTTCAATATCGCAGAGACATGATGTCTCCGTTAAAACTCAGCAACGTCATACCAAGATTCAGAGAAAGAATCGGTGATTTGTGGTTTGATGACACCGGCTGGACTGCCAATTGGGGTCTGCAATGTGCTTGGGCCGACATCAGACACAAGGACAAATCTTTTGAAATACCCCTTGAAAAAGAAGCTTATTGGCTTGAAGGCAAGTATAAAACTAATTATAACAACTAAAAAAGCTATAATTTATTACAATTATAGCTTTTTTCGAACGAACTATTTTAAAACCCGGGAGTTACATACACCTGTTCATAGGCTCGTCTAGACTCATTCTCCTGCAATAACTTCGCATTAAGCAAAGCTTGAGCAACCTGCTCTGCCACACCTTTCATCAAAGTTAAGTTCGAAAGGGTAAAATGATTTAGGTTTGAGTGGCCCAAAATTATAACTCCGGTTACTTTTTTAACATATTTATACGGGTCATTTAAGTCTAGCAAATCGGTAAGTAACGGTACATAAACCATTCCTTTGCAGTCTAATCCGGTTTCTTTAATTTCGACAAACTTGTGATTTTCATCGGTAACAAAGGGGTCTTTAAGTCCAAGCAAAAACTCTGAAAACTTACTGTGTCCATTAAAAGCCGTAGCCAATGTTTCATTTTTATTCCCTAGTATGGTTTCTATCTCGAAACATTCTACAATTTCATTCCAAAAAAGAATAACGCCGGCTTCTGCACCGGTTGACTTAATAAGTCTGTCTAAAATTTTAGCGGACAAATCTTTTACATTTTTTGTATTACTGATAATTCTGCCGGTTTCATAAAGGGTCACCGATTCGAGGCTTGTTGCTCTTAATCGCTTTGAGATAGAGCTAACCAAACCGCCTAGAAGAAGCGAAGTCATGCTAGGATTCTTAGTCATCAGGTCAATATATTTGTCTCTCAAAATTTTAAGCAACAAAGCGTCTTCTAAAACCAAAACAGATGCAGACCTGCTTTCGCCTGTCAACAAAGACATTTCGCCAAAAAAGTCCCCTTTTGGCAAAGTTGCCAATGATTTTTCTGTGCCACATTCAAAATCGATACATTTTCTTATATCTACGCTCCCGCTAAGTATAAGATACATAGAATCGCCTTCTTCGCACTCTTTGAAAACCCTGTCGCCTGCTTTAAAAGTTACTGTTTCAAACATGGGCATCAATTCTTCCAGTTCTGTTTTAGAAAGTTTACTAAACAACTGAAACGATTCGATTTGTTCTAATGTTACTTTCATTTTATCTTCCTCCCTTAATTTCCATAAGGCGCGGCGCCTAGCTTGGGAGTAACCCTTGTTTGATAGACTTCTTCAGATATAACGCCTGCATTTTTCAGTTGCAACAAAGACTGATCCATTGAAATCATTCCTACTGAAGCTCCCGTTTGAAGCGCAGTTGGAATCTGGAATACTTTGCCTTCTCTGATAAGATTTGATATCCCCGGCGTTACAACCATTATTTCTCTCGCTGCAACTCTTCCCATTCCGTCTTTTCTCGGCAACAGAATTTGCGAAACAACACCTTTCAAGGTGCTTGCCAATTGAGCTCTTATTTGTTGCTGCTGATAAGGGGGAAAAACGTCGATTATACGGTCAATAGTTTTTGCCGCTGATTGTGTATGCAAAGTTGCAAACACCAAGTGCCCCGTTTCTGCTATTGTTATTGCTGCTGCTATAGTTTCTAAGTCACGCATTTCGCCAATTAAAATAACATCCGGGCATTGTCTTAATACATATTTAAGAGCTGTTGTATAGGTTTCTGTGTCTTTACCTACCTCACGCTGTTCGATAACAGACCTAATATGGGAATGAACAAACTCTATCGGGTCTTCTATGGTTATTATATGTGACTGCCTATGCATATTTATGTGGTTTATCATGGCCGCCAAGGTTGTTGATTTACCGCTTCCGGTCGGCCCTGTAACGCAGATTAAACCGCTTGGCATATTACAAAAATTGGAAATAGTTTGCGAAAGTGCGAGAGATTCAAATGTGGGAATTTTGCTTAAAATAGGTCTAAAAGCAGCTCCAACAAAATTTTGTTGTCTGAAAACATTAACTCTGAAGCGCCCCGAATCAGGGAAAAAAACAGCTAAATCTAATTCGTTTTTTTCATTAAATTCTTTAACCTGAGAATCGTTTAATACAGAAAAAATCAATTTTTCTGTATCCTCTGAGGATAATACAGCACTTGTATCGGGCACAAGAGAACCGTTAATTCTGAACATTGGGGGTCTTCCGACTGTTAATATAATGTCAGAAGCGTTTCTTTGCATAGAAAGAGCAAGAATAGCAGATAGTTCCATAAAAATCTCCTTAACTCAAGTAATCCTTTATTTCTCTCACCAGTTCTTCCGGTGTCTTAAAAACCTTAAACAATTCTATACAATCCGGTTTAATGGTTCTGTTTTTTATTCCATGCTTTATTAACTGCAAAAAAGGTTCGTAAAATTCATCTGTATTTAATAAATACATGGGCTTGTTATGTCTGTTTATCATTTTTAGTGACAATAAGTCAAAAAATTCATCATAAGTCCCTATTCCGCCGGGCAAAGCTACAATAAAATCAGATCGATCAAGCATAACCTGTTTTCTGGGCCTTAGATCTTCCACCTCAATTATCTCGTCTAAGCCATCATAAAGCTTGCCGCAATCTTTCATATAGCCCGGTATCACACCTATTAAATACCCGTTTGAGCTTTTATGGGCATCTGCAACAATCTTCATAAGGCCGCAAGAAGTTCCGCCATAAAGCAAAGCACGGCCTTGCTCGGCTAATAGCCGACCCAACCGTGCTCCGTCGTCTTTAATTAAATCGCATACTTCATTTGAAGAAGAACAAAAAACACAAACAGTCTTCATCATCTTTTTTGTCCGACTACCGTATCACCTTTTTTTCTCAATCTTACTGCTTCCGGAGTAATTTCTACCCACTCGTCATCGCCAACATATTCCAACGCCTGATCAAGAGTCATTCTTCTTGGGGCTTGAAGCTTTTCAAGTTCTTCAGAAGTTGCGGAACGGTGATTGGTAACATGTCTCTTTTTTACTATATTTACTTTTAAATCTGTTGCGAGGGGTCGTTCTCCGACAACAAGACCTTCATATATTTCTTCGCCCGGGCCGTAAAAAAGCGTTCCTCGTTCAGAGAGGTTCTTAATTGCGTATCCTGTCGCAATTCCGCCTTCAGTTGCGACCATAACCCCGTTTCTGCTTTCGGGAATATCGCCTCTATGGGGTTCATAGCCTCTGAAACATTGATTCATTATGCCGGTTCCGTTTGTTAAGGTTAAAAACATTGAACGAAAGCCCAACAGTCCTCTTGCCGGAACAGAAAAAATCAATCTCAAGTAGTTGTCCAAAAGACGTTTAGTGTCTTCTAAGATGGCTCTGCGAGGCCCTAACACTTCCATTATTGTGCCCATATACGAATCGGGTATATCTATTGCGAGTTCTTCTATCGGCTCAACCAAGTTTCCGTTTTCGTCTCGCTTCATGATTGCACTAGGCTTGCTCACCTGAAGTTCGTAACCTTCACGTCGCATATTTTCTATTAAAATACCCAGATGTAATTCGCCGCGCCCCGAAACCAAAAACATATCATTTTCGGCAGAGGCTATTTCTACACGCATAGAAACGTTGGTTTCTAATTCTCTTTGTAAGCGTGACAAAATTTGTCTGGAAGTAAGAAATTTACTTGCCTTGCTTTTTCCGGAGAACGGGCTCGTATTTGCAGTAAATGTCATTGAAATAACAGGCTGGTCTACAGCTATAACCGGTTCTGCGTCACATAATTCTGTGCAGACAGTATCTCCGATAGAAAGATCATCTATACCGCAGATAGCTACAATGTCTCCGGCACCCGCTTCTTCAACTTCTATTCTTTGAATACCTCTAAATGAGTATAATCGCAAAATTTTATTTTTTTCGGGAACCTGATCCGGATGTAGCCTGAAAACATCGGCTTTGCCCTTCAATACTCCCTGCAATATTCTGCCTACGCCTATTCTTCCGACGTAGTCATTATAGTCAAGGCTTGTAATTTGCATTTTAGCGGGGCCTTCAAGCTCTCCTTTGGGCGGAGGAACTTGTTTGATTATTTCTTCTAACAAAGGTCTTATGTCTTGCCTTTCGTCGCTCATATTTCTGATGGCGTATCCGCCTCTTCCCGAGGCATAAAGGATAGGGCAGTCAAGAATATCTTCAGAAACACCTACATCTATGAATAAGTCAAGAATTTCATCTTGTACGGCCTCAACACGAGCATCGGGCCTGTCAATTTTGTTTATAACCACAACAGGTCTTAATCCTGCCGCCAAAGCTTTTTTCAAAACAAAACGTGTTTGAGGCATGGGGCCTTCAAAGGAATCAACAAGAAGCAAACAACCGTTTGCCATATGTAAAACTCGCTCTACTTCACCGCCGAAATCAACGTGACCCGGAGTGTCTACAAGGTTAATGCGATAACCGTTGTATTCAAGAGAAAGATTTTTGGATAAAATGGTAATTCCTCTTTCTCTTTCGATGTCGTTGCTGTCCATAAAGCGCTCTTCTATGCGCTGATTGTCTCTAAATAGACCTGATTGTTTAATCATGGCATCTACCAAAGTCGTCTTGCCATGGTCAACGTGTGCAATAATTGCTACGTTTCTTATCTTTTCCGGTTCAATAATGTGTCTTTTCACTAAATAGCTCCAGCCGATTATCCGGCGTAATTTCAGAGCAAACAGTGTACAGATTTTTACTTAAATTTGCAAGTTATTTTATTTTTCTATGTTCATAGTTTGAGTATTTTGTTTAAGAGTCTTTTATGGTAGTATCTTTTGTTGTTCTTAACTCACAAATTTCGGAGATTATCATCATGCCAGAGACCAATCATAGCCACAGTGAGTGCTCACATGGCCATGGACACAGTCACAGTCACAGTCACGGGCACAGCCATGGGCCCGCTAACTACAATAAAATTTTTGCCATAGGTATTTCTTTAAACATTATTTACGTTATAGTTGAGGGCGGCTACGGCTTTTTAACAAACTCGCTTTCATTATTAGCCGACGCCGGGCACAATTTAAGCGACATACTAGGTTTGCTTTTGGCTTGGGGCGCACATTACCTGGCACAAAAGAACACTTCAAAGCGCCGCACCTATGGTCTTAAGAGCTCTTCTATTCTCGCGGCACTTTTTAACTCTTTGATTCTTATGCTCGCGGTTGGCGGCATTATCATTGAAGCTATCAAGCGATTTAGCGCTCCGGTAGCACTGGAAGGTAACACAATAATTTTCGTTGCCACGGTCGGCATCATTATCAATGCCTTTACAGCTATGTTGTTTATGAAAGACCAAAAGAAAGATTTAAACATTCGCGGCGCTTATCTGCATATGGTTGCAGATGCGGCTGTATCAGCCGGTGTTGTGGTTTCGGGCTTCATTATAAAATATAGCGGCATCAGCATAATTGACCCTATAGTGAGTATTATCATAGCCATTGTAATATTTATGGGCACTTGGAATCTGTTGAAGGAATCATTAAATCTGGCTCTTCATGCTGTTCCCGAGAGCGTCGACCCGGACAAAGTTAACGATTTTTTAAAATCATTGCCCGGCGTTGAAGAAACTCATGACCTGCACATATGGGGCATGAGCACCACAGAGATAGCTTTAACCGTTCATTTGGTTAAACCCTCTTCAGAAAACGACGACGAAGTGATAAAGGCAGCGAACGAAGGCTTAAAAGGGTTAGGCATTTCCCATTCAACAATACAATTAGAGCGCACCTGCGAAAATTGCCCGACCGAAAACGTGTGTGAAAACGGGCTTTGCTCTAAATAAGAATCTCTTAACCGATTAATCAGTTTTAAAACCTATCAGCTTGTAAACCGGCATAGGCAGGCTTTTGCCTTTAATCTGCACGGGGTCAGATTTTTCTAATATGAGAGTTTTTGCGAACTCTTTGTCGATTTTTTCTGCCGTTGATTCGCTCAATATGATATCGTGCTCAAGAGCTTTTGAAAGAGATTCCATGCGGGAAGCGACATTAACCGTGTCTCCGATGACCGTGTATTCGAATCGCTTTTGTGTTCCGATGTTGCCGGCAATAAGAGGGCCTGTATTGAGACCTATGCCGAACTTTATCTCTGATTTGAGCTCTTTTGAATTGTTTAGATTAGCGAGTCTTTCGCGCATTTCTTTTGCTGCTTTTATGGCGTCTTCGACATGGTTTTCTGAGCCTAAGTGCGGGGTGAAAACAGCCATTACCGCGTCACCGATAAACTTGTTAATTACGCCGTTATTAGCCATTATCGGTTCGGTAATATAAGCAAAATATGTATTTAACATAGTTACAACTTCTTCGGGTGACATTTTTTCGCTCATAGAAGTGAAATTTCTGATATCAGAAAATAATACCGTTGCGATAATATTTTCGCCGCCCAAATCAACCTTATGATTTTTGATCAGATGCTTTGCTATTTCGATAGAAACATATTTGCCGAAAATATCTTTCATTTCTTCTCGCTCTTTAAGCTGTTCGACCATACTGTTGAAGTTTGCCTTCAAACGCCCGATTTCGTCGTTAAAAAGAACTGAAGTGCTGACACTGTAGTCCCCTTCGGCCAGTTTTTGCATTTTTTCGGCCAGAACATCAATAGGCTCTTGAACCGACTTATACAACAATTGCATGTTTCCCACCAAAAAAACAATAGAGGTAGTCAGCAAAAGCAGTGCGTTATATTTAAAATCGTAAAGCAAAAAATAATCCTTATAAATATAAGCGGCCAAAATACCCATAGGAACCAACACCAAAAAAATCAGCATAGTTAAAAGTCTGCCATATATGCTTAAACTTGAGCGGTTTGGAGCAATTACCCCGGGCTGCAAAAACGCTCCGCTCACGAACATAAACAAAGAAGGCTCTAAAAACGAATAGAATAAATAGCATTCACACAACCACCAAACTGAGTGATAAACGATTGCACGCCAAAAATCACCGGGCAAATAAGTTTTTAAGGTAGCTGTAAAAAACCAAATAACATGCACAGCCAATAAATATGAAAAAATTCCTCTGTAAAAATTATTATATCTGTTTAAAGCCTGAATTTTGTGTTTTTCATTTCGCTTTTTTAAATATGCAAAAAAAGGACGCAGCCAAAAATAAAGCACAATAATTGAAAAAAGCCTCAAGCCGGCAGACCAAAACTCTCCGGTCACGGTTATATCGGCTTTACCGTTCGTTTGAGTGACAGAAATATTGCCTTGCACTTTTTCATTATACTTTTCCACATTTTGCAGAATCAACGACACTTCTCGTGAGTCGCTTATTTTGTTAGTTCTCGCAAGTTCCACTGCTTTTGAGTTATCGACTAAAAAGGCATTCAAAAAGGCATTAGAATAAGACTGCGCAAAAATAGATATAACAAAAAACGGAATCACAATGAATTTAAAAAAAGATGCCTTCCCGGCAACAACATCATTACTCATAACAACCTCACTTCATCAAGTAACACCTCAATCCGGTCTGCCCAAGTAGGCAAATCGAGAGGCTGCTCAAAACAAGACCTGTTTAAATCCTGCAATCCATCTCCTTTGCCCACAAAATGGGTTATATAGGGGTTTTCACGCAATGACGACACATCGGGCGCCCAAACCTGCAAACCGCAAGCGACGTATTCATAGACTTTTATCGGGTCAACTCCTCTTATTAGCTCTGTATCGGCAAACGGCACCAATCCCACATCGCAAGTTCTCAATAATTCAAATAATTTATCATGAGAAAGTTTTTTATGGAAAATTACATTCGGAGCATTTATCAAACGTTCAAAGTCTCTGCCCCTACCTGCCCCCGCGATATGCAGGCGAATCGGCCGGCAAGAACTTTCGTTATTTATAAGCCATTCAAGCCAGCTAAAATCAGTCCATTCAAAATGAGCGCCTGCAGAAACCAGTTCAAGCGGCCTTAAAACGTTATCTTGCACGCTGACAGGCTTACAATTTTGCTTTACGCGCTTTAGATATTTATCGGAAACAGCATTTTTTACAATAAGGGTTTTACCCAAAATAGGCGGAACATCTTTTAACAAATAAGGGTGCGAAACACTCACAAAATCAGCCTTTTCATATAATTCGGCCTCGTAATTGCGCCACGCAGACGTTCTTTGTCCCGGAAAAAACCCGTGCCGATCGCATCTATCGTAAAGTATTTGTTTCCAGCGTGTTGCGGTAAATTCGGCCATAGATGGCTCGGCCACCCACAACAAACACTCATCGGTTTTAACATTTTTTAAAACCTGCATCATTGCAAATTTTACTGCAATTTTCTGCAACGCCGGAAAAGAAGAAGCTTTAAAAGGCACTTTCACCGTTATAACCTTTAAATTGCCCAAAAACTCTTTTGGCTCTGCAATATTTAGTCCAAGCCCCCCGGTCAAAAAGGGCTCTATAAAGAACACAAGATAACCACGCTTTGCCAACTCTGCCGCAAACGCCTGATGACGCTGCCAAAGCCCGTTAAAACGAACGGGCGAAAGCATAAAAACATTCGTTTTATTTGAACTTTTTAAGCAGGTTTTCAAAATTATCTACCATTTTTTCGTAATCATTCAATCTTTTAAAAGACTCGATACACGACTCAGAATACTTTTTATAAACGCTAGGTTCGGAAATTTTTATAATTGCCTCAACAAGTTTGTTTTCATCTTTATATGGTATCAGAATTCCGTTTTCGCCGCTTGTGACTATTTCGGGAATACCCCCTCTGTCGGTGGCCACACAAGGGATTCCGAACCTCATTGTTTCAAGCAAACTCAAAGGAATACCCTCACCGGCAGACGGAAGCAGCGCCAAATCTATTTCAGAAGCGTATTTATCGGTATCTTCAACGTAACCGTGAAAAACAACAAGCTCATTTAAGGGTGAATCCTCGCAAAGCTTGTGCAATCGTTCTTTTTCCGGCCCGTCTCCCAATATATGTATCTTACTTACCGGCAATATATCAATGTTTTTGGCTATAGACTTTAAAGCCCATTCATGGCCTTTATTCGCGTGCAATTTTGCCGTGATGCCTATTCTGATTTTATCTTTGATTTCTCTTGACTCATTTAAGACAGGCTTGTCTACGCAGTTTGGTATAACACACAATGTGTCGGGGTTTGCCCCCTGATCGAGCAAATGCTTTTCAACGGCTTTTGAAACGGCTATAAGACAATCGCTTCCCTTGTAATAACTTAGCCTGTTAAGCCCATGAATATGAGATAAAGTGTAAATACCAAATAATTTGCCCGCTTTTCCCGAAATTAACCCCGCCTTATTAAGATGAGAGCTGATATAAGCAGGTCTGATTTTTAATAGATCAAAAACTGTTTTAAAAGCAAAAATCAAACCTTCAAAAGCCATCGAAACAAAACCTGAATTTATTTTTAAGTCTTTTAAAACCCCGGCCAACGGCTGCCCTGCACAGGTTACAGAAACGCTGTAACCTCTTTGCTCAAGCCGTTTTATTAAACCTAATGCCAACCGCTCTCCCCCGCCCATCTCGCCTGACGAGATTACAAAATGTATTTTCCGCCTTTTTTCGAAAACCTGCTTTTTATAAACATCAAAATGTGCTTTGAGCAAATTTTCTCTGACAAAAAGCTCTTCAACTCTTCTGCGGCCTCTTTTCCCCATGGACTCGGCTTCAATTCTGCCGCCGGCAATTTGCTTTATTTGCTCTGCAAGCATTTTGTGATCGTCGGGTTCAAAAAATAATCCGGTTTCATTTTGTATCACAATTTCGGGAATTCCACCCACTTTCGCAGCAATAACCGGCAACGAGCGTTCCATTGCCTCGCAAATATGTATTCCGAAAGCTTCAGACCTTGAAGGCGCCACAAACACATCAAGCCTCTCTAAAAACGCGTTTTTCTCAACTATTGTTCCCACAAACTCACATTTATCGGCAATATTCAAAGCATTTGCCAATTGTGTCAATTCGACCTTTTGCTTGCCTCCACCGCCAATATACAATTTAAAGTTAACGCCCTGTTTATCTAACAGCGCGCACGCTTTTAAAAGGCAATCAATTCCCTTAATTCTATGTAAGCGGGAAAGGGTTCCGATGGTCAGTATTGCATCGCTGTTTTTTTTTGCATCGCTTTTTTCAGCTTGAACAGAAACCCCCGGATAAATGCAAACGCTGTTTTTATCAAGTTTAACGATATTTTTGTCATACCAATTGCTCAAGAATCGGCTGCTGAATATAATCTTGTCCGAGCAACCGCTCATAACCCGTTCCAGCACGCTGTAATAATCTGTTTCAGTGCCATGAATCGTTGATATCAAAACAGAATTCAGAAAAAACAAATGAGCGGCACGGGCCCAAAAAGTGGCTCTAAAAAGATGTGAATGAACAACATCGGGTTTAAAAGACCGCATGATTTTTATGAGTTTAATAAAACCGAAAATATCAAAAAATGACTCATTTAACAAATGCACCTTTACGCCCAATTGCGCAAACGAATCTTCGAGGTAGCCCCCTTTAAAGCAGGCAACCTCTACCGAGCAGTCATCTGCCACAGCCTTTTTGACCAAATCGCCCAATACAGACTGTGCGCCACCGACAGTGAGAGCATTGATAACAAAGAGTATTTTCATAAATTTTACTCAATAATCTTCTCTGTGTATTCTGTCCAGATTTTCAAATTTTGCGAAATTTTCGTTAAAAGCAAGTTCTACAGAGCCTAAGCCGCCATTTCTTTGTTTTGCAATAATAACTTCGCCTTTACCCCTATTTTCTTCACGTTGTTTATTATAATAATAATCTCTGTATAAAAACATAACCACGTCGGCGTCTTGTTCGATTGCCCCTGATTCACGCAAATCAGAAAGCTGAGGTCTTTTGTCGGTTCTTTTCTCGACTTCACGGGAAAGCTGAGACAGGCATATTACAGGAATATCCAATTCTCTCGCAAGCCCCTTTAAGCTTCTTGAAATGGCGCTAACCTCCTGCTGCCGGCTTTCCGCTTTGTCGGTGCCGGAATAAGTGATAAGCTGCAAATAATCTATTATAATCATCCCGATTTTATGCTGAGCGTAGGCTTTTCTTGCCTTACTTCTAATTTCAAGCAAAGAAGCGTTTGCCGTATCGTCAATCAGCAAGGGAGTATCTTCAAGTATCCCGGCAGCGTAAATAATTTTACCCCAATCTTCTTCGTCTACCATACCTGTTCTGAGCTTGTTCCCGTTAACACGCGCTTCAGAACACAAAAGCCTTGTTACAAGCTGAGTGTGGGACATTTCGAGAGAAAAAAACATAATAGGGGTCTTAGTTTTATAAGCGGCATTTTGCGCTAAATTCAAACAAAATGCAGTTTTGCCCATAGAAGGTCTGGCCGCCAAAATTACTAAGTCCGATTTTTGAAAGCCTGCGGTGTAAGCGTCTAAGTCGATAAAACCACTGGGAATACCTGTTACCGGTTGTTTATTTTCATAAAGCTGTTCAAGATGAGCAAAAGTTTCTTTTACTAAATCTTTTAATTCGTGAAATGATTTTGTGGATTTAAATTGGCTTAATTTTAAAACCTTTTGCTCTGTCTCATCTAAAATCAATTCGGTTTTTGTTGACGGGTCGTAGGCTTTGTCGGAAATCTCTCCCGTAAGGCTTATAAGCTGTCTGAGCATTGCCTTATCCTTCACAATTTTAGCATAATGCTCGGCATTCTTTGATGTCGGAACCACATTCAACATCTGAGAAATATAGCTTACTCCGCCGACTTCGGCCAGTTTACCCTGAGACCTTAATTGTTCCTGCAAAGTTACCAAATCGCACGGTTTATGCTCTGAATACAAAGAAAAAATACCTTCATAAATAGTTCTGTGGGCGCTTTGATAAAAGTCAGAAGAAGAAACCAATTCCATTGCCGCAACTATTGCATCTTCACTTAACATCATAGAACCGATTAAACTCTGTTCTGCTTCAATACTGTGCGGAGGGACTTTCTGAAAAATATCTGACATTTTGAAGGCTCCTTATTTATAATTCAAAAACATATAATTAAAATAAATTCGGGGGTTTTAATCAACCCCCGAATTAAATTATCAATAACTGCTAAAAATATTAGTCTTTTTTTACTTCTGCAACAACAACTATTTTCAAAGCAGCTTTAACTTCGCCGGTGAATCTTATAGTAACATCGTGTTCGCCAACTTCTTTGATATGGTCGGCAACAACGAGTTTCTTGTCAATTTCAACGCCGCTGGCTTTTTTGATTTCTTCGGCTAATTCGGCGCTTGTTACAGAACCAAACAGTCTGCCTTTATCTCCGGCTCTTCTTGTGATGGTAACAGTAGTACCTTCAATTTTTTGAGCCAATTCGGCAAACATTTGTTTTTCGCGCAAAATTTGTTTTTCCCATGAATCTTTCATAAGATTGAAATGCTTTTTAGCACCTTCTGTAGCGGGAATAGCAAAATTTCTCGGGAACAGGTAATTGCGAGCAAAACCTTCTGCAACAGTTTTGAATTCACCTTTTCTGCCAACCCGGGGAACAGTATTGATCATCAGAACTTCCATTATATTTCTCCTAGGTGTTTCAATTAAATATATCGGAATCAGAATCATCGGAATCCGATTGTAAAGACACTGATCTTGGCTTTCTGAAGTCGGCCCAAACATCTATTATGCCGAACCAAACAATAGCTTGTGTAAAAATCAGTGCAAGAAGTGACATTAAGAGCCTTGTAAACATTCCCGCTTTATATTTATCAAACATAAAGAACAACACAGATAACCCGGCGATGTAATAAATCATACTGCTTATGGCCAACAAATTTGCCCCCAATACTCTTATCAACCAAGGAACCGATATTTGTTCCAAACCTGATAAAAAGTGATACAAAAGCAAACCTGTCATATAAAACCAGATTATTCGCCAATCAAATTGCCATTCTGTAAAGGCCGGAAATTCAGAAAGTTTGTAATCCAGTTTTGCCGAGAGTTTATAAGCTCCCATGTAAAAGACAGAAAGAGTCAATACGTGCCAGACGAATAAAAACGTTGCAGGAACCAAAAGCTGTGAAAATTCATACAAATCAAGAACATTTTTTCTCGCCGCATGAACAGCCTCATAGCTATCCGGATTCTTCGCTTCTATTTCATCCAGTTGTTTTTCAACAAGCTGAACTTGCTGAGCCAAATGTTCTTTTATGGGTATCGGACCTTTGTCACCGGCAAAAGAGCCGTTAACTATTGTCCACATTCCCGTCGAAAACAGCGTTGCCGACAGCAATGCCACACAAACAGCCTGTAATGGCTTTAACCCCAATTTCAACGCCGAGGACATAAATACCGCGGGCATAAAAACAAGAGGTATCAGCATCAAAGCTGCCGGTAAAGACACCAAGTTCCAAGAGGTTATAAAAGTTAAAGCCGCATAAGGCAAAAACAGTTTACCTCGGGAAACCAAAAGAACAAATGCGGGAACACCGCCTAACGAAAGAGTAAACATGCCGATAAGAGGAAACTTTACTGTTAGATAGTGGCCGGTAACGGTTATTAAAACCATAAAAGCCAATTCAAGCCATCTTATGGCAAACTTATTCATTTGTTATACGTTTGCAAAGGGAAGCAGAGCCATATTTCTTGCGCGTTTAATCGCAGTGGTCAAATGTTTCTGGTGAGCTGTGCAGGTGCCGGTAGATCTGCGGCTGGTGATTTTGCCGCGATCATTGATATATCTTCTTAAGCGAGATACGTCTTTATAGTCGATGAAAGATACTTTATCTTTGCAGAAATGACACACTTTTCTGTGTCTATGTCTTTTAAATTCAGCCATTTTATTCCTCCGAATAACTTGTAAACAATATTTCCGATTTAGAACGGAACAGAATCATCATCACTGCCAACGGGACTAAAATCTGCACTAAAGCCGGTATCAGAGGATTCATCTTGCATTCCGCCGCGTTCATTCGCGCCGGACAAGAATTGAATATTATCTCCGATTATTTCGGTTACAGTGCGTTTCTGGCCGTCTTGAGTCTCATAAGATCTGTTTTGTAAACGACCTTCAACCAAAACGGGGCGTCCCTTTGTCAGGTATTTTGCACAATTTTCGCCGGCTTTA
The DNA here is from genome assembly GCA_002070375.1 of bacterium ADurb.Bin157. GTDB lineage: Bacteria > Muiribacteriota > Ozemobacteria > Ozemobacterales > Ozemobacteraceae > MWDD01. Next base: position 36,949 of record MWDD01000007.1, on the reverse strand, counting down.
CCCCAGACCACAATATTAAAAAAGTTTGTTTCTTTTTTCCATTCTCCGTCATTGCCTTTGAAATTACGATTAACCGCAACAGCAAAATTGGCAATAGAAGTGCCCTGGGCTGTGTGTCTTAATTCGGGATCTCTTGTGAGATTGCCGAGCAAAAAAACCTTGTTTAAATTTCCGGCCATAACTTATTGACCGCGCGCAGTAGTCATGAAGCGAAGAATAGTCTGATTGATCAGATAAGTTCTTTCGAGTTCCTTCAAAGCTTCTCCGGTTGCCTGAAAATTAACAAGAACATAATTTCCTTCAATGTTTTTGTCTACGGGATAAGCCAAGGGGCGGCGGCCCCATTTATCGATTTTTTCGATCTGACCACCATTTTTGGTGATAGCAGTTTCGACTTTACCGATAAGCGTGTCAAGAGCATCGGTTTCAATGCCCGGTTCGGTGAAGAACAAAGTTTCGTAAGGTTTCACTATAGAAAACCTCCCTTCGGATAATTTCAAGCCTCTGCTATTTCACAAGCAGAAGCAGGGATGTACCCTTCAGCGTATCACAAGATTCTTTGTTTTTCAAGTAAATTTAGAGTATTTAATGATTTATCCGAAATATAAAAAGACCGTCTCGAAACTATTCGAAACGGTCTTTTTATCGTGTTTTTTAAGCCTTACGATTGATAAGAGAACGAGATTGAGGCAATTGCGAAGAAGACTTTCCGCCCGGCCCATAAGTAACCGGCTTCGGAGCGCGGGTTATCAGTTTTATAGAATATTGAGTTAACTCTAATGCCTGTTCGACTAATCGTTGGTTTGTATCATTAACCTTCTTTATTTCTTCGATTACAGACAACAGGTTATCTGATATGATCCATAGATCTGACTTCCCGTCTGATTCTGCAACTTGATCAGTTACCGAATCAAGCTTTGCTTCGGGGTCTCCGGTCAGTATTCCGACACAATCTTTTCTTCGAGGTTCTAAGTCAACTAACTGTTGAACAAGCTGCTCTTCCAAAGAAACTATATTCTGTAGTTCAGAAGAAAACTTTTCGACCAGCAACTTACCCTTAGATTTTCCTAATTCAAGAATCCTGCGATAAATCGCCAGTTCTTCATTTAAAATATTTTTAAGTTCCTCGACAACTTGCCGCAAAATAAGAATTCCTTACCAAACGTGTCTTACAACGCCCGAAGACCAAAGTTTTTCAGCGACCGCTTCAGGTGAAACGTTGTATTGCCCCGCATCAACAAGAGCTTTGATATGATTAACCTTCTCATATCTGATTTCAGCTTCCATCGCAACGGCTTTTGCTGCGAACACAAGCTTTTCTTCCTGGGTTTTCTCGGGTATTTCGACTCTTTCGAGACTGACCAAGTCAACCTTGTCCGTTTTGTTACTTTTCAAACCGGACAGCCCTTTTGAATCTGCTCCCGCAACGCTTTCGTCAGATGAAGCACCGTGCAGCATCTTGTCAAAGTCGCCGGATTTGGCTTCTTGAAGCTTTTTGAGCTGATTCTGATAAATAGTAGTTACATTAATGTTACTGGAAACCTTCATGGTTCCTCCTGACTCCCTAAAACGTCTTCCCCCATATATCTATTTTAATAAGCGGAGGACGCCTCCAAAATTCGTATCGACCAAAAAACTCAGTTCGTTTAGTTTTATTCAAAACAAAGTTTAACTTAATTTAATCATTAAAGTCAATGGGGCTAAAACAAAAAGCCCCGTATGAAAACGGGGCTTTCGGTGCCGGAAGTCGGGGTCGAACCGACACGCCTTTAAGGGGCGCGGGATTTTGAGTCCCGTGCGTCTGCCAATTCCGCCATTCCGGCTAGCGAAGTGTATTATACCATAAAGGAGATAAATTATTCAATGTTTTTGTTTTATTTTTGCAAAAAACTATTTGGGTGAAAATGTCATGCCCGTGTTCCAATTTCTGGGTGAGTCAGGGAACAGCGAAACAGATTGATAAAACTCGGAAAAAACCAAATCATAAAAACTTAAACAGTTCTCTCCGCGCAAAACGACCGAGCTCTTGTCGGATTTATGCGACAGCTGCAAACTGATGTTCCAAAGCCATCTATCAGCTGTTTCTGTTTTAATTTCTACCGGTTTTATGTTAAAAAAGTTAAGTCTTTCGGTTAAAGTTGCCACAGTCGTTTCGCCTTTATGTTCCGCAGCTTCTCTGACAAGCTTTAGCAACTCCGAATCTTCGATTTTTTCTAATCTATAGGTTATTTTTGTTAAAGCCCTCAACATATAATCTTTCTCGTAATACCCCATTACGGCAAAATCAGGTTTGTTTTTAAATCTCAAGAAAGAAAATTCGGCACCCTCTAAACCTTTGTTCTTTGAGAACTCGACTTGAACTATATTGTCAAAACTGATTGAAAAAGAATCTTTATAAGGAACACAAGCATGTTTAAGGTCTTCTCTTATTGTTTCAAGTATAAGTTTACCTTCTCGCATCATTTCGACGTTTGCCATACCGGCCGATGCAATCTTGACGCTGTTTTGATGAAGCATTAACGCTCCCGTGCCGATTATTGAGGTTATTGCAATCGCAACAATCAGCTCAATCATAGTCACACCGGTTTTTATGCTTATTTTTTTCATTTTACTTTTTTATCACCATGGTTTTAGCTTCGATTTTTCCCAGACCTGAAAAGAAGCCCTTAGACTTAACCTCAACCTTAACTAAAACGCCCATTATTCCGTCATTTTCGACAGGTTCTAACACAATTTTTCGTAAAAAAGCAGAAGAATTTTCCGACCTTTTTATCCCGTCTTTTATACTTACTTCAACCGGCTGCCAAACATCGAGGGCATAACCGGCCAATGTTGTGTTTTTTCTGCCTGAGATTTCTTCGTAACCCAAACATTGAAAAACTTCTATCGCCTCTTTTGCAATACTTTCGCCTGTCATACGATAATAATCCGCCAAATTAGTTCTGTTAGAGGTTGAAATAAGCATAAAAACCGAAATACCTACAACACCGATAATTAATATCCCGATAAGGGCCTCTATTAGCGAGAATCCTGATTTTAAGCGTTTATTATTAAATCTTTTCATTTGTTCTTCTGTAAGTTACCCATTTTGAAATTACCGCTCTGTTTGCTTTTTCACCGTCTTTAAAAGCCATATCATAATAAATCTTATGATCTTTTTCTGCCCAAGCATTTAAATCAAGCGTGTCAACAACCATCAGGCCATTAATTTTCAGAGCCTTTAAAGCCTCTACTGTACCGGTAAAATTACGATTTGAAGCTATCAATGCCGCGTTTATCTCTTTTTCTGTGTTCGTCACAATCTTTCCTTTGTTGGCATAAAGTACACACAGAGAGGTGTTGTCAGACTTTTCGATAGCGCCGTTGATATTAAAACTGTCGGCAATTATAACCCCCTGCCCGGCAACCTTATAGTCACCTTCGAGGGTCACAGAATCTTTGCAATGAACAATGCCGTTCAAATTAATAGTCTTAGCTTTTCGGTCGATTATTTCATATTTGTATAAGTCTTCTATGCTCAGGTTTCTCTTACTCCAAAGCGAGTATTTATCGTATAAAACATAACTGTCGGGTATAACCGGCTGAAACGAATTCATACCGTTGTGCAGAGTTAACACAGCCGCATTATCTGATTTAATCACATTAGTGTTTCCCGCCTCGCGATCTTTGCGTATAACAAGCGGATTTGTCATCATCGAGCCCTTTTCGCTCATGCAAACAGTCGACACAAGAAAATAATCAAAATGCGATTCTATTTCATGGGAAAATGCCACGGAACGTTTTTCGCCGGTATGCCTGTATAATAATGCTTTGGTTTCTATGGCAATTATTCCATGCCCCTCATACGCTCCGAAGTATTTAGAATTATTCGGGGCAGTTTTTCTGAACCTGACTATTCTTATTCTGCCGGCAACCTCGCACGAATAACCTTCCGAAAGAAAGTGTTTACTGTTTTCTTTTGTAAAAGGAGTGTCGATGCGGTATACGGTACCGGGGGCCGAGCCTTTTAAAAACCAAAATATTTTGCTTTTAATATCTACGGCATCTTTACAGGTACGCGCAAATATTTCGTCTGAAGCCATTTGTGCTATTTCTCGAATAAGATCTTTGTTTATTGTTCTTATTTGATTTTTGGCGGTTATTCTTGAGTATCTAAAATAAGATACGGCGATTGTGCCTACGCTAACGGCGACCAGCATCGTAATGAGCAGTGCGGATCCCTTTTTAAATTTTTTATTTTGTTTCATTGGCAGGAGAATCAAATTTCAAAACAGGAGACTTTATATTTTTAAGCGCTTCCAGTTCTAATAATTCTATTTCTATTATATTTCTTTTAGCAGACTCGCTTTTTTGACTTTTGAGAATATTGTTGAAAGAATCGTCTGTGCCGAGAGTTAATCCTAGGCCTAATACCACCGCCACACCCAAAGCAACTATTGCTGCCACAACAGATTTTGAAGTAACCGCTGCCGTGGCGGCAGAAGACGCTACGGCGCTTTTAATGCCGATTCTGGCTAATACAGAATTAATAAAAGCCGGAGACGGTACAAGCCCGGCAGTGGGCGCAGGGCCTGCTTTTAAGGTTAGAAGCAAAGAAACGGTTGACGCACATTTTTTACAAACTTTAATGTGCTTTTTACCGGCCTCATTTATATTTTGAGGATCGGTTAACTGTTCAGTTATGTTTTTGCATTCTTTTTCGTCCATGCTTATAACCTACCAAATTCTTTTGCTAACCTGTCTCGCAACTTAGAAATCAACCTATGAAAAACCAATCTGACATTACCTTCGGTCATTCCCTGAACCTCGCCTATTTCAGCAAAGGACATATTCTGAAAAACTCTCAGTTCAAGAATAACGCGTTCTCTGGACTTAAGACCCGCAAATATATCGCTTACCTCAGAATTAGAAACAACCTCAGACTCAGGAGTCAAGTTAGAGGTCAATAATTCAAGTTCAAATTGATTGCCGGAGACATCTATCTTTTTTTCTTTTCGAATTTTGTCAATGAACAGATTGCGTGAAATCCTCAATAACCAAGCGGTAAAAGTAGCCGGATTCGTTACCTGATCAATCTTACGAAACAATGTTATAAAAGCTTCCTGAGCCACATCTTCCGCATCCGAATGCTTTACGCCCATACCTAAAAGATAGTGCATGACAAGCCCATAATACTGTTTAATAATGTCGGCGAAAGCGTCAGAATTACCTAATTTTGCTTTGGCAATCAAATCGGCGCAGTCGGGCTTATTTCTTTTCAGCATTTGAGCTCACCACTAATAATACGTTATTGAGAGAATATTTGTTACAAGTCAATTCTTCATACTGTGCACAGGAGCGGGAATTCTGCCGCCTCTTGTCACAAACTTTTTCGGAGATTGTTTTCCGACAGCGATTATTGGTCCTTTACCCAATAAGCCGCCAAAATCAACTTCGTCGCCGGCTTTCATTCCGGGAACGGGAATCAATCGGCACGCCGTAGTTTTATGATTTATCATTCCTATTGCCGCTTCATCAGCTATAATACCGGCGATTACATCTACTGAGGTGTCTCCGGGGATAGCCACCATATCGAGGCCAACAGAACAAACACAAGTCATAGCTTCAAGTTTTTGGATATTTAAAGCGCCTTCACTTACTGCTCTGCACATTCCCGCGTCTTCGGTTAAAGGAATAAAAGCTCCGGATAAACCGCCCGCATAAGTGGCCCCCATCATACCGCCTTTTTTAACAGCGTCGTTGAGCATGGCCAGACATGCAGTTGTACCATGACAGCCGGTTCTCTCTAAGCCCATAAGTTCGAGAATATCCGCTATTGAATCGCCCTGAGCAGGAGTCGGAGCCAATGACAAGTCAATTATCCCGAATGGGATTCCTGTCATTTTTGAAGCTTCGCGGCCAACCAGTTCGCCTGTTCTGGTAATTTTAAAGCTGATTTTTTTAATTAATTCGGAAAGTTCGCCAATAGAAAGGTTTTCAGAGTTTTCCAGTGCTGCTCTTACTACTCCGGGGCCTGAGATACCCACATTTAAAATAGCTTCGGCTTCACCCGGCCCTAAAAACGAGCCTGCAATAAAGGGGTTATCTTCAACCGCGTTACAGAAAACTACCAACTTAGCGCAAGCTAGGCCGTTTTTATCGGCAGATCTTTGGGCAGCTTCTTTAACAACTTCAGCCATTCGATAAACACCATCCATGTTTATTCCGGCTTGAGAGGTGCCAATATTAACGCTTGAGCAAACTCTTTCTGTGTTACATAAAGCGTCTGCAATTGAATTAATAAGTATTTGGTCTCCGCGAGAAAACCCTTTTTGAATAAGCGCAGAAAAACCGGCAACGTAATCTATGCCAAGCTCTTTTGCTGCTCTGTCGAGTGCTTTTGCAATCGGTACCGCAGTAGGTTCGGTAAAAGCAGATGCCAAAAAAGACACGGGAGTCACTGAAATTCTTTTGTTTACAATAGGAATACCATAACGTTTTTCGAGGATTCGCGCAGTAGGCACTATATCACGGGCCACTCTCACGACTTTTTCGTAAACTTTATCGGCACACCTATTAACATCAGAATCAGCGCAACTCATTATATTGATTCCACATGTGATAGTACGAATATCAAATGTTTCGACACCTACCGCACTAATGGTGTCAATTACTTCTTCTAAAGAGAAAAGCATTTTTTATTCCTCCGTCACAGTCTATGCTGGAATCTAAAAACATCTTCATGCTGTATAAAAGTCTTCACCTGCAATCGATCAGAAACAGCTTGCATTCTGTTTTGAAACTCTTCGAAGCTGCAATTTGCTCCTGCAAAGTCAGTCATCATCATAAGAGCAAAATAACCCTGCATAATTTTTTGGCTCACATCTTCTACGTTAACGTTTGAATCTGCTATTGCTCGGGTTATGCCGGCCAAGATACCGGGTTTGCTTATTCCCAGGACCGTAATAACAACCTGTTCTTTTTTGTTTTCCAAAGTAAAACCTCGCGGTAGATATTTTTAAAACAATATATCAGATAAATTCAAGTATTTAAACTATTTGTTTTATCGTCGATTACAGCAATTTCAACTCTGTTTCGACCATTTTTCTTACAAACATACAAAGCATCATCTGCCAACTTTATCATTTCTGTCGCTGAATTTGGGTTGTTTAAGGGAAAAGAACTGACTCCAACGCTGACAGTAACCTTTAAATCACCGGTAGGCCCGCTAAAAACAGCGTCTTGAACACTTTGTCTTAATCTTTCCGCAAAAAGCATAGCACCATCCGGTTCAGTTTCAGGCAATATTACAGCAAATTCCTCTCCGCCGTATCTAGCCGCGATGTCTGTATCTCGCACGCTTTTAATCACAATTTTGGCAACTTCTCTCAAAACCATATCACCGGTTTGATGGCCATAAGTATCGTTAAACTTTTTAAAATGGTCAATGTCTGTCATTAAATAAGATAAGGGTTTGTCATAACGTCTTGCGCGTCTGAACTCTTCCTCAATTTTTGCCTGAAAATGTCTCCTGACAACAAGTCCGGTTAAACCGTCAATTGTCGCCAAATTATAAAGTCTCGCTTTTTCAATAACAACTGCAGCCTGATTAGCCATAGTAAGGGCAGTTTGAAGATCATCGTTATTAAAGCGCCCCTCGACCCTATTTACAACATTCATTACACCTATCGGAATGTCGTTTATTACAAGAGGTACACAAATCATGCTTTTAAGATTATCTCTTTCAGAATCTCTGAATTCAAAAGATTTATCTTTTCTGATGTTTTGTATTAATCTTGGTTTTCCGCTGTTAAAAACTTCGCCGGCTATGCCTTTGCCGCTTTTAAACTGATTTCGTAAATCGTTATCTATTTTAATTTCACCATTAACCCCGTAAATAACCGATTTTTCTACCAATTCTTCATATTTTTCATCCAGCAGAAAAATAGAGCCTCTTTGCGCGTTAAGCACTTGAACTCCCCGGCTGACTATTGCATCGAGGGTTTTTCCAAGGTCTCCCATGAAACTGACTGCCTGGGTAACTTCGTTTATTATAGCCAATTCTCTGACTTTTCTGGCTAAATCATAGTTCTTTTCGCGCAAACTCTGAAACTGCTGTATAAGTCTTGTTAAAGCCCACTGAATAGGTACCATAAACAGAACAGGAGTTATTTCTATAACAATATCGAAATAAAACATAACAATTGCAGAGACTGCCCATAAGGCGGCAGAAAGCAAAGTTATTATATCAAAAAAGAATCGTCTGGATTTCCATAAAGCGTAAGCAATAGCCAGAGCAAAGATAAATATAACAAGAATCGTCGTTGTTGTAGAATTTCTTGTTAAAAATCTTCGGCTTAAGATATTATGAAGTAAATTTGCATGTATCTCTACTCCTGAAATAGCTCCAAAGGGTGAAAATTTAACATCTTCGGAAATTCCTTTTGCTCTGGTTCCTATTAATACCAGTCTGTTTTCGAAATATCTGTCGGGAAATCTTCCTTTGAGAGCGTCTGCGTAGCTTATTTCATCGAAGTGATGTGTACTTCCGGCGTAGTTTATCATGTAAGATTTAACTGTTTCGCCGGCTTCGGGTTCATAAGATTCATGGAAAGGCAAAAGCCTGTCACCAACCATCATTCCGTATTTTTCTATTGAAGGAGTTATATTCAAATAAGCTGAAGCCGCCGCTATTCCAAAAATATAGCTTCCGAAATCACCCGCCGGTTTGTAAAGCAAGAGCTTTCTGATTACTCCGTCGGGATTAAGGGTCTTATATTCTAAGTCTATAAATCCTTCATAGGGCATAGCCTTTTGCAAGGCTCTACAAGGTCGATCGGGAACTATTTTTTCGATCATTTCGAATGTTTCGGGATCCAATATATGCTTTTTGGTTATAACCAAAGGCAAAACCACATTTTTAAACGATTGGATTTGCTTAGCAAATTCAATATCGTCCTCACATCCTATTAGTGAGTCTTCGGTGAACATAATATCAAAAGCGACTGTTTTGGCTCCTGCATTATTTAATACAGAAAGAAGTTTTCCGTGTTGCTCTCTTTTCCATGGCCAGGCACCCAACTCATTAATGCAGTCGTCGGTTATGTTAACCAAAACAATGTATTGATTTCGCTGAAGCTCTCCCCTTTGCTTAAACCTAAAGTCTATTGTTGCATTTTCAAAGGTTGTAAACTTCCCGAAATAGAACAACAAGGAAAAAGTAAGAGCAAAAATCAATGCCATCAAGAATTCCCATAAGGGAATCAGTGAGGAAGGTTTTTCAGCCAGCTTAATTATTTCACCGGAGCTTAGAATGTTATCAGATCTATTCATGAAAGGTATTATTGATTTTCGGTTATTTGCGCTCGCATTTTTTTAATTTCACTGAACGCCTCGTGGAACATCTTATCAGTTTTTGGCAGAAGTCTTAAAGCTTCTTTGTAGTTCTTAATTGCCTTATCAATTTTATTGCTGTCGCGGTAGTTATCGGCACGAGTTTTATATAGTTTACCCAGCTTTTTTCTTGATTCCACAAATTTATCTTCGTAGATATTTTTATTATTATAAGCCGGAGCCAGCGGATCAACAGCCACAAAAGAAGAATATAGGTCTAATGCTTCTTCGTAATCTTTTACTGCTTTTTCCCAGACCGGCGAATTATCTATTTCGTCTGATTGCACATCTGTTTCTTCTATGTTTATCGCGATTTTTTCATTAATTTTATCAAGGAACCTTTTATAAACGTTGTCTTTTTTATCTATAAGATTAGATGCTTTTTGCAATAATGTTGCAGCATGCGAGAATTTCTTTTTATTGTAAGCTCTGTAAATTTTGGCTAAGTAAGGTCTTATAATGTTTCTTCTGCATTCAGTCAAAGAAGTTTTCAGAAAAACGACATATTTGTGATCTTCCGGAAGATTAGCAATAATTTTATAAGCTGCTTCGTATTCAAGAATGGCTTCAGCATAATTTCCGGATTCTTTAAAATCGTTTCCTCGTTCGACCAAAGAATTTATGTCTATATACATTTGGTAATCGCCGCTTTTTGCTTTTGCTTTATCCAATTGTTTTTTTGCTCTTTCCAAAAACTCGATATTTTCTTCAGGAGCAAGTCTTATTGCTTCTTCAAAATGTTCTATAGCCAGTTCCCAGGATTTTGTATAAACAGCGGCTTTGCCCTTTTCGTAGTTAGCTTTGGCAAGTTTTTCGTCCATTGCTTTAAGTTTATCTTTAACTGTAGTCATCAGCTGATCTTTTTCTTTTGATGATTCTTTAGTATTTTCTAATTCAGAAACCGCGCTTAAATATTCATTTCTGGCCAAGCCATATTCGCCGATTTCGTTTTTTTCATCACCGATTTCAATAATTTTCTGTACAGCTGTCAATGCATCTTTATTCATATAAACGCTCCTTAAATTGGTCAGTACGTTGTATTTACAGATTTTTTCATTCTTTTCAAGGCACTTTTTGTATCGTAAAAGTTCACACCCTGTCCGTCCGGTTCTCCGGCGTTTTCGTAGGCATTTGCAGCCTCTTCGTAGTCTTCTAATCGGTAATGTATGTATCCCGACAAAGAACTGGCATCTTCATTACCCGGGTCTAATTTTAACATCTTATTTATTGCAATTGAAGCATTCTTAAAGTTTTCAGTTTGCACATTTACAAGAGCAATGTCCCACCAAAGTTGCGGCACTTGGGAATATTCACGAGTTAACCCCATAAAATCTTTAAGAGCACTTTCGTAATCACCATCTTTCATTTTTTTAGATGCAATAATATAGCTTTCATCTTTTACCAACAGATTTTTATCTTTAATTTGACTAAAATTATCTTTTTGTAAAATAGTTTTTTTGTTTTCTACCGCTATTTTTCCGCCTGATTTTGAATATTCGGAGAGAACTTTAACTTTTGAGGCATAGACAGAAGAAGGAAAAGCTTCGTTAAAAGCTTTTGCCCAAGCTACTACCGCTTCGTGAACGCCCAATACGGCTCTTAATCTTATTGCTTCGTAGTAAGCTCTTTCTGCATAAGATGAATTCGGGTGCAAAGAAAGAAGTTTGTCGTAAATTTTGCAAGCTTCCACAAGTTCTCCAAAGTCGGAGGTGTTTTTTCCCAGTTCAAATAACAAAGCATCTGCACCCGGTTTTGTTTCGCCAATATTTTTGATTTTATCTTGCAACACCAGTATTTCGCTGACCAGCTCTTCTTTTCTGGTGTCTGAAACAGGCTCAAAAGCCAAAGCTTCTTGTAATTGTTTGTTTGTGTTTATATTTGTTTGCGTAAGTTTTGTCTGTTTGTTTGTATCAGTCTTTATTTGTTTATTTTTGTTTACTTGCGTGTTTGTTTTTGTTTGTTTTTGTTGTTTTTGGTTTATTTTTACAGCAGTCGGTTTTGCAACAATTTTTGTTTTTTGTTGGGTATTTTTATTTTCGCCGGCAACCCCGCTAAACACACCACTAAACCTTGAGTAAAAAGTTTTAGCCAAAGAAGAATAAGAACCGGAAGGTGTCTCTTTCATCATTTTATTGTAGGTATGGGTAACTTTATCAGCATCGCCTAACGAAGCGTAAGCCTTCATGAGACAAAACAATGCTTCGGATTTTTCTTCTGCTGTAAGTTTATTTATTAAAATACTTTCATATGTTTTAACAGCATTTTCATAATCTTCACTTTCTAAAAAACAGTCCCCAAGCATAAACATAGACAAATTCCGCTGTTTACCTTTGTCAGAAAGTGATGTAGCTTTTCTGAGAAGCGTAACGGCCTTTTTAAGGTTTCCTGTGTTTCTTTGTTTAAGGGCTTCTGACATGAGATTTGTTGCTTCAATTGATGCAAACACGACTCCGTTGTATGCAACTGCAATAAGTAATATAATAATCTTTGAATTTATTTTAAAGCCCATAAACTCCAGTTTCCCGGCAAACTAACCCCAGCCAGCCCAAGCCGGCGACTGACAAAAAATATATGCCAACAGAAGAAAGAATAATCACGCTAAGTATACACGTATAATAAAAATCATTCAAATACTTAAACAAATATGTTTCAACAACAACAAACAAATTCGGAGCATAAGTTTTTTGATTTGTCTTTAATGCTGTTGAATTTTGAAAAACTTTTTGTCCTTCTTTATTTTTAATTATTTTTTGGCAAAATGCAGTGGGTTCATTTTTATTTAAGCCATAATAATCGAAACCGTTAACTTGATTTTTTACTTTTGTTTTATCTGCACTGCCTACTATTATTCCGTTTTTGTCTAAGTATGTTATTTCAAAAAAATCATTGTTTCGATTCGCGGTTTCTGACAAAAAACTCATATCTGCAAAAGCTGTCAAACAACCTACTGTCTCTCTTTCTTCGTCTCTTAAGGAAACTGCTGTCCACCAAAAAGGATCACCCTTTTTATTGTAACAGACTTCGCCTCCGAAAAATGAAAAACCTTTCATGATGTGCTTTATATCTTTATCTGAGTTGCATATCACCGAATCTATATTATAAGATGCCACTTCTTCTCCGGTTTTATCTTTAATTATTAAGGACTTTATACTTCCGTTATCAACCCCCATTGCCAAAACTCGATTTGTTAAATCGGGATTATTAGGAAGGCTTTTCGATAAAAACACAAATTTGTCAACAAACTCTGCAAATACCTCAGACAGGTTAAAAATAAAACCGGAAGTCTCTTTAATAGATTCTATTATTCCAAAAACTGATTTATAATCAAAAGCAGCGCCGGAGCTGTAAAAACTTTCGACTTCTTCCGGTGTTCCGTCTAAAAACGAATCTTCGTCATAAAAAGAAAGTATTTTATAAACAAGTCTTTCAGATGCTTTAGGCAAATCTTTCAGATAATCGAAAGTTTCGTTCCAGTCAGATATATAATTAAATAAAAGAGAAATTTCTACTTCTAATGATGCAGCGAAAACATCGGTATTTTCTTTGTATTCTTCAAGTATTTTTTTTACAAAACCCGACTTTCTAATTTTATATATCTCGCTTTTTTTTGCCAGCAGTGTTATTTCGTTTCTTATTCCCGCAAAATAATTAGATGCTGATTCAGAAGCAAGATTAAGTATTGTTTCGGTTGAAGAAGCCAAGTTGTTTTTGAGAATCATTTCGGGCATTTGGTAAATTTTATAAGCGGCAAGCAAACAAATGATTCCCAAAAAGCTCATTATAATGGGCTTTACAAACATTTTTAAACTTTTTTTATTTTTTTTCATTTTAGGTATAAAGTTTTGGGTCAATTGTGTCGATATTGAAAATAGACAGGGAAGATTATCGCAAGGTTATCCAGAAGAACAGGAGGTTCTATATATGCTTTGCCCACAATGCAGTGCTCCAATGGTACGTAAGTCACATTCCGGCCAACACACATCATATTTCACCTTAAACTGCAATCATTGCAAGTTTGTTATCTTTTATCGCGGCAGATTCGCGAATTTCGATGAATACTAAGATTAACTTATAATCTGATTCAAAAGCAAGTTTGAAATTTAATAAAAAAAAGTTAGGGATATAATTTTAAAGCTTGTTAACGAAATTAAGGTAATATTGATTATGCACAATTTTCTGTGTAAAAAAAAACGGCGTATAAACGCCGTTTTTCATTTAGCTTAGTTTTCGTGATAGAAAAAATCTATACATATTGCAGCTGCAATAGAAATTAAAAGCATGTTTTCATCTGTATTCGACATTTCAACTTCGTAATCATCGGCTGAAGTGAGCAAATGCTTTGCGATACCCATAAACTTGTGTTTAATTGCAGAAATTGTCTCACCGCTTCCTGATGTAAAAACAAAATTTCTGAAACGCCAATCGCTTTTAATATGACCTATAATTTGCCCTTTTTCATCTTCCACATAAATTAAGGGTTTAATAAGCGAAAAAGCTTGTTTAAACACACATAATATTTTCCCGTTTGCATCTCTTACCGTGAATGCAGATCTAAAGAAAGAGGCCGGTTGATACAGATCAAGAATTTTATCACCGTCACAGTTTTTCAATGTCAAACTGGTCGGCAACAAAGATTTATCAATAAACATTTTGGCAACTTTTTGGGCAGTAGTAACATGTTCTTCAACAACCGCCATTCCGCAACCTGTTTCAGCATCTGTTACCAAATAAGATTCATTCAGGCTGGTTGCTCCCACAGCCTCTTGAATCATAATCTTTTTTTTAAAGGCTAATGATGTCATTATTCTCTCCTTACCATACTCTTACTTTGGTATCAGAAGACCACTCTATTGGCTCTATACCGTTGTTTGTAGCCATATCCAGCATATCTGCGTAGACATCGGTAGACAAGGCTTTCTTAATTTGTTTAACATCGGGAATGTTTCCGGGTCTGAGGCCTACTGATGCAAAATCTGATTTCCATGAATTTTTCGTGTTTACATCTTTTGTATGTTGCCAAGAGGCTCTCATTAAATACCAGCTGTAATGAAAACTTTCTAAAGCTAATCTTTCTTCTTCTTCGAGTGATGCAAAAGCAATTTTTACTCTTGTTTCAATCATGTCTATTGCTTTTTCATTTGGCCAAATCGGGTTATCGGGTCTTGATATAAAAGCTAAATATTCGGCAAAAGCTTCTATTGCTTGTCTTGTTACATTAAAACTGCCCTGAATCACAACCGGTCTTTGTGAATCGTTTTGCAACATCAAAAACTGTCTTGCCGCAGGGTCATCTTTAAGATCTATACTGCCGGCAACATATTCTTTTTCAAGCATGGCTCTGACAGATTCTTGGTCTGCTTCATCAAGCAAATTCAGAGATTTTACCAGTTCAATAACTTCAATAAAATTTTCTCGTTCCTCTTGCTCCATTGAAGCTGTTTCATTTTTAATGGCTTCAAAAAATACTTCTTTTTGTTTTAGGGTCATTCTGGTTCCGAGAATGAATTCAATAATCCTGATGTGCCCGTCAACCGCTTCACCGGTAATTTCAGGAAATCCGCTAACTACTACCTGATCGTTTAGACCGTTGTTAATATCTGCTGCCTTGGCTACAGAAAAACTCAATACGCACAAAAAAATCGAAAAGCACAAAAGCATAATCTTTTTCATTTAATAATCTCCACCCTATAAAGTATAATCGCAAGTACATAATAGCCACTTTATTAAACAAGGTCAACTATTTGCCTTTAAAAAGTGAGATTACCTTCTGTTTTATTGCTTATCAGGATCAACAAATCTTTTTACTCTCTCGAATTCATCTATAAAAGCTTTATCATTTTTAAGCATTTTATTAATTTTTTCGCAAGAATGCATAACTGTTGTATGATCACGGCCGCCAAATTTTTCTCCGATTTGATTAAGAGAGGAATCCGTATAAAGCTGACAAAGCCTCATTGCAATTTGTCTCGGTAAAACTAAATTTTGCGATCGTCTTTTTCCTATTAATTCGTCTTCAGAGATTTCATAAAACTCGCAAACTCTTTTTTGTATCCATGAAATGCTGATTTTACCGTCTGCGTTTTCTTTAACAAGATCTTTAAGCACTTGGTCAATCAAATCTTTGCTTACCGGCTTATTTACGACTCCGGCGTAAACCAAAACGGTATTGAAAGCACCTTCAAGAGCTCTTATATGAGAATTAACCCCTTGAGCTAAATACATTATAACCTCGTCGGGTATGTTAACCATGGCCTGATCTGCGTATTTTTTTAAGATTGCCGCTCTCATTTCGAGGTCAGGCGGTTGAATATCCACAACGACCCCCATAGCAAACCTCGACGACAATCTGTTTTCCATGCCATGAATTTTATCAGGCGCTGTATCAGATGTTAAAACAATTTGTTTCTTTTTTTGAAACAATTCATTAAATGTATGAAAAAATTCCTCTTGTGTTTGTTCTTTACCTTTAAAAAACTGCACATCATCTATAAGCAGCAAGTCGATTTTTCTGTATTTTTCTCTGAACGCTTCGGTTTTTTTATCTTTTAAAGAATAAATAAACTCATTTATAAAGACTTCAGAAGAGACGTAAGCTATTTTCGCTTTAGAATTGTTCTTAATTAAATCTTGCCCAATTGCTTGAATCAAATGAGTTTTACCCAATCCCACGCCGCCATATATAAAAACCGGGTTATGCAAGTTTCCGGGATTTTTGCTTACAGCCTGACAAACCGCGTGAGCAAACTTATTACTTGCACCGACAACGAATGAGTCGAAGGTATATTTGCTGTTAAACATTCCGTCAGCTTTTGATTGTGTTTTGGTTTCGGGTTTTACGGTTTCTTTTTTATCTTTTTCAAGTTTTTCCATTGAAGGCAATACAGGTTGACAGGGAATTTGCGTATCAGATTTTCCTGCTTTAACAAGCATTTTAAATTTCAATGCCGGTTTTTCTTTTTGTAAAACCTTGTTTATTTTGTCCTCAAAATGTGTCTTAACCAAAGTTATACAAAACGAGTTCATGGCTTCCAACACAAGTTCATCGTTATCTATTTTGAGAGGCTTGACTGAATTTAACAAAGTCACAAATTTTGATTTTGATGTTCCGCTATCGCTTTCTTTTATCTCTGACGTAATTTTTTCCCACAAAGTTTCGACAGCCATCATATGTACATTGCCTCGCTAGAATTAGTGTACAACCGCAAAACAAAAGAAATACCTTGAAAAAGCTTTTATTGAGCCGTTGGATTGTCGAATAATATCAGACAAAAATTTAAATCGCAAGTTTTTTTAATACTAAAGTTTTGATAACCCGGTGGAAAACTAAGTGGAAAAAGTGTGGATAAATTGTTAATAACTCATAAACATGAACAAACAACAACAAATGTGGATAAACTGTGGAAAACATATTAAGTTAAGCACAAGGTTTTACACATAGGAAAAATCAGTCATAAAAGGTTGTACACATAGTTTTCCACATATCCACCGAGCATACTATTAATACTGCTATCTTTTATTAATTAATAATTAATGTACATTAATAATAAGCTTTGTGCAAAAGACAAAACAAACAAAAACAGACAAATCTTTATTTTTCAAAACAATCGTGTTATACTTTGCAAACAAAATTACGAACACTCAGTGGGACTCTTTAAGGAAACAAACAACAAAATGCAAACAGAAACAAACAACAAAATTGTAGATGAAGTAACTGAAATTATCAAGTTTATGGGGCAAAACAAACTGGCAGAATTAGAGCTTGAAACAGAAGCTTTTAGCATGAAGCTGAGAAAACATGGCGATATCGTTTATCATACTTCATTTGAGCCTGTTGTGCCATCTAAGAGCGTGAATTTTATTGATTCTGCGCCTGTTTCAAAAACAGTTTCCTCTGACAATGCTCAAAAAAGTGTAACGACTTCGAGTGATTCTGTTGATGCCAATCTTAAAAAAGTTGTTGCTCCGATGGCCGGCACTTTTTATTCTTCACCATCGCCAAGTGCGGCGCCTTTTGTTAAAGAAGGGGATTTTATTTCTGTTGGGCAAACTATTTGCATAGTAGAAGCCATGAAAATGATGAATGAAATTCAAACAGACAAAGCCGGAAAAATCGTTTCGATTCTTGGTAAAAATGGTCAGCCCATAGAAAAAGGCGCTGTTTTGATTTTGGTTGAATAAGGAAAGCAATCATGGAAAAGTTTGATCTTATAGTTATCGGCGGCGGTCCCGGCGGTTACCCATTAGCCCTGAGAGAAGCTTCAAAAGGCAAAAAAATTGCTCTTGTTGAAAGCGAATCCGAATTAGGCGGAACTTGTTTAAATTGGGGTTGCATACCGACAAAATCTTTATTGGCCTCGGCCGCTACTTTTAGATCACTTAAAAAAGCTTCTGAGTTTGGTCTTTCTTGTGATAATCCGTCTTTTGATTGGCAGAAAATTTTAAAGCGTAAAAACGATATAACTTTGCAACTTCGTCAGGGCATATTAAAACTGCTTGAAAATAAAGGTGTAACTATTTTTAAAGGTAAAGCTGTTCTTAATAAAAACAAAATTGTAAAAATATCCGGTTACGAAGAGCCTGTAACAGCAGACAAAGTTTGTTTATGCGTTGGTTCTGTTCCGTTTGTTCCTCCTGTTTTTCCTGTAAACCGCAATATTTTTTGGACCAGCAACGAAGCTTTGATCGCGGATAAGGTTCCTGAAAGCCTTCTTATAGTCGGAGGCGGTGTAATCGGGACAGAACTGGGACAAGTATTTTGCGAATTTGGAAGCAAGGTTTGTATAGTTGAAATGTTGCCTCAAATATTAACAGGTCTTGACAGTGCTGTAGCTAAGCGTTTGACTCCTGTTTTCAAAAAGGGCGGGCTTGAAATATTAACGGGCAAAAAGGTTGAATCTCTTACAGAAGTTGACGGTCGTGCAAAAGCTGTAATAGACGGTAAGGAAAGAACATTTGAAAAGGTTCTTATTTCAGTCGGCCGTCGCGTTAATATGAGTTTTGCTCAAGGCAGCGATATTGAATTAGAGTTAGAACGCGGCTTAATAAAGGTTGATGATTTTTACCGGACAAGCGAACCCGGTGTTTATGCATTAGGCGATGCTATAAAAGGTCCTATGCTTGCACATAAGGCAAGTTATGATGCCATGATTTTGTCAAACCAGTGGAATGAATGCGAAGACAGCAAAAAAATAAAAGCCGATTATTCTTTGGTTCCGTCTTGCGTTTACACTCACCCCGAAATAGCATGGGTCGGCAAAAACGAAGACAACCTTAAAGAATTAAACATTGAATACAAAACAGGCCGAAGCATGTTTTCTGCAAACGGCAAAGCTCTTACGGCCGGCGAAGGCGAAGGCCAGGTTAAAGTTCTTCTTTCTGCCGATGACAAACTTTTGGGTGCTGTTATTTGGGGCCCTGAAGCCGGTAACATAATAAACGAAGCAACAATTTTGGCCGGATTCAAGCTTAGCTGCGAAGAATACGGAATGCTGATACACCCGCATCCCACTCTTTCAGAGGCATTTTCGGAAGCGGTTGAGAATGCAAGAGGTTTAGGTGTTCATTGATTGAATAATATTGGTTATATAAATTTGCCGCGTTGGCGCGATTATTTGCAAAGTAGGCTTATAGAGCTTGATTTGCGTGATATGATTACTTTTCCGGTATTGGGTAAAGAAAGTGTCGACGCTCCCTGGAGAACCTTAGAGCAAGAAGAATTCTATTCTTATGCCAAAAAAGTATTACATTTTGCCGACGGTAAAAGGCTTGAGAAAATTGATCGTCAGGTTATAACCACAGATTCTGAGTTTGCCGTTTCGAGGCTTTACGAAGGAAAATACAAGGATACGTTTTTTAGCGGGGCAATCGGAAGTACTTTTTCCTTCAACAAAATAGTATGCGCAAAGCATTTGGTTTCTAAGCCTGTTAAAATGCTTGTGCAAAACGATGCGGTTATAAGTTACATACTTTCTCGTGTCGAATATGGCAAAAAAAGTTTGGAAGAAGCTATTTACGAATCTCAATGGGAAAAAATTTCTGACGAAAAGCCTTTTAAAAATTTACACGGCATAGTTTCTCGTAACAGGTTTATTTTACAAACGGCCGAAATTTTTGGGGTATTGCTTCCCTTTGAGAGTATTTATACCGCAGGCATCAACAATATAGATTCCGAAGACGTAAAAATTGCGCATGAGCTTGGGTTTTCCATAAGATTACTTGGAATAGCAGAAAAGAGCGGCGAAAAATTTAACGCTTCCGTTGAACCTTGTCTTATTCCGAAAGCTTATTTATTGGCTCAGGCGAGGGGCGGTTCAGAAATTATTTATGTTAAAACAGACGATGGTTTATCTCAGGTTTATGGTTGTCCCGGCACGTCTAATGACAGCTGTATTAATGGTATGTTATACGATTTGTATGATTTATCCGAGTCTTCGTGCAAAAAGGATTTGCGTTTGTTAGATGAAAGTGAATTAGGCGAATTTGCGGATAATTTTTACATACGTTTTGAGTTAAAGAATATAACTTCTGTTTTGTCTTCTGTTTTGAGGTGTTTTGACGAGTTTAAAATCAATCTTTTGCAGGTAAATATAATTTCGGAACCAATAGACAATAACGGTAACTTTACTGTGGTTGCGGTTGCTCAAAGCACAACGCGAAAGCATTTGAGCAGTTTGGTTTCAGAAGTTTCGGCGAATATAAAAGGTTCGGTTGTGAAGTCATATTTTAGGTATATCAATCGTGCTTAACAGTAACGGCAAGAATCACCATGTTTGCTAACGGCGAGGTCCTTATCCAAAAGTATGGCGGATCATCTATGGGTTCTGCAGAGCGCATAAGAAAAGCTGCCGCAAGAATAGCCAAAAGAGCTTTTAAAGGGTATCCCATGGTTGTTGTTGTTTCTGCTATGGGCGACACAACCGATGATTTGATTTCGCTTATGGGCAGTATAACTTCGAATCCGTCGAGGCGCGAGTTAGATTCCGTAATGGCCACCGGCGAAATAGTAAGCGCTTCTTTAATGGCATGCGCACTTTCTGATCTGGGTATCAAGGCCAAGTCTTACAACGCTTTTAATCTGGGGCTTTACACCGAACTGCAGGGCGAAGATTATAATATTGTTGATATAGGGCGCAAACAAGAGCTGTGTGATTTTTTACGTAACGGCGAAAAGGGTAATGTTGCTGTTGTTGCCGGTTTTCAGGGTATTACCCGAGAAGGAGACTTTACTACTCTGGGAAGGGGCGGCTCTGATTTGACAGCTGTTGTCATGGCACGCGCACTCGGTCAGAAGGTTTGTGAAAAATATACAGACGAAGACGGAATTTATACAGCCGACCCGCGAATATTGCCTGATGCTTCAAAGGTTTGGCATTTGAATTATTCAGAAATGCTTGAGCTTGCAAGGTCAGGTAACGGTATATTGCACCCGCGTGCTATTTCTACCGCAAAAGAATCGGAAATAAGAATTCATGTTCGCTCAAGCTTCAGTAAAGAAGAAGGCAGCGTTATAGGACCGGACGGCGATCGTCTTATTCCCATAAAAAGTATTACTCTTAAAAAGCGAGACAACGATACAACTGCGATAAGTGTTGTTGGCAGCGGGCTTGCAGAAGATTCGGCATTAGTTCAAAAACTGATAGCAGCGTCTGCCGGCGAGTGGGTTAAGCAAGTTAATCATTTTGGTATAAGATTAGAGATTTTGGTTGATTCGAATTTTGCTTTGAGCGCGATTTCAACTTTGCACAGTTTTGTGGTTGAAGTGCAGCAATAGAATTAAAAGATTTGCCCATAGCAAAAAAGCATAAAACCCGAAGAAAACGTAGTTTTTGGCTGCAAAAATTAAAGGTGTTTGCAGTATTGCAGCGATAAATAGGGTTGTTTTAGCGGTTTTAGAGTTTGTTTTATATAGTGCGGCCACAATCAAGAAGGGTAAATAGACGAAATAGTGTGGCCATGAAGTGTTAAAAAAGAGCGGTATAAGTAAAAATGTTGCAGCCGCTGTAAAGGGGCAGAAGTTATTGTCGTTTTTTTGCCTGAAATACTTGAAAAAGAATGCGAAACAAACAGACAAAGATAAAATTGAAAGTATTCCTCGCGCCGCGCCTGAGGCTTCTATGCCCGTCAGTCTTATGATTGTGTTCGGCAGGTAGTGAGAGTTTATTGAGTAAGTTACCCAGTCAGAGGCGTAGGTGATTTCGTCAAATACAGCTTTAAATATTAAAAAAGTTTTATCAATGCCAAGTATGTATATCGGTAAGATCAAACCTAAAACAATTAGCATCACAATTACTTTTGAAAGATATAGGTATTTTTTTTGAGCAAGATAATAAATTAGTGCAATAGCGGCGTAGTATTTGCATAAAATTGCGACTGTTAAAAATAGTGCCGAGAGCCATTCATGTTTTTTTTCAAACAGAAAAATTGAATAAAATGCGCAAAAAGTTATGAATATGCTTAGTTGTCCCCATTTTAAATTGTGATATACGGGAAAAGAGAACATCATTAGAGTAATATAAGTATAATAAGCGGACATTTTTTGTGTTTTTTTTGCCAAATAAACAGCCGGAATAAAAATAAGTAATAAAAGCGTCAGAAGTTGGAACGCATGCCAGTATGTCAATGATTCTCGAATATCGGATGTTGTCAGGGTGTTTATGAGCAGTGCGCAAGTCGGAGTATAAAAGAAGCCTTCTAATATTGGTTTATCAGTGAAAATACCCCTTGCGGAAGGGTAATAATAAGCGACATAATCTTCGTATAATACTGATGGTTTATCAGTATTGCTTATCATTTTAATTAGTCCTTCGGGGTAAAGGGTTAAAACAGTCAAAGCTAAAACAATAATTAAAAATGAGAAAAAGGCGGTTTTTATTAAGAAAAATTTGTTTGCTTTAATATCGCTCATAGGGAAATGATAATTCATGATTAAATCTTTGGCAATAAGGGTTGAAATATAATTGTAAGTTTTATGGGGTTGTGATACTTTTAGCGCATGTATCCAATATTATTTCAAATAGGTTCAATTAAAATAGGCAGTTACGGTATTTTGTTAGCCACGGCTTTTTTGACCGGTTTTTTGCTGGTTAATCGTCAATTCAAAAAAAACGGCTGTGACATAGATTTGGCATGGGATTTACATTTTTTGGCTATATTTGGCGGCCTTGTCGGCTCACGAATAATGTTTATTCTTGAAAACTTCAAAGATTTTATGAGCGATCCTATGTCAATGATTTTCAGTACAACCGGATTTAGCGTGCTCGGCGGTTATGTAATGGCTTTTGGTTTATGCGCGTGGCGTGTACGCAAGTCAGAAGAAGGATTTTTCAAGCTTGCAGATTTATATGCTCCGGGATTGGCCGTGGGTTATTGTATCGGGCGTTTGGGTTGTATTGCGGCCGGCGACGGTTGTTACGGCATTCCTTGCGATTTGCCATGGGCCATGTCTTTTCCGAACGGTGTGGTTTCGACATTAAGTTCTTCAAACGAAGTTTTGTCAGAACTTTACATGAAGATGAATCCCGGCAAACTTTTACCGGCAGATATAAGTGTTCATCCGACCCCTCTTTATGAATCTTTATCGACTTTTGTATTACTTATGATGCTTTTGTTCTGTAAATGGAACATTGGTTCGGGCGGCAGATTCGGGCTATTTTTAACCTGGTTTGGCGTATCGAGATTTTTCGTAGAATTTATAAGGCTTAATCCGTTTGATTATTTTGGCATGAGCTCAAGTCAGTTAGTATCAATATTATTTGTTATTTCCGGAGTAATAATTTTGTTAACCTCAAAACATAGAAAAGAGCATTTGCAATGACTTTAGTATTGGTTAGAGAAATCGTTCAAGACCAAGATTTGACAATTCTTGCCGGAAGAGACGGTCTCGATCGCAAAATAATATCGGCAGAGGTTCACAGACCGGGACTGGAATTAGCGGGCTTTTTTGAACATTTTGGTTATGAGCGGGTAATTCTGTTGGGTCGAACCGAGTTAGCTTATTTGGGCGAGCAAAGTGGCGAAACTCGTAAAGTACGATTACGCCAACTATTGTTTTTTAATATTCCCTGCATCATCATCACAGATGATCTGCTTGTTTCTGACGATCTGGTTGAGCTTTGCGAAAAGAAAAACATTTCTTTGCTTCGCACTGCCGTTAGGGCCGGAGAGTTTGTTTATCAGCTTTCCAGTTATTTGCACAATCGTTTTGCACCTCGAAAAAGCGTTCACGGAGTTTTTGTCGAAGTATACGGTGTCGGAATTTTGATTATGGGGCCGTCGGGAATAGGCAAAAGTGAGTGCGCGCTGGAATTGGTCAAACGCGGTCATCGATTGGTTGCGGACGATGCTGTTCAGCTAATGAAGATAAGCGATTCAAAAATATTGGGTTCTCCCGACGACATGATTCGTCACCACATGGAGATTCGAGGTTTGGGTATAATTGACATCAGGTCTCTTTTTGGTATTGCAGCCACAGCAGATGAGAAGTCGGTCGATATGATAATCAACCTAGAGAAGTGGGATGATCAAAAAGAATATGACCGATTAGGTATATTTCAAAAGACCGCTCGTTTGATAAAAGTTGAGATTCCTTCTACTACCATACCCGTTCGCGAGGGCCGTAATTTAGCTGTTGTAATTGAAACGGCCGCCATGAATTTTTATCTAAGGCGCATGGGTATTATGAGTGCCGAGAATTTTTCAAAGAAGCTTCGCGCTAAGGTTGCCGGAGAGTTTTAATGTTTTTATTTTTGCGCCGAAAACTGCACTATCAAATCAGAGCCCGCCGGTGGGTGTTTTTTTTGATTATCGGTTTGGTTATGATGTGTTTCGGTGTAATAATAACTGCTTTAAGCGCAATAATTCTTTTTCCGGCCGGTTTGGAAACGGTAAGAAGTTTTCATCCTGTTGCTTTGGGCATTACTGCTTTAACGGCATTTTTATTTAGTTATTATTGGTTTTCGTTAGGTTTAAAAGTTGCATTTGATATTCTCGACATACGTGATCATTCAATTTCTACCAAGATTCGTGAATTTGTTTTCAAGCGAGCTCACTCAGCCGAAAAGCTTTTTTCGGTTGCTGTTTTGGGTGGCGGAACAGGTTTAAGCTCATTGTTAAAGGGTATAAAAGAGCTGCCAATTGAATTAACTGCAATAGTAACCGTTACTGATGACGGCGGTTCATCGGGTCGTCTGAGAAAAGAACTTCAGATTTTACCTCCCGGGGATATCCGCAACTGTTTGGTAGCTCTTTCTCGTTCGGAAAGCATGCTTTCAAAGCTTTTTCAGTATCGTTTTGGCGAGGGTGGCGAAATTGAAGGTCATAGTTTCGGTAATTTGTTTATCGCGGCAATGACCGGAATTTTAGGCGATTTTAGCAGTGCGGTTCGCGAGGTCAGCAATATTTTGGCTATAAAGGGTCATGTTATCCCTGTCACAAACGACAATGTTCAGCTTGTTGCATCTTTTGAAGACGGTACAAGCGTAACCGGCGAAACTGCAATTTGTCTTGAAAAGAAGCGAATTACCAAAATGTGTTTGTTTCCTGATAGGCCTGCTCCGAACTTTGAGGCCTTAAGCGCTATTGACGATGCTAACATGATAATTTTGGGTCCCGGCAGTCTTTACACCAGTATAATTCCTAATTTGCTTGTTCCCGGGGTTGTAGATCACATAAACAATTCAGACTCGAAAGTGGTATATATTTGCAATGTAATGACTCAGCACGGAGAGACAGACTCATACAGTGCCGTTGACCATGTGTCAGCGATTTTAAACACTACGGGGCTTAAAAAAATAGATGTTGTAATAGTAAACTCACGTCGTGCTGCGAAGCCTTTGATGCAGAAGTATGAAAACAAAAACCAGTTTTGGGTACCTCCGACGGTTAAAAAGATTGAAGATTTGGGAATACGAGTGGTTGCGACTGATTTACTTTCTGAATCAGACATGTTAAGGCATAATCCCATAGCTTTGGCCGGCGTTTTGATGATGTTGATAGGTGAAACAGAAGAACAGTGTATAACAAAAGAACAAAATATGATTTATTAACCACTGTCGGGCTGTTAAAAATGTCTTGTTGTGTTCAGTCTTTTTTAACAGGACTTTTAAAGGGAAGCCGGTTGCGTTTGTATGCAAAATTATCCGGTCGTGTTAAGCGACCGCTTCTTCGCATTATAAAGGGTTTTAAGTCAGATTTTTCGATTGATTTAACCTTAGTCGGTAAAAAAATATACGTAAGAGGGCTTGATATGCTCTTTTTACGTAAAAGATTCGTTGAGCGGGTGGGTAAGAATTCTATATTAAAAAGCCGGAAACATTGTTTGATAGCTTTTATTCAGGGTATGTTCATATCTTGCGGTTATATTCAGAATCCGGAGCAGGGTTATCATCTCGAGTTCAGGGTTAAGGGTCGTTGGAACTGCTCGGCTTTTAGGTATGTGAGCAGGGCATTAAATTTAAAGTTTGGGAGTTATGATACAAACGGCATAACATGTTTTTACATGAAAAACAGTCGCAGAATTTTGCGATTTCTAAATTTGGTTGGTCTTTTTGATAAGGCAGCAGAAGTATCAGAGCTGATGTCAGCGCGTAGTTTGGTTTCTATGGTAAATCGTCAGGTTAATTTTGAAACAGCGAATATTAATAAATCTATAAGTGCTGCCGAGCAGTGCATAGCAAACATTAAGGCATTGTTAGGTCTTGATAATCAGTCATTTTGGACGGAAAGCCTGTATTTGATGGCAGTAACTCGAATAAAGTTTCCGCATGACGGAATTGAAAAATTGGGCAAGAGATTTTCACCGTCTTTAAGTAAATCGGCGGTAAATCACAGATTAAGGCGAATAAACAGTCTATACACAGAATATTTTAATAAAAACGCCAACGAATTCAGCGATAAAAAGAAAGAAAATTCGTAATTTCAGACTGTGTTTTTATGCTCTTGACACTGGTTGTGCACTGTGTTAGTATGACCTTGAAATACACGGCAAGCGTGTCTATTCCTCATATCTCGGAGGCATTTTATGCAATTTGTAGTCAAAGGAAAAAATCTTCAGCTTACTGAGGCTCTCAAAGAATATGCTGAAAAGAAATTATCCACAATCGGAAAATACTTTGATCAAGTCGTCGAAGTAGACGTAACTCTTTCTGTAAAAGATTCTAAAGACACTTCAAAAAGCAAAGTTTGTGAAGTTACTGTATGGGCAAAGGCAGTTGGCAATCCAATTCACGGGCGTGCAGCATCGGAAGATCTCTACGCTTCAATCGACATGGTTGTTGAAAAGATTGAACGCCAGGTAAAAAAATACAAAGAAAAAATTACCGGCCGCAGAAGAAGCAATAAGGGTGCCGACAAACAAGCCACCCACTCAATTCTCTCTTTTGGCGATGATTTTGTAGCTAAGACCGAAAAAGATGAACCTGCTGAAGCCAGTCCGAAAATTGTAAGAAGCGGAACTTTCCCGATGCGTCCTATGTTCTCTGATGAAGCAGCAGAACAGTTAGAACTCTTCGGACAAGATTTCTTCGTATTTTCTAATGCCGAAACAAATAAGGTAAATGTTATTTATCGCAGAGGCGATGGTAACTTCGGACTGATAGAACCTGAAATCTGATTAAATCAGATAAGGAGTTATTTTGGAACTAAGCGAATTTATATCACCCAAGCTAACGAAATTAGAGCTTACTTCAACCACCAAGTTGGATGCCATAAAAGAATTGGTTGACATGCTTGATGTGGCAGGATATTTAACCGATTCGGATGCTTTTTTAAAGGCAGTTCTAGAAAGAGAAAAAGTAGGTTCAACCGGAATCGGCAAGGGTATTGCTATTCCTCACTCAAGAGCAGCTACCGTTCGTGATGTCGTTGTGGCAGTCGGCAGGTCTGCATCGGGGATAGAATTTGATGCCCTTGATAATCGTCCGGTAAACTTGGTTTTTCTGATTGCAGCGCCAATAGAGTCTGGCGGATTATATCTCAAGGCTTTGGCAAGGCTTTCCAGATTGCTTCGCTACCAAGAGTTCCGAAATCGGCTTATGGAAGCCAATTCGGTTGAAGAAATAACAAAAATAATTTCAGCCGAAGAGAAATAAACGAATATTTCAGGCAAGCTGCCTGGAACATTTAAACTGTAAGAAACAAAGGGCGCGAACCTGTCTTTGAGGTCGCGCTTTCTATTTTTGAAAGGGGTTCGAAATATGTTCGGATGGCTTTATAAGCTCATACGATTTTTTATTCCCGATTTTAACTCTCGTGAGTTATCAAGATTAGAGATAACTCTCAATGAAGTTAATGATATTGAAGATCGATTTGTCAAAATGTCTGACACCGAGTTGTCGGGTATGACCGAAAAATTTCGGCGCAGACTTTTTGAGGGCGAACCCTTAGACAATATAAAAGCAGAAGCTTTTGCCACGGTCAGAGAAGCTGCTAAGCGTGTTTTGAATATGCGTCATTACGATGTTCAGATATTAGGCGGTCTTGCTTTGCACGAAGGCAGGATTGTAGAAATGAAAACGGGCGAAGGTAAAACTCTCGTAGCAACCCTTCCCTTGTATCTGAATGCTTTAGAGCTTAATCCCAAGTGGGTTGATTTGGCCAAGAAAAAGGGCAAAAATGCTTTTGAGCCGATATTTGACGATGTGACCGGTTTGATGGTTCCTGTTGGTCGTGGAGCTCTTTTGGTAACGGTGAACGATTATTTGGCAAGCCGTGACTCGGCTTGGATGGGTAAAATATTTGAATTTTTGGGCATGAGTGTCGGTTTAAACATTCATGGTTTAGATGCAGAAGAAAAGCGTGATGCCTACGCTTCAGACATAACCTACGGCACTAATAACGAGTTTGGTTTTGATTATTTACGCGATAACATGGCTTTGAGCTTGGCTGACTGTGTTCAGCGCAGTGAATACAATTATGCAATTGTGGACGAAGTTGACTCGATTTTAATAGATGAGGCTCGAACGCCTTTGATTATTTCGGGGCCGGCAGAAAAAGCTACTTCTTTATATTTCAAGTTTGCTCAGATTGCTCGTGAAATGAAGCCGGAAGAAGATTATACTATTGATGAAAAAAATAACGGTGTGTCTGTCGCCGAATCGGGTATAGCAAAAGTTGAAAGATTGCTTGGCATTGAGAATTTGTATGATGATAAAAATATGGACAGCGTTCATCACATGCAAAATGCTTTAAAGGCGAAGCATTTTTTTCATAAAGACAAAGAATATATTGTAAGGCCTCGTGAAGACGGTCGCGGTCAAGAGGTTGTCATTGTAGATGAATTTACGGGCCGATTAATGTTCGGAAGACGTTATTCAGACGGGTTGCATCAGGCAATTGAAGCAAAAGAAGGGGTTCCGATACAGCAAGAGAACCAAACTTTGGCTTCTATTACTTTCCAGAATTATTTCAGGCTTTATCGAAAGCTTGCCGGTATGACGGGTACAGCCGAAACCGAAGCCAAAGAATTTAATGAGATTTATAAATGCGAAGTTGTTGTTATTCCGCCTAATAAGCCTTGTGTAAGAAAAGACATGGCCGATGTCATTTATAAAACCGTCAAAGAAAAATTTGAAGCCATTGTAAATAACATAATTGAGATACATGAGCGTAAGCAGCCTGTTTTGGTAGGTACAATTTCTATCGAAAAGAGTGAGTTGATTGCGGCTATGCTTCGCAAGCGCGGCATTGAATGCCGTGTTCTAAATGCAAAATATCACGAAAAAGAAGCTGAGATTGTAGCTCAGGCCGGCAGAGAGGGTGCTATAACCATAGCAACAAATATGGCCGGTCGCGGTACTGACATTTTGTTGGGCGGCAACCCTGAAATGCTTGCAAAAGAAGAAGTCGGGCAAGATGAAGGTGCTGCGTACGAAGCGGCTTTGGCAAAATATAAAAATCTTTGCGAAGAAGAGAAAAAGCGTGTAATCGAAGCGGGCGGTCTGTTTATTTTAGGCACCGAGCGACACGAGTCGAGGCGAATTGACAACCAGCTCAGAGGCCGTGCAGGGCGTCAGGGCGACATGGGTTGCAGTCAGTTCTATTTATCGTTAGAGGATGATTTGATGCGTTTGTTCGGTTCGGTAAACATAGCATCATGGATGGAAAAGCTTGGCTGGGAAGAAGGGGAACCTATTGAACACCCCTGGATAACCAGATCAATCGAGAGCGCGCAGCGTAAAGTCGAGTCTCATCACTTTGACATGCGAAAACATGTATTGAAGTATGACGACGTTATGAATCAACAAAGAACAGTCATTTATCAGGAACGCAGAAAGGCTCTCGAGCAGGAAAAAATCGAAGATGATGTGTTTAACATGATCGAAGATGTTATTCAGGGCATGGTTGATTTATTTATTAACTCTGAAATCAATCCTGACGAATACGACTATGAAGGTTTGGCAGAGGGTGTAAACAGAATATTCCCAATAAGTTGTGTCGGTGGTAAGCTAAATAATAAAGACGGTAAAAAACCTGAATCCGGACAGCTTTGCACCTATGCAAAAGATGAGTTAATCGAAGAATTAAACAAACGAGTTATTGAAAAGCTTGAAGAGAAGCGCAAAGAAATCGGCAATGAAGGCTTTTGGCAGATGCAGAAGTTTTTGTTGTTGCAAATTGTAGATACAAAATGGAAAGACCATTTGCATAATATGGACAATCTGCAAGACGGTATTCACCTTAGAAGCTGGGGTCAACGAGACCCGTTGGTTGAATACAAGCTTGAAGGATTTCAGATGTTTGAGAACATGATCGAAGGCATAAAAGAAGATATGCTTTATTACTTGTTCAGAGTAACGTATTCAAGGGCCGAAGAGCGTGAAGCTCAAGAAAAGCACGAACAGGAAATGGTTTACAATCGTAGCGGAGAAGGCGAAGATGTTCCAAAATCACCTGCAAGAGCAGAAGAAACTACGGACAGAAATGCACCTTGTCCATGCGGCAGCGGCAAAAAGTTCAAGAAATGCTGCGGCCGGTAGAGGTTTATTTATAAAAGGCAAAGCAAAGCTTGGCGTGTCTCTTGTAGAGATTATGGTCGCTTTGACTATTTTGTCAATGCTTGCTTTGCCCGGTTTCATGTTTTTATTTGAGTATTTAAGAGGCGGTTCAGAGCTTGGTGATTACCACCAGGTTTTAAATTTGCTTGAGAAGAAACTTGAACTGGCCTGTGCTTTGGATTTTTCTTCTATTCCTGTCGGTGAAAGCGGCGATAAGCTCATAGAAGGGGCGAATGGGCGCAGTGTTGATTTACGCCCTTCCGAAATATCAAAGAATTTAGTTCAATTTAAGATGAAAGTAGAAGTTTTGCCCCTCGGGTTTTCGGCAATTTCAGACCCGGTTTCAAGGGAGCTACAGCGTGCTCGGGCTGAAAATTCTTATAAAAAGATTGAAGTGTTTGCCCAATGGGGAAAAAACGGCAGGCATAAATTAAACCTTTTGACATATAAGGCAGATTTGTGAGCAAACTTATTAAAACAAAGCGAAACAGCGGAATGGCGTTAGGGGTCATCTTGTGTTTGACCGCTTGTTTTGGTATATGGATAACCTCGATTTCGTGGAGTATGATGAATTCGAGAAGCAGTTATCAAAAGATGCTGAAAAATCGTAAGGCGTATTTTATGGCACGTGGCGGTATGGAACATTTAATGTTAAAATTGAAGGTAATGCAGCGGCATTCACCTCAAAGTATGCGTGTATTAGAAAATGCAGATGAAAAAGAAAAGAAAATGTTGTACAATGCGTTTTTAGAAGATATAGCGGTGCCGCCCGATGTAAGCTTTTCGGGTAACATAGCAAAATATCGGGTAACGGATTTTAACTTGGAATCCGTAGACTTAGAACATTCTCGTTTGACTGTAAATGTTAGTGTAACGGGAATTTATGAAGGACAAGAAAACAAAATCAGCAGACTGATGAGAATAAGTCGCTGAAATTCAGGAGAAAATGCGTGGAATACGAAGTAGTAGAAAAAATTCGTGCACTAAAAACGCGGCTTTCCGGTATCGGGAGCCATCTTTGACTTACCCAATAAAAGGTTAGAAATTGAAGAATTAGAATCTTCGACTTTGAATCCGAATTTTTGGGAAGACAGAGCGCGTGCTCTTTCGATTACTCAGAAAATTGCCGAGCTTAAAAAAGCTTGCGACAGTTATGAATCTGTCAACAAAGATTTTAGCGATACGACAGAATTAATGGAATTAATGGAAGCCGAAGGCGACGAGGCTGCGTTTAACGATTTATTTGCTCAATTAGATACTATTGAGGTTTCAATAGATAAGTTAGAGCTGATGACCTTTTTATCAGAGCCTTATGATATGTCAGACACATATCTTTCGATTAAGCCGGGTGCAGGCGGCACCGAGTCATCAGACTGGGCATCGATGTTATTCAGAATGTATCAGCGTTACATCGAAAAAGCCGGGTTTCAATGTGAAATTCTTGATTTACAGGAAGAAGAGCAAGGTATAAAAGCGGCCACTTTAAGGGTAAAAGGTGCTTATGCGTATGGTTATTTAAAGGGCGAAAAAGGAGTTCATCGATTGGTAAGAATATCGCCTTTCGACTCTAACGCCAGACGTCACACCAGTTTTACCGCTGTTGACGTTTTGCCGATTCTGCCCGATGACATTGATGTAGATATCAGAGACGACGATCTCAAGCTGGATTTTTTCAGAAGCTCAGGCGCCGGTGGTCAGCATGTTAACAAAACAAGCAGTGCCGTTCGTATAACGCATATTCCGACCGGAATAGTAGTAGCCTGTCAGATTGAGCGAAGTCAGCATCAAAACCGAGAAGTTGCTCTTGGTATGTTAAAAGCAAAGCTTTTTGAATTGCAGCAACAAGAAAAGCAAAAAGAGATTAAAAACATTCAAGGCGACCAGAAGCTTATTGCTTGGGGCAGTCAGATAAGATCTTATGTTTTTTGTCCTTATACAATGGTTAAAGACCTCAGAACAGGTTGTAAAACTTCGGATGTTCATGGAGTAATGGACGGAGAGTTAGAGCCTTTTATAAAGGCTTACCTTGATTGGCACGCTAACGGCGAAAGGCCTATCAACGTAGGAGACGAAGACTGAGAATAATCGGAGGTATCATGCTTAAAAGTAGAAAATCAAAAGGAAGTGCGATGTTTATGCTTCTGACGATAGTCGGAATTCTCTATGTTTTAGGCATGATGCTTATTGATTATATGATCGGTGAAAGGTATCAAACCACGAGAATCGGCGAGAGTATGCAGGCTTATTATCTTGCTGAGGCGGCTGTTGAAAAAGCCATGATAAAGGTTCGCGAGGTTTTTAAAGAGAGTTTATACGAAAACGGAGAAATTAATGAGCGTTTGCTTTCTCTGTTGGACATAGACAAGGCAGAAAATTTTTCTATGCGAATCAATATTCCTGAAGGCGATATCATTCCTGACGGGAGCGCCGAAGTTCTTATACAGGTAAGCAATGTTCGAGTTACGCCGTTCAAAGGTTATATTGACGAGCTTGAAGAGATTCCCCGTTCTCTTGAAATTTTCAGAAAGAAAAAACGAGAGATCTATGCGGAAAAGGCGCTTGGCGGCTGGGAGGGCTATTTAAGGTTTGAAGCGATCGGAAAATATAAAAGAGCAGAGCGTACAATCGAGGTCATGCGTGAGTTGAAGGTAA
Source organism: bacterium ADurb.Bin157 (assembly GCA_002070375.1). Classification (GTDB taxonomy): domain Bacteria; phylum Muiribacteriota; class Ozemobacteria; order Ozemobacterales; family Ozemobacteraceae; genus MWDD01. Next base: position 3,935 of record MWDD01000007.1, on the reverse strand, counting down.
GTGATTTAACTCCGCCTGCCGAGAACTACACTCTTTTTGTTACAGCCCGCAAAGATGAATATTTGCGTTACGGTGAATTTAGGTGCCGTAACTGGAGTGTTGTAAGAGATTTAAAAGCGCTGATTGACGAATTGGTAAAAAAGACGGGCGATGCTTTTCAAGAAACGTTAGGCAACACAGCCAATGAATTTTTTTGGGAGCCTAATCTGGCAAGTAACATGTCTTTTGAGGGTGAAACTAAAATGAGAACCCTAAAAGTCATAAGAAAACTAGTCATGTCGGTGTCTGATGTTCGTATTAAAGACTTTGTAGACTCCTCTATTCAGAAACTGAACCCCTATCATTGGGGTAAAATAAGGTCAAATGGACGGCTGCACGTCTATCTGCCGTTTTTTGCAGCCGATGACATAATAAATTATTTTGAAGATAACTCGATTTTTTCGCATCAGAGACCCGAAATTGGGTATTTATTTTGCAGCAATCAGCTTCATGACCCTTATTTAAGTAAATACACTTTTTACGAAGGTGAGATCATTAAATATTTTCAAAAATTAAAACCTTATGTTTTGGGTATAACAGAAACACCTTACCCGAGTTCTGACCCCTATACCATAAACACCAAGTTTGATTTTGTTTCTCGCAACCCGACTCAGCTTCAACCTATGCAGCTTGATCGCATAAAAAAGAATGCAAAAGATTATTGTCATGAATTTATCGAAAAAGATTTAAAAGTGATGGGAACCTATTCTAAGCCTGCAAAACTGATGGGTCTTATCTATGTTCAGGGAGATGTGCGTCTTGGCGGAAGAATTGGCGGCCAGGCAATGATTGTTACAACAGGTGACGTTTACATTGACGAAACTGTTGTTCATGATGATGCGGAATCATTTTTATCGATTGTCGCTTTAGATGGTCAGGTAAAGGTGAACAAAACCCTTCAGAATGCTAAGATCGAAGCTTCTATATACGCTAAGAACAGCATAACAGGGGGCGAATACATTAATATTTTCGGAAATCTTTGTGTTGATACCCTTAATCGCCAAAACGGTGAAGAAGGCGCATTAATAATGCCAAAGCGTGTGGTTATAGATTACGACGCGAATATAAAGTCAAAAATCGGCGGTAATGTCTGTTTTAATGTTTCTGAGTTAGTAACCACTTCTCGCGATTTGTGATTCATCAGCCGTATATTATTATTCCTGCTGCTCCGGCGGCTAATATCAGTTTAATCGGGTCAATTTTTTTCATAGCTCCGATAAACATCGCTGCGAATAGTATAATGCTGACATAATCGATAAAATTAGATTTATTAACCAATGAAATTGCCGCTGCTCCTATTAAGCCGACTACGGCAGGTTTTAGGATATAAAAAACTTTTTCGGAATATTTGCTTTCTTTAAATTTAAAATAAAATTTAGAAAGAATCAGCATAATTATAAAGGGCGGAATACAGACTCCCAAAGTTGCTGTAGCCGAACCCAAAATATTGCCGGTAACGGTGTAGCCTACAAAAGTTGCGCTATTAATTGCTATCGGGCCCGGGGTCATTTGTGAAATAGCCACTATGTCGGCAAATTGTTCTATAGTAAGCCATAAATGAGGCGCGTCGACTATCTCTTGTTTTATAAGCGGTAGCATGGCGTAGCCGCCCCCAAAACCAAAAAGGCCGACCTTAAAAAAAGATAAAAACAGCTCCAAATAAATCATCATTTTATCAAAATTGCTCCTATTGCGGCGGCAAGTATTATCCAAACGGGTGATATGTTTAAAACAGCTACCAGATATAAAGATAGCAGGCTTACAATTGTTCCGACTGCCCCTGATTTATTTTTTTTCGCCATTTTTATTGCCGGTACGGCTATAAGAGCGGCAAGAGCGGGCTTGATACCTTTGAAAAAACCTTCTACATAAGAGTTTGAACGAATATCTTTAAAATACATCGCAATCAAAAGAATTATTAAAAATGAAGGTAAAACTGTGCCTAAACTTGTAATAATTGTTCCGGGCAAGCCGCCTATTTTATAACCCACAAATACCGCAACATTAACAGCAATAGGGCCCGGAGCCGATTGCGCCATTGCCAGCAGTTCTAAAAATTCATCTTCTTTTATCCAGTTGTTTTTTTCAACTATTTCGTTTTGAATAAGGGGCAGCATTGCATAACCGCCCCCTAACGTAAATGCACCTATTTTGAAAAAAATACCGAATAATTTTAAGTATTTAATCAGTCTTCTACCACCTTTAAATGCAGTTCTTTTAGCTGTTTTTCTGTTGGTGTGCATGGTGCTTGCATAAGAAGGTCTTGTGCGTTTTGGTTCATGGGGAAGCAAATTACTTCACGAATATTAGGTTCATTTGCCAAAAGCATTGTAATGCGGTCAACTCCGGGTGCGATTCCGCCGTGCGGAGGTGCGCCGAATTTAAACGCTTTAATCATGCCTCCGAATTTTTCGTCAACGACTTTATTGTCGTAACCGGCAATTTCAAAGGCTTTATACATAATTTCGGGCAGATGGTTTCTTATTGCGCCTGAGCTTAATTCAACGCCATTGCATACTATGTCGTATTGATAAGCTTTTATGGTTAGCGGGTCTTTTGTTAAAAGCGCTTCCATGCCACCTTGGGGCATAGAGAAGGGGTTATGGCTGAATACGATTTGTCCGGTTTCTTCGTCTTTTTCAAACATCGGGAAATCTACTATCCAACAAAATCTGAAGCTGTTCTTTTCTCTTAAATCAAGTTCATCGGCCAGTTTAATTCTTACTTTTCCGAGAATTACCGAAGCTTTGATTTTTTCATCGGCAACGAATAAAACTGCAGAACCTGCTTTGGCATTCATTTTTTCTTTGATTTTTTGTTTTGTTTCGTCTGAAAGCGCTTTTGTAAGGCTTCCTTTAATTTCTGTTTCGGTGAAAATAAGTGTTGCGAGGCCTTTTGCGCCGTTTTCTTTTGCGAAATCTTCAAGGTTTGAAAAGAACTTTCTTGATTTATCGCCTACGTTATCAACGCAAATTGCTCTGACAACTCCGCCATTTTCAACGGTTGTTTTAAATGGTGCAAAGTCGGATTCTGCGAATATGGCTGATAAGTCTTCTATTTCCAAGCCGTATCTGAGGTCGGGTTTATCTGAACCGTATTTGTTCATGGCATCTTCATATGTTATTCTTGGGAAGGTGGGTGAAGTTACTTTCCAATCAGACAACTCTGTAAAGAGGCCGATAAAGAGTTTTTCAAGGTGTTGGAACACGTCTTCCTGTGTAACAAAAGACATTTCAACGTCTAGCTGATAAAATTCTCCGGGTGAGCGGTCAGCTCGCGCGTCTTCATCTCTGAAGCAGGGTGCTATTTGAAAATATCTGTCGAATCCGGATACCATTAAAAGCTGTTTAAACTGTTGCGGAGCCTGTGGCAGAGCGTAAAATTTGCCGGGATACAATCTGCTTGGCACGAGGTAGTCTCTTGCGCCTTCGGGTGAAGAGCTTGTAAGGATTGGTGTTTGAAATTCTATGAATCCCATTTCGATCATTCTGCGTCTGATTGAAGATATAACTTTTGATCTGAGCAAAATATTACTGTGCAGTTTTTCTCTTCTTAAATCGAGAAATCTGTATGTGAGCCTTGTTGTTTCGGGTGCGTTGTCTTCATCGGCAATTTGAAAAGGAAGCACGTCTGATGCGCTTTGCATTATAACCGAGTTTGCTTCGACTTCAATTTCACCTGTGGGCATTTCTTTATTAATGTTGTCGCCTCTGCTGATAACCTTACCTTCAACTGTGACGACAGATTCCACTCTCATGTTGTTAAAATCTTCATATACTTTTGTGTCAGGGGCAGCAAGTATTTGAGTTATTCCGTAGTTATCACGCAGAGTGATAAATAAAACTCCGCCAAGGTTTCGTTTTCTGTGTATCCAACCGGAAAGCTTTACTATTTTG
>MWDD01000006.1 GCA_002070375.1 bacterium ADurb.Bin157 | reverse complement strand
TGTATTTGCGAATAACTTAACATTGGTCGCCACTCTGAGTGAGTCGCTTTCAAAACATTCTATGGCAGCTTATGATGATTCTCTGTATCTGTTTAACGGTGCAAGAGATATAGCTTCTTTTTCTGAATCGGTTACCAAATATTGCGTAACTACAAGAACGAACTTAGACAGTAATAAAGGTTATGAAGAAGCAATATTCGATAGTGCTGATGTCACCATTGTTTCTCCGAGAGGATTAACATCAAGTGTTGATGATGCCAAGATCGGCTTTGCGTATTATGATTCAGAGCCCGACGGCAATAATAAAGTCGTTAGCTGGAATAACGGCAAAGAAAAGACTAATAAAGTTCCTAATGCCTTTGATGAGGACGATTCGAGCGAGTGGAAGTTAGCCAAGTATGATTCTTCATCCGGTCGAAGATATGTTCAGGTAGCTTATAATAATGCGGTTTGTGTGAATAAGTTCAGAATATATACTAAAGATAAAAATGTTGTTTCTTGTGATTTGCTGGCTTCAGATGACTCTTTAAGTTGGAAAAATTTAATCTCTGTTAATTTGAAAAAAAAAGATTCTTATGTTGATGTTAAAAATACTACAAAATACCAATATTATAGGTTAAATTTATTGACCGGCTACGATTTTTTGGGAAAGAATAAAAAATCTAAGATTAAAGAAATAACCTTTTACGCCACAGATGTAATCACAAATACCAAAACTGTTCCCGACACCGGTATGCACCGCACTTTAGACGATAACCTCGCGCCGGTGGCGGTTACGAATAACGCGGCTTGTACGACGCCTTACGGTATAATGGTGGCGGGGGGGTATGCCGGTTCCGGTTTCGTTGAGTCTTCTTCTAACCCCGGAACTACCACGGCCCTAATCTATTGGCCTCACGCTATCGGCGGGGTTTATGAAGAAACCAACGATAAGCTTTATGGCATAAGCCGTTCTGTGCCGTCTTTGCCTGAACCTTCGGTTGATAACTGTATGGTTTGGCACAAAGGAAAGGTGTATTGTTTCGGGGGCACAAAAACCTCGGGCACAACTGAATTTCATTTGCCGTTTATATTCAATTTTGAGACGAATACATGGTCTAAGGCCAATTCTGCTATCCTCGGTGTTGGTCATTTAAAAAGACGAAAAGCGGCGGCGGTATCTTTCGGAGACGAAATATTTCTGTTTGGCGGAGAGTGTTCTGTAACCACTTCCTTTGCCGTTGCTTGGAATACTTCTACCAATGTTGTAAGAGAAGTGTTTTCTGCTCCTCCGGCAAAATTAGGCAAATATAATGTTTCTGCGGCAGCTTTCGGCAGTCACATTTATCTTTTTGGCGGCCGAGATTCTGTAAACACCTCAGTGGGTGCCAAAAACGGTATTTATAGGTTTACTCCATGAAAACGACCGAAGACAAATTAAAAGAACTGATTAAAAAGCTTGATTTTGGCGATGTTCGCGTATTAGGCGCGGGCATATTGCTGTTGCTCTTGCCTATTATATTTTTGGCATTTTTATCGGGTTCCGGCGGCAAAAAACGAGCGGTAGTCATAGATCAGGGCCGTTTGGAACAAATGGCGGCACGAAAAAATGTGTTCAATTTTGGGCAAAAGCAGGCTGAGTCCGCGATAAAAACAAATAAAGAGACCGTGAAAACCGGTTCAGGCACTTGGTTTAGCAAAAAAACTCCCGAACAGGCTATTGCCGACGAGCTTCGTTACGCTATGCAGATAATTGAACGAAGCAAACCCGATTACCGTTTCCCTTCAGATTTTACTTCTGCACAAAAACAAGCTTATTTGGCAGAACACAACGAATCGCTTACCTCGGGGCGCGGAGCCTTAGAAATGGGCAACTACTCAGAAGCTGAAAGGCTTTTGAAGGCAGCTTACGAAGAAGGCACCGGTAACCCGTTTTTGATGGCATACGCCATGGGCGAACTGTGTTCTTTATACGAGAAAATTGGCGATTTAAAGGCGTTAGAGGGGGCCTTCAAACTTTATATGGAAGCGATAGGTAAAATGCCCGAAGGTTTTGGCGGCGGCAACTTAGGAGCCGCTGTGCGAAATGCTTTTATGTCTCTTAAAACCTTAAGAGAATCCGTGGCTTCGGGGCGCGCCTCATCTTACGTAGCTCAAGACCAAATAACAAGCTCTATGCCAATTTTGCCTTCGGACATAGAGCCCGGCATAATTAAAACATTGAAAACTTTTCCGGCAAAATTCGATTGAGGCAGGTAAATAATGATTCATAAAAACGAGGGAAGTGTTTTTTTAATTGTTATTGGGGTTTTAGCGGTGATTCTGTTTGCCGCAGGAGCATTCATGGCTTCTACCATTGAAGAAAGCCGGCAAACGGCAATGTCGGTGAGGGGGCTTCAGACTGTAAGTCTGGCAGAAGCAGCTTTAGAGCGAGCCATGAGAATAGTCAGCGACGATATAAATGTTGTTAGGCCCGATCTGGCTTCAGCCGACGATCCTGCAATTCTTTTGAGGCTGCCGGCCCAAAAAATGGCAAGCAGCGTATTAGGTATTTCAGGAAGTCTGGGCGGAGATGAACAACTTGCCTTGCCCGAAAAAACACTTAAAGAAATCATACTCACAAAAGCCGATTTGCAAGCCGGTGCCGACAATAATGATCTCGATAAAATGGTCTACTACATGACAACAGACGACAGAACCGATAAAGGCATTAAAGATTATGACGTTACAGTTAAAGTTGTGGTCGAAAAAGCTTACAGGTTGGCACCGGGCAATGATTACAGCGATTTTAAAGTGCCCGGCGTGGATATTCCCTGGAACCTGCGCCCCGATGTAAAAAGCTTTCTTGACGGCAACGGCTATTCGGCTCTTGAAATCGGTTTTCCCAATGATCTGACATGGCTAAATTTCTCTGTTCCCATTGAGATAATGGGCTTTAAGCTTATTGACATCAATGTGGTAAATATCGTTGATAATCTTATGCCTAGTATGAACATTTTGGGGCAAGAGCGCAGCTTTAAAGAGTTGACCTCATTTGATTTTATGGCAGATGCCCTTTTAAACCACATTATCAGCAGAGACGGCAAAAAGATTTACCCGATCGAAGTGCCCATGGACAAAGTCGCTATGCCTTCGAATGTTTCGGCAATGTGGCCTTCGGGAACCAACATAAACACCGGCGTAGATGAACAATATATCGAAAAATACGGCCAAATTAAGCTGAGCTGCGAGGCAAAAATAACTTATAACGACGGCTACACCTCACGCCGCGCCGTTTCGGCCATTAAAGATTTCAAAGTTGCTGATTGTGAGCCGATTGCGCCAATGTACAGTTTTTTTATCGCAAATCTTAAAAACGACTATATTCAGTTTAACAATTACGGCGGCACTTTTCTTGTTAATAATTTCGACTACACCGGCTCGCTCTCAAAGGTTAAAGAAGTTTTTACCGGAACATCTTCGCTGAGCGATGAAGATGTTGCCAAACGCGAGTTTCCCGGTCTGATACGCGTGAACTACATTGATAACACCGACGACGGCAGCCGGCCGCTTATATGCAACGCCGGTTTGATGGGCGACTGGAACGCCCCAAAAGTTGCCGGTGACGACAGCGGATTCATCAAAAATATACTTCAAGGCCTTGAAGCAACTCTGATTGTCGCTCCCGCAACGAGCATGGCCGTGGTTGGCGCAAAATACAACATCAACGCAGAAGTTACAAAAAGAACCACATCAGAAGAAGCCCCTGTGCCGGTGAGCCTCAAAGGGCCTTCAACAAATGACGGCACCGTTGCTCCGGTGTTCGGAAAAGATGCGCCAATCGGCCAATATGGAGTCTCGAACGCCTCGGTGATGAAAGAGCCTGAAATTAAGGGGCCCAAAGACTATTTGAAAAAGTTTGCAAGTGCCTCAAATCTTAATCTTATTCCCGATGTGGGGAAAATGAGTACGAATGTTATTGCGTTAGCCGCTACATTAGCGCTGAAACCGCTGGTCGCAGCCGTGCCTTTAAATCAGGGCATTTGTTCTGTCCCCGATTGTTTCCAAAAGTGGGAAATGCCTCATATGGGCACTTCCAATTGGCTGTATCCTATTCCAACCACAGGCACAGGTGCCAATAAAACGCATTTATTTGGCGCCGCAGGCTTGCACCCCACTTTGACACGAGAAATCGAAGGCAACGTAATGAAGGGATACAGACAATGGCGAATGTGCATTGTTGGCATGAAACCCACCGACAGACTGCCGCTGCTGCCTATTCCGCCTTATTTACTGCCGCCCCCGCCTATTGTAGTGCCAATTTGGTATGCCCAAGAAGTGTTGACAAAATACGATTATAATTTGGTTCCGTTAAAGGCAAACGATGCAAGCGGAAACCCCGATAAAAAGACCTACTCCTACGACCCGGCACAAATTCAAAACATGCCGCCAAATTTGTATACCCCCGAACAATATGTTAAAAAAGCCAGCTACTATTACGAATCCGGACAGGCCTTCATAGACGATTTACCAAACAGAATGACAACAGTTAACGGTAAAAACGTTTTTGTGTTAAACGGAATAACATATATTTCAGGCTCGCTCGGGTCTCCCGAACCCGGCCAAGAATTCTCTGCCAATTCTGATTTTTATGTTGTGGGAAAAGGCATGATAGTTTGCAGCGGTAATATTTACATTGCAAACAGTATAAGAGCATTAGACCGCAACGAAGAGGAAAAAACCGTGTTTACCCTTATGAGCCGAAACGGTGCTTTGATTTCTTTGCAGGGCAATAAACAAATAGAACTCGAAGGGTCTTTATACACAGAAAAAGGCATCTATTGTCACGCCAACTCGAGTATTCGAATTGTTGGCAACTGGGTGACTAATCAGTTTAATAAGGCCTCTATGGGTGGTACAGTAGTTGTGGAATATGTTTCTTCCCGGGTCAGATCTTCACTCGGAAGCCTGCACCCCGAAAGAGGAAAATACGACCCGAATCGTTATCATATTTCGTTTAGTCCCAGTTGGGCTTCTTGGAGGGTAGAATGAAGAGACTTGGGGTTACTCTCTTAGAGATAGTCATTGCGGCCGCTATTTTGGCTATAGCCTTTATACCGATATTGAGACTGGTAGATTTTGGCGCGGTTTCAACAACTAAAGTGGGGCATGTGGCAAAGGCGGCAAGATTGGCGCAAGAGCTGATCGAAGAGTGCAAACACGTGCCTTTTAAGGTCTATCAGCGGCATTACAGCGACTTGGCAAGCGGAAACAGTTTCGATATACATCCGCAATTTTACAAAGAAACGGGTAAAAGTATAGAAAGCTTTTTTAATGACAGCAAAGATTTTTTGAAGGATTATGGTTGTAAGGCCTTTTTAAAAGCAAAAAAGAATGATTTGGAACAAATAGTTGAAGTTTGGTTCGAAGTTGAGATTTTTTGGCGGGAGCGGGGGAACAAAGATAACCCTGATTCACCGCTTAGGTCTGTAAAATGCGGAAATGCATATTACAATTCTGAGGCGATTTAGGGTTAGGGGGGGATAAAATGAAAAAACAGGGTTTTACCTTAGTTGAAATAATGGTTGCAGTTTTTCTGTCAACTATCGTTTTGGGCGGTGTTTATGGCATTTGGACGCAAGTTTCGAGGCATATTTCAATTTCGAATGCAAAACAAAAATTGCAGCACGAACTAAGAAACAGCACTAATTATATTCAAAATGACTTTAAGTCGATAAAAGCAGACACTTTCGAACTTACTGACGAAAACCCGGCGGGTACTTCCTTTAAAATTGAATTCGAAAAATTTGCGGAGACACAAGACGGAAAACTGGCACAAGATTCAACGGAAAAAATCGGGTATTCTTTGCTGAATGGCATTTTGACCCGCTCAACCACCAATGGTATGAAAATTTTGTCGGCACACGTAGATTCAATGAAAATTCAAAAAGCGGTAGACGAGGCTAATTTGTCGGCAGGTTCGTTAGAGGCGACTGACGAAGATTTTAGGGCAGGGCGTGAAGCTCAGCTTGACATTAGTTTAGCCGGAAAAATAATTGTGGAAGGACTGGGAACAGAAATGTTTCACGTTGAGAAAACTTCCGTTGTAATGCGCGATGAATATATGAAAAAGACGAATAAAACTTATAAATCAAATTTTGATTTAACCAAAGAAGATTTGAATAAAATCGTAGTTAAAGATTCGTCACAAGACGCTCTTTTTAGTTTTGGGTCTGCTTTTACCGAAGAACAACTCTCTATGCTTGATAAAGAGCAGCTTGAAGGGCTTTTGGCAAATCAAAACGACCTTCTGGCACAGGCCGAAAGTTCGCTGAATGACCTTAAGAAAGGTATCGAGGGAACCGATACAGGCGAGTCTTTTTTATCGAAGACGGGTGATTTTTTGGCTTTTTGGAGTGAATCCGACGGCGAAAAGGTAAGAGGTTGGAGATCAGATCTCGCAAAAGCTTCCACTGTGTCTGCAACCAGAGAAACTGTAGATAAAATGAAGTCTTTTGTTCAAACTAAAGAAAATGAATTTTTGGGAAATTCAATTTCAAATTATTCAAGCATGACTGAAGAGCAAAAGAAGATTTATAAAGAGGCTTATGAAATGAAAATTCAAGACAGAAGCCTTAACGGGGCTTATGAAATCATGTGCGAGCAAGCTGAAAAAAATGAAACAGAAGCGCCCGAAAAACCAACTTTGAATATTGACGTGGCTACCGGAGATTCGTCTTTTTCTTATGTGGATGGTTCAGGAGCACAAGTCAACGTTCAGAGTGACAATGAGGGCAGAGAAAGAGCAGAGGCCCTTAGGGCAGCTTATGACAATATCGACCTGGCCTGGATGGGTGAATTTGGCGAAGAAGACGATGAAGTAGAAATTTACAATGCAGCAAAATCTCTTATTAACCAAGGTGAAGCCAAAATTACTCTTCAGGAAATGCGCGACACTTCTCAAGGCAATATTGATTTGATAAGTGATGTAATTGCGACTAAATAATTTAGACTCTGTATTTAAGCTTTGCAATATGATATATTACGTTTGAATATCTTAACGTCATAGTAGTGGTAAATGAAGAAGTATAATAATCTGTTTCAAATAAAATATATTTTGTTGCTTGTTTTTATCGTGTCTGTCATTTTTGTGGGCTGTTCGGCAGGTGACGGCGGGCTTTCCGACTGGCAAAATAATAATCTCCCTTCTTCGGCTCAAAAAGTAAATGTTAAGGGTAAAATATTGTCGCCTTCATACAATGCCCAATCTGTTCGAACTGCTTTGGCATTGCCGACATTAGAAGGCGTAAGAGTTTTTGTCGAAAGCGACCCCTCTGTTTCTTCTCAAACAGATGCCGAGGGCAATTTTTTCATGCAGGCTGTTCCGGTCGGTCAACAAAGATTTGTCGCCTATGTCGATTTCGCGGGCTCTTCATACAGACAGCGTTCTGCGCCATTCTTTCTCGACGGAAATTACGAAACCATGATACTCTCGTCAAACATACGTTTGGCAGAGGCAAAGCATTCTGTGCAAGTTCACGTTAGCGACGTGTTAACGGGGCAACCGGTTTTTGCAGATGTTTCTGTTTGGGGTTTCACCGAAAAAACAATAAACGGATTCGCTAACTTAGGGCCTTTTCCCGACTCTTTAAACGGTGAAGAAGTTAAAATCAGCGCGATCGGTTATAAACCTTTAAATTTTATTTTAAGCTTTAAAGACAGCAGTAAAGCAGAAATTTATGTGAAAATGACCCCTCTTACTTCTGTTACCGGAAACCGCGCTCCGATTGCCGAAATAATACACGATTCAAAAGAGATCGGCACAAATGAAATGATGGCCCTCACCGCCTCAGGCCTTGACCCTGACGGCGATGTAATTGAATGGCAATGGCAGGCCGATTACGGAAAATTTACAAACGAAAAGGGTGCTAACACGGTTTATACCGCCCCTTCCGCAACCGGCACCGTTTTAATAACGCTATTTGCAACTGACCCTGAAAAAGCTCAAAGCCGCGCAGTTTTAAAACTTGATGTTTATAAAAGCAGCAGTAACCCGACTAATGCTAATAACAGAGCTCCTTTAACTCCCTCAGAACCAAGCCCCGCAAATAACGCGGAAGGGCAAGGCGGGCAGATAGATCTTAGATGGGCTTGCTCTGACCCCGATGGCGATAAGCTCAAATACGATGTGTTGCTCTCGGTTTTAGGCACAGAATTGACTCTTGTTGGGCAAAATCTGACTAAACCAAGCTTTACCGTTGCGAACCTGACCCCTTATACAAACTATAACTGGCAGATAATAGCGAGAGACGAATTGGCCGCTTCGACTAATTCCCCCATATGGAAATTCAAAACAGGTGATTTAAACAACAATTATCCTTATACTCCCGTAAATACTATGCCAATAGACAATTCAACGGGGCAAGCTACCGAAATAGTTTTTTCCTGGACAGGCGGAGACCCCGATGAGACTGATACTCTAACTTATGAGCTTTTGCTTGGCAAAACCGCCGATAGTTTGCTTTCAAAAGGCAAAACCAACCAAACCAAGCTTAAAATTTCGGGGCTTGACTTAGCTACAAAATATTACTGGCAAATCATCGCAAGCGATAATAGAGGTAAAGAAAAGGTCAGCCCGGTTTGGTCTTTTACTACGCAAAGCCCCGCAAACAGAAAACCAAACACTCCAATTGCAATTTTGCCCCTTAACGATGCCATTAGCGTTTCGTTAGGCTCGGCATTACAATGGGAAGCCACTGACCCCGACGGCGATTCGCTGGTCTTTGATGTGTATTTTGGCACATCACAGCCCTTGCAAAAAGTCTCTGCTTCTCAAGGCGAGACTTACTATATTCATAATTCCGGCCTCGGTAAAAATACCAAATATTTTTGGCAGATAATAGCCAGAGACCCATACGGCGCGACAAATGACGATGCACCGATATGGAGTTTTACCACAACATCTTCAGAAAATAGCAACCCAACAAAACCGAGTGCGGTTTCGCCTGTGCCGGGCAGCACAAACGCTGCTTCGCGCCCCGTAATAGCCTGGGAATGTTCAGACCCTGACGGCGATATGCTCACCTATGACCTTTATGTTTCAACTTCTTCATCTTTCGAGCTTGAAAACTTAGTTGCTTCAAACATCAGCGCTAAAAATTGGACCCCCACAGACGATCTCACCCTTGGGGCCCTCCATTACTGGCAGGTATTGGCAAAAGATTCGGCGGGCGGGCAAACTTATTCGGATGTATTTACGTTTTGGGTTAAAGGAACCGGCGTTATTGACAATACTCCGCCTTATATAGTCAGCGTTTTTCCCGCCAATGACGCAGTTAACGTCGATCAGGGCGATTCGGTCAGAGTTGTTTTCAGCGAACCGGTTGAACAAGCCATCGCAGTTGCCGGCTTCTCTTTTGCCCCCGATAAACCGGGCTCCTGGGTATGGGAAAACGCTTCAACGGTCAGCTTTATGCCTACCGAGCAATGGCTCCCCGGAAGCTACAACAAGTTTATAATTGCAGGCAACTCAATAAAAGATTTAAGCGGTAATACAATGTCGCAGGGCGGTTCATACACCTTTACAGTGAGATCTGACTTGCCTGTTCCGACAGGTTACAAAAGCGCGGGCTTCCCCGTAAGCGTGCTTTCGTCAGAAAATAAAACTATAACTGTTTCGGGCTTATCTTCGGGCAAAAATCTTTACGGTCTTGCCGTGGCCGGCTCAGCCGGCGCTAATGTAGTCATTAAGGGCTCTGTGACTCCGGCCGGCATAGAAAAATACGACTCTCATTCAAAATTTAGATACCTCGAAAAAGAATTTGGCGTTCAGCAGTTCCCACAGGCAGTATCAGGCGCAAATCAATCAAGGTCTTCCTCTGTTACGAGAGGCTCGACAATAAGTGTCGGCGAAACTGACTCCTTTATTTTGCTTGATGACTCTGAAGTGGTAGCTTCGCCCGGTGTTATAGAAGCTGAATGCATGGCTGTCTCAGATAACTTTATAATATTCAGAGATACTACTGTAACTTCTTTGTCGGCCGCCTTTTTCTCTGAAATGCGTGCGAGATGCGAAGATAACATTTATCCGGCCCTCTCTGACGCATTTGGCAATGGCCCCGTCGCCGGCCCCAACGGAGAACCACGCACCGCCATTTTGCTCACAGATAATTTGCAAACTGATATATTAGGCTATTTTTATTACGTTGATTTGTATGACAGAAATCCATTTAATCAGTTTTTGAAAAATAGCAACGAAAGAAAAATTATCTACATGAACGCTGATATCGATAATTCGATAACGCGCTACGGAACAATTGCCCACGAAATGCAGCACATGATTAACTATTACCATAAGAACAATAACGGCGTCTATGAAGAAGACTGGCTGAATGAAGCCATGTCAAAATACGCCGAAGAAATCACCGGCTTCGGAATCCCTCATGGCGATGCTAATACTGTTAACCTTATTAAAGAGTCTCAGATGAACTTTGATAATCTCTCTCTGACCGACTGGTCAGGCCTTAACAGCTACGGACTCTCTTATTTGTTCGCAAAGTTTTTAACCCATGAAGGTCGCTATAAGACACTCTCTCGAGATGTGACCCGCGCCCTGGTTCAAAGCTCAAAGGTGGGCAAAAGCAATATCGAAAGCGTTACAGACGAAGATTTTGAGCTCACTTTGGCTCGCTGGGGGCTTTCGCTTTACATTAACAATCACGGCTCCGCATCAAACGAAGCATACGGCATTAACGGCTTTAACCTCAAAGGCACATATAACGGGGTTACCTTGCCCGGGTTCAACTATGTCGGAGCTGTTCTGTCGCCCACAATTTCTCTTAAACCTTATGGCGTGCGCGGTTTTATTGCCATGCCCAAAGCGAACGGTATTGCCGAAGTTAAATTAGAGAATCCGACGGCAAACATGAAGGTTTATCTTTTTGATTCGCGACCTTAGCTTTGGCTAGCTTTTTCGGTCATTGCGAGAAGCGTTTGGCGTTTTTCTATGTCGGGGTTTGCCGGATGTTCCTTGGCAACAGCCTCAAGATATGTTTTGGCACCCTTTAAGTTGCCTTGTTTTACAAGTTTGTCTATTAACGGTATCGCAATTTTTATGTCATTGGGAAGGGGCGTTAGAAGCCTTTTGCTGGCTCCGTCCGGAGAGGTTAATTCGAGTCCGCATTTAGGACAAAAGAATTCTTGCGGTCTGCAGAGATTTGAACAGTCAGAGCAAACAAACTTAGATTTTGAGATGCAAACTTTTGCCTTCTGAATCAAACGATCACCACAAATAAAGCCCGGGTTTTCTTCTTTTACTATAATTCCGTCGGGAAGCAGATCCGATTTGTATGTTTTCACTACGCGGTGCAAGTCTGTATCAAAAATCTGTCCGATTGATAAAATTTGCTGAATTGCATTGGTCTTTTTGAACAAAATGAGAGTGTCACAAACTTTTTTATACAAATCTTTATTTTCAACGCTGTGTTCAAGTCTGCTCTCTGCCATCGTGAGTGCTTCAAAAACATTTACACAATCTTCTGATGTGAGTGCAAATTTATCTTTGTATTTATTTAAGGTCTCTTCATGAGACTTCATAACTGTTTTAAGGGTGTCTTCAAGATCAGAAATCTGTTGTTTTAGTTTAATTTTTTCGTTTTCTGTCTCAGACAGTTGAGATACTTTTTCGCGCAGCATCAGAACTATTTTTTGTGTGTTAGAAAGTTCTTCTTCAAGTTTAATATTGTGTGTTCTGACCTCATTAGCCTCTGCCAAAGATTCTTGAGTGACTTTGTTTGAAGCAAGCTCTTGCTCTAATATAGAAACTTTAACTTTTAAATCTCTGTTTTCAGCACGAGTTTTTTCGAATTCAGCTAATTGACTCTTTAATGCGGTGAATTCGGGCCGGTTTTCGAGGTTTTCAGACTCTTCAAGCAATTTTTTTACATGAGTAAGTTCAAGTTCTTTCGCCGAAGCTTCTTCCTTAAACTTTTTGCATTTTGCTTCTGAATTTGCAAGAGTGTCTTTTACATCGGAAAGCTGACTTTCGAGTATTTCAATGTCTTTCGATGAGTCCGCTTCTTTTGCTTTATCTAAGTCTGTTTTCAGATTGTCTAAGTCTTTTAAAAGCTTTTTGTTTAATTGCTTTTCTTCGGCCAATTCGTCTGATTTTGCAGAAACATCTTTTAACGCTTCTTTTAAATGTTCAGACTTTTCTGTTAAATCATTTTTTATCTTTGTGTTTTGCTCTGTCAGAGAGGTTATCTTGTCATTAAGCGCTTTGACTTCTTTTTCGACTGAAATGTTGTCGTAAGAAGCTTCTTCAAGCTTATCTACCGAGCTGCGTAAAGCGGTGGTTATTTCAGCTATCAGAGATACGGTGTCGGCAGAGTTTTCTCTATTTTTCAATAAAGGAACCTGACCCTTCAAATAAACAAGAAGATCTCTTATAATTTCATCGAACACAAGATATTTCACAAAAAAAGCCTCATTTTTAAACTAGATTCAGATTATCAGATTTGTCGGTCTTTTTCAATAATCATGCTTACTTATCTGCTTTTTTGAGTTTGTAAACAAAATAAGCGATAAGATATAAAACCAAAGTAAAGCAAAACACCATCGTCAGATCAAAATTTATGCTGATTTTGCTGATATCAAAGAATAAAGTTTTTTTGATTCCCGAAAAAATGTATGTTGAGGGTACAAAAGGCGCCAGTTTGGCGATAGCGTCTCCCGCATATTGCAGTGTCGGGATCATTTGAAAAATCAAAAACAATATTGTTCCGACTGAGTTTACAGAACCCTGCGACTGAGCAAAATTAGCTATTATCAATCCGGCAAATATCGTCATTAACGCGCCTGTCATAGAAACTAAAAAAAGATAATGAGAATTATCATTCCATTTACCATTTAAAGTCAGTATTAAAACTATTGTTATCCCTATTAAAATAAAACTGAAAAGTGACTTTCCCACAATAAATTCAGCCGGAGTTATCGGAGTTAAAAATATTGCGTTGAGAGTTCCCTTTTCCCGTTCTTCGACAATAGACATGGGCAATGCCAAAAATCCGATTGCTCCGATTGCCATCAATATTAACATGGGAAAAATGTTATCGGACATGCCTCCGCCACTGCCGCTATTGCTTGCCAAAGGTTCCATTTTCAGTTGAAAGGGCAGGGGAGGAACCGGAATATGAAGCTGTTCTCTGAACATACTTTCTATGCTGTTTTTCAAAGCATCTGCCGCGAATTCGGGTATAGAAGGCGGGTAAATAAGTATAACTGTTTTTTTTAATTTATCGGGCGCAGAATTTTCAGATATTATTTCAGGTAAAATTACGCCAAATTTAACTTTTCCGTCTAATAGAGCGGCTTCTAACGAATCGCGGTCTTGGTAAAATTGAATTTTGTTTTTCATGCCTTTATCCAGAAGCATTTCGATTAAAGGCTGCTGAGGGCTTGATATAAATCCGAATTCAGGCATGTTGCCTTCGCTGCTTTGTCCTTGCGTAAGCAGCTTGCTAAATAGCAAAGACAAAATAATCGGAGTTAAAACCATTAATACAATGTGATAGTTTTTTGTTCCGTCGAGAATATCCTTTTTTAAAATTGCCAAGACCGACCTGATTTTCATTGATTATTCTCTTTACTGTTGTTCCATTTATCGCCTGTTACACTCAAAAAAACTTCTTCGAGTGTCGCTTCTTGAGTATGAATTTTTATGGGTTCATGTTCTCTGAGAAGTGCGGCAAGCTTTTCACGGTCTTCTTTTGTAGAAAGCGAAAACTCAACTTTTTGCATTTCGCCGTCTACATTGTATTCGTATATTACCGCTTTGCGGCCGATTTTGTCTTTTAACCCTTGAGGAGAGCCCGAAGCAACAATATTGCCCTGGTTCATTATTGCTATTTTATCGCACAGCAAATCTGCTTCTTCCATGTAGTGCGTGGTCAAAAAAACCGTTGTGCCATTGTTTTTCAGCTTAAGTATGAGCTCTCTTATAAGTTTGGCTGACATAGGGTCAAGGGCGCTTGTAGGCTCGTCTAAGAAAAACACTTTAGGTTTGTGCAAAAGGGCTCTGGCAATCAAAGTCCTCTGCCTTAAGCCTCTGCTTAGGTTCTTGCATGCCTTCTGCTGGTGCTCGGTGAGAAAAACTTCATCTAAAACTCTGTCAACTTCAGTTTTTGAAATTGAATTAAGCGATGCAAAAAATTCCAGGTTCGCTCTTACACTCAGGCGGTCGTAAATATTTTGAAAATCAGGTACAACGCCAACGATTGTTTTGAGCTGCGCCATGTCTTTGGGAACTTTTAACCCGGCTATTTCAATCTTGCCCGAATCGGCGCCGATTTCGCCGATCATCATGCGTATGGTTGTGGTTTTGCCGGCACCGTTAGGCCCAAGAAAACCAAAAATTTCGCACTCGCTCACATTAAAGGATATACCTTTAACAACCTGCTTATCGCCGTATGATTTCGTTAAATTCTCTACTGAAATAATATTGTTCATTTATTCTGTTCGCAACTTTTTTATAAATACTACATCATCAAAACATATTGAGCAATTCTTTTTAGCGACATAACTGTAAAATAGGTTAACTTTAAAATAAGTTAATTACGATTGACGATTTTTTTAATTATTGATATCCTGATTGCATGTATAAATTAGAGGCATGAGAATGAAAAAAAAGACAGCAAGAACTTTTTTTATAACAAGCTTTCAGGGCGGTATCGGCAAAACCTTTATTTCTGCGGAATTCGCCCGGGCTCTTCATAAAAAAACAGGGCGCCCTGTTGCGCTGGTAGAATTTAACATGCTTAGACCATCAGGCATTGCATCTCTTAACGGAATCGATTTTTCCGGCAAAAATACCTTCTTAGATTATTATAAAAGCAATTGGGCTGTTTTGACGGCTAAAGCTTTGCCAAGATTGTTTGCCCACTCAAACGGAGTTTACTACATACCATTTTCGGCAGTTAAAGACTCTGAATCTTTGCAACCCGGATTTCAACTCAATGAAAGCGATCTCTCAGATGCTTTTAATCATTTTGTTTCCTTAATAGACGAACTTGATGGTTATATCGTCGTCGACGCTCTTTTTCAGCTTTCTCCCTTGCCTGTTTACATGCTCTCCAGAGCCGATATAATTATGTATTTGTATTCTTCGCAAGCACCTTATTCGGCCTATACAAAACAATTTGAACGAGAAATTGAACTTCGTTGCGAACTAAAGAAAAAGTTGCTTTGGTTAAAAAACTATGCACAGCCTGATGACAAAGCTGAGCAAGATGAACTGAAACCCGTTCATAAGTTGCCAATTGCAAATACCCCCAAAGAAAAAGAAAAATTCGACGAGAGCATCGACTCATTATTGGGAAGACTATTACAAAAAGAGGCTCAGGGCGGAGCAACAGTATTTGGCATACAAGAAAGAGAAACATTAACAAGCGATATAATCGACTACAGAAAAAGAAAGCAACAAGAGGTTATAGCTGATCTCGAAAAAAGATTCGGCCTCTCTGATGTAGAACTGAGAGAAATAGTCGAAAAGCGTATAGATGCCGCCCTAGAAAACGACCCTCCGCCCCCTTCGGCAGGAGTGAACGCTGTTTTCGAAATTAAAAAATTCCTTGTGGACGAGATTCTTGGCTTAGGTCCTCTTGAGGACTTTATGCGTGATGACGATGTGGACGAAATTATGGTGAATGGCCCTGACAAGATTTTTATAGAAAAACATGGTCGATTACAGCTCACTGTCAGGCAGTTTGCTAATGAACAACACGTCAGAACCGTTATTGAAAGAATTTTAAGGCCCGTTGGCCGAACTGTGAACGAAAAAACTCCATATGTTGATGCGAGATTGCTTGATGGTTCTCGTGTGCACGCCATAATTCCACCGCTTTCTTTGTCCGGCCCGATGATAACCATCAGAAAATTCTCTCGTGTACCATACACAATGGATGACTTGGTATTTCGCTTTAAAAGTGCCACGTCAGAAGTTGCGGAGTTTTTGAAACTATGTGTACATATGAAGAAAAATATTGTGGTATCGGGAGGGGCAAGCTCGGGTAAAACGACTCTCTTAAATGTACTGTCTAACTTTATTTACCCCACAGAAAGAGTTATTTGTATCGAAGATTCGGCCGAGCTGAAGCTTAATCAGGTCAATCTTGGCCGTCTCGAATCAAGACAGCAAGGTACCGAAGCAAAAAATCAGGTGACCATAAGAGACTTAGTCAGAAATGCCCTTAGAATGAGACCCGACAGAATAATTATCGGAGAATGCCGAGGCGGTGAAGCTATAGACATGTTGCAGGCAATGAACACCGGCCATGACGGTTCTTTGACAACTTTGCATGCCAATACCCCCCGCGACGCTGTCGCCAGGTTAGAAACCATGGTGCTTATGGGTGGAGTTGACTTGCCGCTTAGAGCTATAAGAGAGCAAATTGCAAGCTCTGTAAATATTATTGTGCAAAACGGCAGATTGGCTGACGGTAAAAGGAGGATTCTCGAAATAGTTGAAGTAACGGGGATCAAAGACAATATAATACAAACGCAAACTATTTTTAAATTTGAGAAAAAATGGATAGGAAATGATGGCCGTGTTGTTGGTGATATCCTCCCCACCGGAATCATTCCCGAGTTTATTCAGAACATGTCAGCTGATATAAGAGAAAAATATTCCGCTTTGTTTCAAGTTATTGAAACAACTCCTGAAGAATCTTCAGAAGACGTACCTGAAGTTCATTCAAAAAAACATAAAACTGAAAAAGCAAAAGGAAAAGCCAAATGACAATTTTGCCTCTTTTAAAAGTTCTTGCAGTTATAGGAATCTTACTCGGAATTTATTTTTTCATAGAAGAAAAAATGGATTTAACCTTAAAATACGATAAAGACAAGGGTGAGGTTGATAACCAAACTAATTTTTCTAATAATATTATTGGTACAACAATTGAAGACCAGCTTATAGAGGTTTTGCTTATGATAAGTTCTTGCTTAAAGGCGGGGCGAAACCTTGATCAGTCATTTGAACTTGTGGCTGTGTCTACACCGCCTCCTATTTGTAATGAATTCAGAACCGTGATTCAAGAACGCCGATTGGGCGTTTCCATAGTAGAAGCTTTAACAAATCTTGCAAAAAGAGTTAACAGCCCTGATTTGCATCTCGCGGTCAATGCAACTATTTTCCAACAAGAAACCGGCGGAAGTCTTGAAGATCTTTATGCTCAAATTGTTTCAACGGTAATTGAAAGAAAAAGAATCATGGGCAAAATTATTGCCGGAACAGCACATGCAAGACTCTCAGGTAATCTGGTCGGCATCTTGCCCGTTGGTATAGCAGGCATTATCTGGATGTTTCATCCTGCCTACTTAGCTCCCATGTTTGCATCTTTGCCCGGGCAAATTGCTCTTGGTTTATCCGTTTTGCTAGCCTTATTCGGTATTTTTGTTATTAACAGAATGACATCGTCAATTTTGCCCGAAGCAGAAGACGTAATGATTGCCAAAAATCAGTCTGTTGAGCAAGATTATGATAAATGGAAAAAAGCGAAAGTCGTGCTTAAACCTTTTATAATGTTTAATAAAATTTTAAGCCCTTCATTTGTGGCAAGAATGCACAGCGAAGCTAAATTTTTGCTTTCCGCTTCTAAATTTTCGATTAAGATGACGCCCGAAGAGTTCCTTGCGGCGCGAGAATTGTGTTCAATTTTATTTATGCTTTCAATGTTTATATTTGTAAAGCCCCCCTTAGATATTTTCGGCTATTTGGTGTTGTGTTTTTTGGTTCCGGTCGGATTCCGCTTACCAAGAATTTACTTAGCTCATTTAATAAGGCGCAGACAACAGAATATTGAGTTTGAGCTGCCCTTTATTATTGACTTGCTTTCATTGGCGATTGAAGCCGGCCTTGATTTAACCGGCGGTATAGCAAAAATTGTCGAGAAATCGCAAAACACTGACATTATAGTAGAATTTAAAATGTTCTTGGCAGATATAAAGGTTGGTAAAAGCATGGAAGAAGCTCTCTCTGATATGGCCGAAAGAGTCAGAGTGCTATCTTTCTTTTCATTCGTCAGCGCACTCGTTCAAGCACAAAAACTTGGAGCCGATATTGGGCCGACACTTAGGGTTCAGGCAGAACAAATGAGACATCAACGAATGATACAAACAGAAACCAGAGTCAACAAGCTTCCGGTTAAGCTTTTGATTCCTCTTGTTTTTTGTGTCTTTCCAAGTTTGTCGGTAATTCTCATCGGGCCTGCTATGCTTAATGTTTATAACAGTTTGCCCGATATCATTAATCAAAATGATATTGCAAGCGCAAGAAAGATAACTAAAGGTATTTCTAAGACAACAAATGTTAACGTTGCTTCGGTTACCGCTTTAATATCAGAAGAACCTAAAGCTGAAAGCGGGCTTGATAAATCAATCATCTTGACCCCATCACCGAAAGAGGAAAAACCTGTCGGCGGTAACTAATGAAAAAAAGAATTCTTGTCAGTGCTTGCCTCCTTGGTTTTGAATGTAACTACAAGGGGGCATGCGCAAAAGAATATTCTGAAAACCCAAGTTTTTGGAACAAAGTATTTGATTTTTATGAAGTAATTCCGGTTTGTCCTGAGCAGCTTGGCGGTCTTTCAACTCCTCGTAACCCCTCAGAACTGACCGGTCTTGCCGATAATGTTTATCGCTTTTCAGCGAAGATTATTAGCAACAAGGGGGTTGATGTTACACATAATTTTGTTAAGGGAGCCGAAGAAGTGCTCAGATTAGCAAAACTCTTGCATGTCGAATTTGCTGTTTTGAAGAGTCGAAGCCCCTCATGCGGGAAGGATAGTGTGTACGACGGCACTTTTTCCGGGCGCCTTATTCCCGGGGCCGGCTTAACTTGTTTTTTGCTCATGAAAAATGGATATAAAGTTTTGACTGAATTGGATTTTATAAATATTACTAATTATTGCGAAGAATAACTCCCCCTTTTTTGTGCGTGAGAATGGCGTTTTTAAGCGTTTTGTGGTTTTTTTTCTGTTAAAAAAGGCGTGCTCGCTCTTATTGTGTCTTGGTTTGAGTCGTACATAGCAAATATTTTTGTCCGTAAAGTACGATTAGTACGGTGAGTCGGTGTGTACGCCTCAAACCCTGATAAAAAGCCTTGACTTGAACAATAATTATTTGATATTATCCACCTATTCCAATTGAAATTAAAAAAAGTTTTGTGTTCGAAAAAATATGAAATCATCGGGTGAGTGCAAATGTCTTTAATCAACGCTTTGAATATTATGAAAGTTCAAGATCGAGAGCAAGATCTTATTACTTTCAGAACTTCAAGAGCAGAGCGAGTTCTTGGGGTGATATTCATTCTTGCCGGCATGGGTATTTGCTGTTTTATGCTTTTAAGCAAATTTTTTGAAGCCATGAGAAATTTTTGTTTTTTCAGTCTGGGAGTTTCCGTAATATTCGTATTAATCGGATTTGTGTTATCAACAAACAAAAAGTGCGTCATAATTGATAAAGTCCTCAAAAAAATTGAATTGGAAGAGTCTTGCCAGTTGTGCTACAGGGTTGCAACAATTCATTTTGACGAAATACTTAAGTTTGAACTGACAAGGTCTTCTGAAAGGCTTTGCAGCTCAACTATGGGTGTTTGGGTTATTAAAGCCTATATTAAAAGATCCGGAGCCAGCAGTTTCGCAGTTGAAAACGTCTTTTACTCTGTTAGTTTGCAAGAAGCTAAAGATGTGGCAAACTTGCTGTCTATATCTTGCCGCAAAGAAGTTCTTATCAATACCGGATTAGGTTACGGAAACAGAGTGGCATTAAGAGTTGCCTAGTAGTTGAGCTTTTCGCTTGTAGAATGATTCTTCTCTTGATGGTCGTTTTCCCGGCCCGACAATTTCTCTTATTTTGTCACGTTTTGCTTTAAGCACTTCTATAAAATTTAAAAATTCATCGCGGCTTACATTGCTGTTTGATTCGCCTGTAAATGAAGATTTATAATTGCCTTTCAATTCTGAGTCGTTTTGATTAAAAGGCTTCCAAAAAATACTCACAATTTTATTTAATACGTTTATTGCTTCAAATCTTGTAACCCGTTCTTTCCCTCTAAACGTTTTGTCACCATATCCCATAATGATTCCGCAACCTGCAATTTTTACCAGAGCAGAGTGCTCACGGCTCTTTGAGTTTATGTCTTTGTAGCTTATTAAGCCGGATAGATCATTTCTTGAGACTGTATCAAGCAAATACTCCAATACAAGACAAAATTCTCTGCGAGTTGTGTAATTCTTTCTTTTACTTTTATCAAATAACTTCTCTATCTTTTCGGTGTTAAACGTAAAACCCTTTCTTTCCAAAATTCCAAAAAGCATTTCTTTCATTTCTCTGTCTTCTATAAATGAGTTTCCGTCAAAAGCAGGCCTCAGCAGTAAAGTGTCAAAAGCCCCATGTGCCGAAAGATTTCTTATGCCGGGAAGTATCGGATGAGCATTCGGTAAGTCTATAAATGAGAGGGGAGCGCTATCTCTCGCTGTGATTATGTCCAGTGATACTGCTTCATAAAATCTGTAAAGAAAATATATCATTTCTCTGGCAGTTAGATTTCGACCGGAACCTAAATAGTTCGCCGAATAGCCATTTACAATAAAGCGATTTTGTAAGTAGGCGGCCTGTGCAGCAAATTTTCCGGGAATTGTGTAGTCATTGTAATTCCTCGCAGAAACCTTTGGATACTGTAAAGGAAAGTGAAGCGAGAGATCTATGCAAAGATGCGCAAGGATTTCAAATGTGTCTTTGCGAGTAAGCTTTGAATTAAGTTGCTTTGAGTTTATTATTTGTGATTTAACAAGATAATTTACAGATGAATTGGGGTGGCCGAGCATAGACATGATGTTCGATGTTAAGCTCGCAAATTCTTTTCCCGTAACACTTTTTCTTAGAAAAGAAGATGATTTATTTTGATTGTGACTAATTAATCCAAGCTCGGTTGAAAGTCGCAACTCTCGCGGTAAATCTCCTAAATTATTGCTCGCTGTTAATGATGAAAGTAAGTTCTCTCCTGCAAACAATGCAACAACTATTATAGCAACAATTACGCCGCTTAAATATGATTTACTGATTCGTTTCATTTTCTGCTCCGTTTCGACTATGACTTCGATTCATCGTCACTATTCCTGATAATATGGGTTAAATCTAATTAAATTGTGTTTTTTGGCAAGCGATTAATGATTTACAGACAAAAAAAGTTTGCCGTAAGTCACTAAAATGGTAGAATACTTACAATAACAGATGAAGGAAAACGCTAAATGAAATCAAGTTTCATCAAGATATTGATTTGTGTGCTTGCTTTTATGTGTACACAACTATGTGCTCAGAATTTATCCGGAAGCATTTATACCCTAGATAATGGGTTGAAAATTTTTGTTAAGCCTCAAAAGTCTTCATCGATTACCTCGATTAATTTTTGCGTGAGAGTCGGCCCATTAACCGAAAACTCAAAAACAGAGGGATATTCGAGTGTTTTGGCCGCTTCGTTGTTTAGTAAAACCGATAACTATGCAGACGGGCAGCTTGATTTACAAATTTCTAAGCTGGGTATAAACAGAAACTTTTATGTAAATACTGATTTTACCGGATATACTCTGACGGGATTAAAAGATTCATTTGAAGACATGGTTAAATTGGGAATAGAAGGATTGTTTAAAAGTAAGATTGATGAAAGTGTTTTAAATAAACAGCTTGAAAGTTCCCTGACGAAAATATTTGAAAATGCAGAGAATGCAAATAGTCTTGCCGAAAAACTTTTGTTAAAAACAGCCTTTCAGGTGCATCCCTATAAAAATTCTGTTTTAGGAAGCGAAGAATCGCTTAATTCTATTACTGTTGATTCAATTACAGAATATTATAAACGTTATTATACTCCGGCTAATGTCTGGTTGATAATTGTTGGAAATATTGACGAAGAAACAGTCTTGGATAAAGTGACAAAATATAGCGCATCTTTGCCGAATACAAAAGTTGATTTGCCGAAAATACCCTGGGAGCCTTCCCAAGAATCACCCAGGTTTGCGTCTTTAAATGATTATGTTGACTTTACATATGTAAGAATGGGGTGGCCTGTTCCTGCTTCTGAAAGCGCAGATAAATATGTGCTGCATGTTATTGCTTCTTTGATCGGAGGTAATAAAGACAGTTATTTGTGGAAAAATTTAGTTGAAAGCAAAAAAGTTGCTTTGTCTGCCGGCGCAGCCTATTATGACAGTTTTCATCCAATGCTTTTTCAAATCGGAGGGGTCACATCTCCCGGAAAATCTGACAAATTTGTTAAAGAAGTTAAAAGAATAATTAAAAATATATCAGAAGGTAAAATTTCCGAATCTGAATTGCAAAATATAAAGCAAAATTTAGTGGCGCAAGATTATTTTCGCAGAGAAAATGTCGAGTTTCAAGCGATGAATTATGGTATGCACGCCATATTCGGAACCATTGAAGAAGCTGATTTGTATGCAGAAAAAATACTGGAAGTTACAGCTGAAGATATAAAAAGGGTCGTGTCGGGCTTTTTTCATGACAGCAGATTAACGCTGGTAAAAATAGAGCCTGTGCCCATGCCGCCTGAAGCTCTTCCTGAAATGCTTACTCTTAAAAACGGAATACGTCTGATATTAAAAGAAAACCACGATACACCGGTTGTGGCAGGCTCTGTTCGAATTGCTGCAGGAAGCTTGTTAGAAGCCGATAAGCAACATGGAATAGCAAATTTAACAGCGCAAATGCTTGAAAAATCTATTTCTGAAGAAGACGGCACAAGCATCGGAAAACTTTTGAATTCCATGGGAGTTGAATACAGCATTGCCGCCAATAAAGATTATGTGGCAATTGATTTTCAGTGTGTCTCTTCAAGCTTTTCAGATGCTTTTACCTTAATTTTGAATATGATCGAAAAACCAAATTTTGATAACGAGGATTTTGACGTTGCAAAAGAAAAAATTATTGAGAGAATCGAAGAGGAAAACACTGATATTTTTACGTTTACAAAAAAGAATGTCTTGTATCATTTATTCAATAAGACTAACACCGGAAGGTCTGTAAAGGGCGACAATGCAAGCGTTTTAAGTTTAACTCAAAAAAATGTCAAAGACTTTCATAAAAAATATTATGTGGGTCGTAATATTGTGATTTCGCTTGTGGGTAATTTTTATCGCTCAGAAATAAAAACATGGCTTTATGACCGATTGTCGTCGTTTTCTTCGGC
Organism: bacterium ADurb.Bin157; assembly: GCA_002070375.1. Classification (GTDB taxonomy): domain Bacteria; phylum Muiribacteriota; class Ozemobacteria; order Ozemobacterales; family Ozemobacteraceae; genus MWDD01. The sequence continues at coordinate 70,615 of MWDD01000006.1, read as the reverse complement.
ACAAAGTAACGAGCCTGTTCAGGCTGCATTTTCGCCGTTAAAGCAAAGTCAAAAACTGGACCTTAAACTCAATAAAAAACACGCAATTGCGGTTTTTGCATCAAGAAGTATTTCCCCTTTGGATGCAAGATCGCCGGCAATGGATATTGCCGGAACGATATTATTCGAAGCTCCTAATTCCAGATTAAACCGACGCTTCTCAGATGCATCTTTATATTTTTCTTATGGGTGCGCAAATGAAAGTATTGGAAACGAAGGATACTTTTATGCTTTTGCTTCTGTTAAGCCCAATATGCTGGCATCTGCCGCAGAAGAGTTAAAGGGCGAAATTGATAAACTTTGCGAAAACGGTTTTACAGAAGAAGAGTTTAATATGGCTAAAAGTTATATTGTGCGTAATTTTAACTTTAAATTGGCTACAAATAAAAATAAAGCAGCGATATATTCAACTGATGAAATTATCGGCAAAGGGTTTGATTACTTCTCTAAATACTCTGATTTAATTGCTGCTGTAAAAAGAGAGAATGTGAACGAAATATTAGTTCAGTTTTTTTTGAAAAATAATAACTATATAGAAGCCGCAACTTCTCCTTAAAAAATACGAAAAAAAGCCTGCAAAAAATCTGTAAATTATTTGCAGGCTTCGTTTTTTGTGCTTTTAGCTTGCGCCGTATTTTGCTTTTATAATGTCTAAAAGTTTAAATCCCAGATTTACCGAGGCTCTCGATAAAAGAACAGCAACCGTAAACATAATCAAGGTAGTTAATAAAGGCATTTTTTTTACTCCGAATTAAATAGCCGTTCCGACTGTAATGGCATTGTAATTTAAGCTTCGTGCTTTCATGAATTCAAGAATTTCAGGGCCGACTCGTGTTATAGAGCCTGCTCCAATAGTGAAAATTACATCTCCGGGTTCAACATAATTAAGAAGATGATATTTAACGTCGTCTACATTCCTAACCATTTTGACTTTTCGTCTGTTAGAAACGGGCATGTTATCAAGAATTATTTTGCTTGTCACTCCGGGAATGGGCTTTTCAGAGGCAGCATAAATATCGGTTATAAATAATTTGTCACAATTTTCAAAACAACGTCCGAATTCCTGCGAAAGGAACATTGTTCTTGAATATCTGTGCGGTTGGAAAACAACAATAACTCTGCGTGCACCCAAACTGGTTGCAGCCTCTAAAGTGGCCTTGATTTCATTTGGATGATGACCGTAATCATCAATTATTGTAACACCGTCAAATTCGCCTTTAATTTCAAACCTTCTGCCTGCACCGCGGAAAACTGCCAGGCCTTCTTGGATCCTTTCCAGTGAAAGACCGGCTTCAAGACAAAAACCGATTACCGGCAAGGCATTCAAAATGTTATGGCGCCCCGGAACTTGCAATGAAATTCTTCCGTAGGTTTGTCCTCCCATTGTCAGTTCGAAGTCGCTGCCAAAAGGATGATATGCGATGTCTTTTGCCATAATATCCGCTGCGGTGTTTATTCCGTAGGTGAAAACGCGCAAACGCTCAGGCAAAGATAAATTTCGCGTAATTGGGTCGTCGGCACAAATATATAAACCGCCGTTGAGCGAAATATGGCTTGCAAATATCTCGAAAGATTTAATTATTGCTTCAAGACTTGAATAGTGATCCATGTGGTCATTATCAATGTTTGTAATAACCCCATATTGTGAATAATACTTTAAAAAAGTTGCATCGCTTTCATCAGCTTCGGCAACAAAAATTCCTGAGTCACCGACAGAATAATTGCTGTTCAGGGCGGCTACGTGTCCGCCGATAACTGCCGTCGGCTTTTTCCCTGCAACTTTAAGAACTGTAGCGATCATAGAACTGACTGTCGTTTTACCGTGACAGCCGGCTACAGCTATGCCAAACTCTGAATCAAGAAAAAGCTCGGCAAGAATGTCTGAACGATGAAAAATTGGGATGTTTCTTTCTTTGGCGGCGAGTAGTTCGGGGTTATCGGCTTTAATGGCTGTTGAAAGAACAACTTTCGTTACGTCGGGAGATAAATTTTCAGCTCTGTGCCCTATGTAAATATGAGCTCCGTCTTTTGTGAGCTGCTCTGTGCGTGCATTTTCCGAAATGTCTGAACCTGAAATTGGGTTGCCTTTGCTTAGGTAAACGCTGGCCAAACCACTCATGCCAACGCCGCCGATCCCTATAAAGTGCGTTCTGTTGTTATCTGCCATTTTAAAATACAGCCCCCTTGCAATCTATTGTCTTTACTGTTCAAAACTTCTTACTATACATCGGCCGGTTGCCAAGAAACATTTAGTAAAAACCAAATTGCAATTCCTCTGAGTAAATTTGTGCAAAACTAAGGTTAGCTAATCTAACATAGTTTACTAAGTTATGCAATAAGACGATGTTAATTTTTGGGGGTAAAAAGGTGGCACTGCTCGCCCGAAGAAGTGAAAACAACCACAGACGGAATCTGAGGGCCTTTGAAACCGTGTGCACGGCAAGAATAAGGAAACTTGCGCTCCCAGGTTATGTGAAAATGTATGCACAAATAACAATTAATCTTGTCATTGCTGTCGGGCTTGCTTTTTTTGGCAGACGCGGCCGGCAACTTTGCGTTAACTCCCAGAGCTTGAGTCGAAAGAGTTTTAAGAAGAAGCTTTTTGCTTAAATTGTCCATATTGATTATTATTATAATAAATTGTAACATATTGCAATGCTTTCAAATAGTTATGAAAAATTATTTTGGCTGATTGTTGTGTTTTGGTTCTTGCTCTACATGTTTTTGCTTTACGCCCAGTTTAACGGGAATAGCGACATGTCGGCCAAAACGGAAATTCTGCGTTATTTTTCTCAGGCAGAGATAGATTCAGGCAAAGACTACGCATTGTTTTTTTTCCGCTTTAAAGCCGCTAACGGTATTCTTTTTATGACAATTTTATTGGCCGCCTTAAAACTTAGATTTTTTGAACGAATCTGGGTTAAATGCGCCGAGAACGATTTCATATTTGTAATTGTGTTTTTTCTCATAATCAGACTCTTATCTTTTCCAAACTCTTTTGTTTTTGGCCATTGGCGCGAAGTTTATGCGAGTTTTACCGAACAATCCTTTTTTTCGTGGCTAATTCGATATTTTAAGAGTTTTTTTATTGGAATTACCATAGAGACCCTTGTAGTATTAGCGGCCTTCGCAGTGATTAGATGTTTTCCTCAAAAATGGCCAATGTTATTGCCCTGCTTGCTGGCTTTAGTAGCCTTTGTCGGTATTTTTTTGATGCCTTTGATAATTACCCCTGTTTTTTATAATCAAACACCCCTCGAAGAGGGAGCTTTAAAAGATAAGCTACTCGAAATATCGAAAAAGGCAGGCATACAGACAGATGAAATTTATGTTATAGATGAAAGCAGATATTCAAAACATACTAATGCTTATTTTACCGGCATAGGCCCATTTAAAAGAATAGTTTTATACGATACTTTGCTTAAGCAGCATACTCAAGAAGAGATTGCGCTTATTTTTGCTCACGAGGCAGGTCATTGGAAAAACAACGATATGGCATGGGGTCTCTTTACCGGCTTCTTGGGCGCCTTAGCCGCATCGTTTTTATACTGCTTTCTTTACGACAAAATTAGAACAGTTGAGTTTTTTGGGCTGGAAAATATTGCCGCTGCCAAAACACTTCCCTTCCTCTTTGTGGTATATTTCATGGGACAGTTGTTTTTTGCACCCTTAGAGAGTCAAATAAGCCAATATATGGAACGCAGAGCTGATTATTTTGCATTGAAAGTTACAGGATTAACTGAAATATATAAAAATGCTCAAATTAAACTGGCTAAAATAAACAAATCGGACCTTTTACCGCACAGTTTTCGAGTCTTTTGGTTGTACACTCATCCGCCCGTAATCAACAGAATAAAAATGGCAGACACTATTTTTCAAGAAGAGAATAAATCAGCTGTCCGATATTGAAGCGCCTCGGCTATGTGTGGAAGCTTTATGTTTTCATCTTCGTTCAAATCGGCTATGGTGCGCGCAATTCTGATAATTTTGTCGTATCCGCGCGCTGAAAGAGAAAATTTCCGAGCAGCATTAAGTAAAACGGTTTTAGCATCGTTATCAAGTTCGCAGTAATCGTTCAACAACTTGTTAGGGATATGTGCATTCAACATTAAAGGAAAATGAGTGTTTCTGTTTTTTTGCTTCGCTCGCGCTTTTATTACACGCTGTCTTATTGATGAAGAAGATTCGCCGTTGGGTTTTGCAACCAGTTCTTCGGGAGACAACCTCGGAACGCTTATATGCAGATCAATTCTGTCAAGTAAAGGACCGGAAATCTTTGACTTATATTTTTGAATTTGCCCCGCGCTGCAAATGCATTCGTGCGAAGGATCTGTTAAAAAACCGCAAGGACAAGGATTCATGGCGGCCACCAAAAGAAATCTCGAAGGAAAAGAGCAGGTGCTGGCAGCTCTAGAAATAGATACGGTTCCTGATGTAATAGGCTCTCTTAAAACTTCAATTACAGACTTCTTGAATTCTGTTAATTCATCAAGAAACAAAACGCCGTTATGAGCAAGCGAGACTTCCCCGGGAGCAGGAGTTTTTCCGCCTCCGATTAAAGCTACGTCAGAAATAGTGTGGTGGGGGTCTCTGAAAGGCCTATTCATTATTAAGCCGCTTCCGGCCTTTAATAAGCCTTTTACGCTGTATATTCTTGTGACTTCAAGCGCTTCTGTGAATTCTAAAGGAGGCATAATAGTCGGAAGAGCTTTTGCAAGCAAAGTTTTTCCTGAGCCGGGAGGACCCGAAAGTATGATGTTATGCCCGCCCGCAGCGGCTATTTCAATTGCGCGTCTTGCTGCGCTCTGCCCCTTAATTGTGCACATGTCGACAAGGTTTTTATCGTTATGGATCTCTGTGGCGGCTTCGGGGAGGGGTTTGTCGGGAATAATCGGTTTTACACCGCTAAACGCTTCAATAAGATCAAATATGTACTCAAATGACACCACTTCAAGCCCCGGCACAACAAGGGCTTCTTTTGAGTTGGCTTTTGGCAAAACAAGCCCTTTATACCCAAGTTGCAGAGCCATAAGCGCTATGGGTAAAATAGCTTTTGTATGCTTAATTTCACCGTTTAACCCTAACTCTCCGACAAACAAATAACCGTCGATCAGAGTCGACGAAATTTGCTCGTCGGCTGCAAGTAAAGCTGTTAAAATAGGAAGATCAAAACCGGAGCCTTCTTTGCGTAAATCAGCCGGCGCTAAATTTACGACTATATGACCTTTAATTGGCTTGCAACCCGAGTTGTTGAGAACCATTCTGATTCTTTGTCTTGACTCCGAAACAGAAGCATCGGGAAGTCCAACTAAGTCAAAGCTTGGCAAACCAAATGTTTTATCGGCTTCAACAGTAACAGGTAACGCTTCATACCCTGAAATTGATGCCGTAAATACTTTCGCAAACATAAATGCTCCGGTTTTGATTTAAGTTTATTTGCCAGCAGCCAAAGCTATTTTAATAGAGTTAAGTCTTACGTCTATGGTGTCTGACCTCGAAAGCATTATCACAGGAACTTTTGCTCCGATAATCATGCCGCCTGTGGGAGTGTTTCCATAGTAAAGAATAGATTTACCGAGAATGTTGCCTGTATCAATGTCGGGGGCCAATAAAACGTCTGCTTTGCCAACAACCTCATTGTAAATACCTTTGTGGTGTGCTGACTCTTCTGATATTGCATTGTCTAAGGCCAACGGGCCTTCGACCAAACAATTTTTTCCAAATTGGCCTCGTTCGCCCATTTTAGATAATATAGCTGCGTCAAGAGTACTCTTAATTTTAGGGTTGATCTTTTCAACCGATGATAAAGCCGCCACTCTGACCACATCAAGCCCAAGCTTGTGTGCGAGAGCTACCGTATTGCTTACTATCTCTATTTTTTCTTCAAGAGTAGGGTGGGGAATCATGCCGCCGTCAGTAAGGAATTTGAGGCTGTTATCCCACTCATAAACCAAAACATGACAAAGAACATTTGATTTTTTTATGCCTGTTTCACTGTTTAATACTGCTTTAAGTAAAATAGGAGTTGATATGTTGCCTTTCATTACCGCTGAAGCCCGACCATTTCTGACTAACTCAACGCATTTGAAAGCAGCCATCTCAGGTGTGTCGGCGTGAATTATTTCGGGGTTAAAGCCCGGGGCATATTTTTCTATGTAGCTATGTATAACATTTGCATTTCCAACAAGAATACACTCTACAAAGCCCCTGTTCGAAGCTTCATAAGCCGCAATAATGCTGTCTTCTTCTTCGGGCATACAAACTGCCATCGGAATTCTTTCTGTCCCGAGTAATTTGTCGATGTCGGCAAAATTCATATAAACTCCTTTAGGTCTTATTTGTATTCTTTTATGATTTCACTGTATTTTAATGCTTTAACGGCGTGAATAGCCAATGCCTTCATTTCGTTTTGTCCGGGTCTTACTTTTATTGGCGCAATAAAGCTGACTCTTTCTTTAACGTGATCTACTACAATTTTATTGTAAGCAACTCCGCCGGTTAAAATGATTTTATCTACATCGCCTTTTAAAACAGTTGCCATAGCACCGATCTCTTTTGCTATTTGATATGCCATAGCCTCTAAACAAAGCGCGGCATGTTTGTCGCCCGCTTCGATCATTTTGGTTACTTCTCGGCAATCAGCTGTTCCGACATGCGCCACAAGTCCGCCTCGGCCGATAAGTTTCTTTCTTAGGGTCGGATAATCATATTTACCGCTGAAACACATTTTTAATAAACCTTGTAAAGGTACAGTGCCGCATCTTTCGGGTGACATGGGCCCCGCGTCATTAGCATTGTTTGCATCAATCAGTTTGCCTTTTCTCATGGGGCAGATAGAAAAACCGCCGCCTAAATGAGCAACAATGTAATTCACTTCATTGAGGTTTTTCCCCTCTTCATGTGCTACTTCTTCCGCAACAGCTTTTATATTAAGTGCGTGAAGTAATGAGATTCTGGGTAATTCAGGACAACCGCTTATTCTTGCAACATCTTCAAACTCATCAACAGAAATCGGGTCCGCAATATAAGCGGGTATATTATTTTTCTGAGATATTTTGTATGCTATTAGGCCCCCAAGTAAAGAAGCGTGGTCGGTAGCCTGACCGGTTGTCAGATCTTTTACTAAAGCTTCGCTTACATGATAAACGCCGCTTTGCAAAGGTTTGATGGGGCCGCCCCTTCCGATTGCCGCCTTTAGATCAGATTCATTGTAACCCATTTCTTTTATAGCATTAGAAACTGCCTCAAATCTGTAGTCCAGTTGTTCTAAACTTGATTTGAAATTTGCAAGCTCATTTGCTGTGTGAGTCAACTCTAACTCTTTAAGCATTTCTGTGCCCTCAAAAATCGCAATCTTAGTGCTTGTAGAGCCCGGGTTAATTACCAGAATTAGGGGTTTTTCAGTCATCATTGTCAATATCCTCACTTTTTAAAATTGTATCCCATTTAATTTTTTCTAAGGCAAGTTTGTCTGCCGGACAAAAATCATTTAATGGGGCTATTTCAGGTGTAAACCATGAAATTGTAGGGTTTTGTGCAAGCAACGCTAAATTATTGCTTTTGCTATTGTCTAATGAGCAAAGAACAAAATGAAGCCGCACTGATTTGTCGGGATAAGCGTAATCCAATACTAAAACTGTTTCAGAAGCAACTGCTTTGATTCCGAGTTCTTCCTCAAGCTCCCGTTCTGCTGCCAGTTTTGCTGTTTCATACTTTTCAAGCTTGCCTCCGGGGAATTCCCAGAGATTGTGTAAATAACCGCCCAGACGTTTTGCGGACAAAAACTTGCCCTTATTTATCACTATTGCAGCGGCTACATCAATTATTGTATTAGTCATATATTGCTCAATAAATTTTCAATAGAAGACCTTTGAGATATTTGCCCTCAGGGTGTGAAAGAGATACCGGGTGGTCAAAGTCATGGTATGACTCATGTATCATAACAGCCTGTCTGCCCGAAGCTGCAATGCCGTCTCGGACAGCGTCGATAAATTCTGAACACGATACTTGGCTGGTACATGATGCCGTAAAAAGATACCCGCCTTTTTTTACAGCTTTTACTCCGGCAAGGTTTAATCTTTTGTAAGCTCTCAGCGCTTTTTCGGAGTCTTTTCTGCTTTTGGCCATAGAAGGAGGGTCCAGAATTACTACATCGTAACTTTTAGGCTCGCATTTATCTAAAAATTCGTACATATCAGCAGATAGAATTTTATGCTTATTTGTGGAAAATCCATTTTGTTCGATGTTTTTTTTGGCCTCTTCAAGAGCAGGTTTGGATATATCTACAGTTAAACTTGACGATGCTTTGCCCGCTGCTGCTGCAACTGTAAATGCTCCTGTGTAACCACATAAGTTCAATACACTTTTGTTTTTGCTTATAGTTCTTATTAAATGCCTATTCGTTCTTTGATCAAGAAAAAAACCTGTTTTTTGACCATTTACAAGATCGGTAGAGAATTTGAGCCCATTCTCGTAAAACTCAATTTTATCGGGCATGTTTTTGCCGTAAATAAGCTCGGCAGAGCCGGTCTTTGAAATTCTTATGTTGTCTCTTTTGTATATCCATTTAATCTCAGGCAGGAGCTTTCTTATTTCGGTTACTATCTGTTTAACATAAGGCTCAAGGGCGCGAGTGTATATTTGCATTGACACCGCATCAGAATATCTGTCGGCAATTAATCCCGGAATTCCGTCTCCTTCACCGTTTATCAATCTGAATGCTGTGGTTTTCTGATCAGAAAAAAACTCAAGTCTTAGTTCGATAGCTCTTTTAATTATTTCACTTAAAGCAGATTCTACGCTCTTGTCGGGTGAGGCGGAAAGCATTCTTACAAGAATCTTTGAGTCAGGGTCCGCTATTCCCATGCCAAGCAGTTTGTTTTTATGGGAATAAACTTCGACTTTATCCCCGTAATTAAGGTCTTGCGGAATATTTTGGAAAGCTTCGGAGTAAGCCCAAGGGTGCCCTTTAATTATTGAAAATTCTTTGTTTTTTTTGAGGGTTAATTTGTGAGTTTTCATTTTTCTTGCTTAATTGGATTTCTTTACAATCATCTTAAGCAATTGGAAGCAAAAATTCAACCTATTTCAATTTATTAACCGTACATCAATTTTTTCTGTTTTGTTTTCTTCAATAAACTCGGTTAAATTTGATTTTATGTGGTTGATAAGAGCCACTTCTCTCGCCTGAAGAAGATTTAGCTCTTTCTCTAAGGCGCTGTTTTTTTGTTGCATTTTCGCCAGCATATTTAGGGCTTGGCGATACTTAATCATTAATTTCTCCATGTTACTTTTTAAAAGACTTGTTTCTTCGGTTAATGCAACAAAACTGTTGACAACAATTTCTTTGGCGCTCTTTACATCAGAATCGTTTAACATTATCATTAAGTTTTTCCTTAATAGAAATATAAGATACTATCGACTTTCGGAAAAACATATTTAGTTAAAACTGTAAGAATTTATTAAATTATAAAAATTGCAAAAAAAAACTGCCGACAGGCAGTTTTTTGGTGTTTGATTAATTATACATAAATTAACCTTCGGGAGTGACCATTTTCCATCTGCTTATCCAGGTCTCGCCTTCATGTTTTTCTATAAAAAGAAGTTCTGAGTTGTGATCAAAGCCCACATCTCTTGGTGAAATTTTTTCGGGAGCATCGATCTTCCAAAACATTCTTCCGTTATTGCCGATGAACATTAGTTTTCTGATTCCGTTTTCATAAGCTGAAAGAACTAATTCGCCTTCGATACCTTCCGGTCCGACTTCAATATTTACCGGATCAAAATCTTTGCTGAATGTGTAAACTTCGCCCATTATATTGCCAAAACTATCGGTTAAATCTGCTCGCCAATTACCTTGTTCCGTTATTTTAAGAGTCCATACGAAACCTCGTAAAACGGGTTGCGCAAACCGCATTCCTTCGATTTCATTTATTTGTGCAGAATTTTTTGAAAGAAAATATGCTTTTTCACCGCCGGTTAAAAGCAAACCCTCGTCATAAGCTTCGATTTTAGATGCCTTAAAAGCAGACTTAGGCCAAAATGACATTACATGGCCGCCAAGTTTTCCGTTTTCGTCAATGTATATTATTTTGCCGACTACTGTGTCGAAATCTAATAGGCCTGAGTTGGTTTGGTGTGCTCCGGTAAAAGTTTCGCCCGTTTTAAGGTTGAAAACAATATACTTTCCGCTTTTATTCGCCACAACAACACGCTCACCTGAGGTTCTCATACCGAGAAGACCGTTTTCCGCTATATCGGCCGGTATTTTTACCAAGTATTCCTTAGTTATTTCAGCCGCAGAACTATAAGCTTCTTCATATTTGTATTCGGCCCATTCGATTTCCTTAATGGCAAAGTTGCCTTTTGGCGCTGTGAAGAAATTAGCAACAGGGAAAAATATATTCTTTGCGCCTATTTCAATATAGCGGTTCATGTTGCCTTGAGGTACAATGTCTTGAACCCGTGTTATCAAGGAATTGTTGTTTATTTCATAAAGTTTAATTATTCCGCGAAAACCACCGGCGGGTATAAACGATACATAAATATTGTCGTTTGTTACAGACCAAAGTCGTGGATTAGTATGCTCTTTTAAACCAATAAACTTTGAAATGCCGATTTGACCGTTCGGCAAATAAATATTATGAAAATATCCGGCTGTTTCTGAATACTCAATTATATGAAGGCGATTTTGTGAATCAATTGCAAAACCACTGTTTTGCCAAGGCATTTCTCTTAATAAGACGCCATTCGAATTAAAAATTAGCAATCTTGCAAGTCCGCAATCACCTATGTAAAGGTTGCCCTTTGAATCTGTTTCTAATTGATTGACTTGAACAAAGTTTCCTCCCGGAATTTTGCTGCCATCAATTTCCAATAGTTGTTCTCCGGATAATGATATTTTTTTGACGGTTCTGTCTTCTGCGTTCGCGACCCATACTCCGGATTGATCGTGAGAAAAAGCAAAGTCTTCGATAAGTTTGAACTCATTTAAATTGGGAATATCTATCTGTTTTATAGCTTTCCCCTCTTTGTTAAATGATAAAAGCCTTCCGGATACAGAATCGAGAAGCCATAGGTCTTCTTTAATTACTCTGAAAGACATAGGCCCGTATGGGGCATCCTCTGCAAAATCAGGGGCTGTGATGTTATTATATACGGAAACCTTTCCTTTGTCTTTGGGGGTTCCGTAGTCGATTGTCCATGATAAGGCGTGACATTGTGCTGATAAGCCAAATAATATGGCCGATAACAGAACAAAAGTTTTTCTCATTATTATCCTACTTTCTGAGAGTTCTCACATTTAGTTTAATCTATTATTAAAACTTAAAATTCTATAAAAATCAAATCATTTCTATATAAAAAACAGGCTGCCAGTTGAGAGACAACCTGTTTTTTATATTTGAAATTAAGATTTTCTAAGAACTCTGGTTATAGGACCTATGCTATAAGGATCAGATAAGCGAGGTGTTCTTAGAGAAGATGAATTATTCATGGCTTTAAAAGTATTGCCTTCTTTTACCATGATACCGATGTGGGTGTCCGGGTCTTTGATGCCGTCTCCGGTATAGTCGTAAGTTTTCCATAAAATTACGTCGCCTTCTCTGAAGGGGGGAACGCTTACTTCTTTCCAACCTTTTGATTTAAGGTCGGTAACTGCTGAACGGCAGTTAAGGTGGACTTTGTCGAGGGCACCTGCATTTTTCAGTGCGGTTGTTGCAACCTGCGCACAAGCTAACCGGCCGCCTGATACTTCAGGGCCTCTGAATCTTGTGCTGCCCACTAATGATTTGGCGGAACTTACTATTTTATTCTGTAAATTCCCTGCGGCGGGGGCCGGAGTTGACGTATTTCTTGATCCTGAACTTGAAGAAGAGGATTTTGGTGCAGAGTTGCTTACATAAGATGCATGAACATATCTTGTGGTACCATTGTAGTTAATCTTATACCAGTCGCCGGTCTTTCCGATAACTTTAATTTTTGTTCCATTCGGAAGAGCAGTAACTACATTGCCCCAAACTCCGTCTCTTACGTTAAGACCTATAGAAGCATTAACATAACCGTCAAAGTTTTTGAATTCGGAGGTTTTAGGCGTTTGTTTCGCGGAAGAAGAGGGTGAGTCAATATATCGCTTAGCGACAAATGCTTCGTTTCCGTTGTAACTGATTTTGTACCAATCACCGACAGAGCCAAGAATTTCTACTTTTGTTCCTGCTTTAAATTGTCCTAATATGTCGCCGCCGGGGGCTCTTCTTACGTTAAGCCAATAACAATTGCTAACTTCGCCCGAGTCGGGATAATTTCGTTTTACTCCGTCAACATCTACCCATTTAGAGTGCACGTATGCTTTTTTTCCGTTATATTCAATTTCATACCAATCGCCTAAGTTTCCGACTATATTGACGGAATCATTCTTTTTTATTGTTCCTAAAACGTCGCTCCAAGGGCCTTTTCTTACATTAAGTACGTCGGCTCTGACTTTGCCCTTTTTTATCGATTTTTTACTTGCTGATTGAGCTTTATTTGATTGAGTTGTTGCTTCGGCGGTTGTGGTTTTTGAGGCAGCTGAAGATTTGGAGCCGATCTCAACCGTGTCAACACTGAAAGGTGTTTTGGCTGTGGAAGTGCCCGGTAATACGCTAAAAAGCGTTATTGCCAGTGCAGCTGTGAATAGGCAGTTTTTGGTTTTCATTAACTTCCCCCTTATAATGCTTTAATTATACTACATTATTTTGGGAAAAAAGTTTAAAAAAGTTTAAAAAAATGTAAAAATTAATTATTGAGAGTAATTGTATTTTTATCTTCTTGCGCAGGCTTATTGTCTTTTATAAATAAATGAAAAAGTTCAAAAATCGTTTGTACAAATAATACGCCTACCCCAACAGAAAACAATATGGTTAAGGTAGATGCAATAATAAAATCTTTTAACATTCCGCATTACTCCGATTTATTTTTATTCTGAATTACTTTAAATGTTTCGGCAGATAGATATTTTTCATTAACTAATTGTAATCAGATTGACTTTGATTATAGGAAATATTATTATTGTCAAAATATTGTGACTAGCAAGATAAATATCTCTAATCAAAAACTTTTGTGGCTTGGAGTAGTTTTACTGTTCCTTGCCGTTGTTGCATTCATTTTTACTCTGTTCAAAAGAGAAATACGCATAGCGCCCTCAAAAAGAAGTTTTTTTGAGCAATTTACTTATGTTGATGATTTTTCTTTAAGTGAAGACGGAAAAAAAGACTTGCTAGAAACTTTGAGGTTCCAAAGAATGCAAACAATGTATCAAGCCTCTTATATAGACTTGGTTGAACGTATTAACAATATGGATACGACAAAAATAAACACTCGTAATGCAAAAGATGTTTTTAAGGATTACAGCAAAGTCAGAGAAGATTATAAAAGAACTGTTAAAAAATTGGATGACTACGAAAAAGAATATAAGTTAAAATGTTTTTCTAAAATGAGATCCCTCATATTGGCTGTCTTATACAGCGACAAGCATTTTAAGAAAAGAACTACTAAATTTGATCCTGAAAAACTGATAGAAATTGGGGCACTCCAGGAAGTCCCGGTGTGCCCCAGAGGCGGAACCTATTCAATTATTTATAAAGACGGACGCCGTTTGTTTAGTTGTTCTTTGCACGGAATTCTTAAGAATTGATTCTGTTTTTAATTTGATATAACCACAAACATGGGTGTTCCGGATCTATTTATCAAAAATACATAGCTGTTATTTGATTTTGTATTTGAAATCGCTTTTTCAAACTCGGAATCTGTTTTTACTTCTTCTCCGTTAACCTGTAAAACGATGTCTCCTGTTTTAAGACCGGAATTATCTGCTTTTGTTCCGGCTTTAACAGAGGTGATTACTACCCCTTCACGGTGTTCTGTTCTCATTTTTGATGCCATTTCGGGGGTGAAAGTTTTGACGGAGACTCCCAGAGCATCTATTTCGTTAATCGATTTTTTCGAAGGCAGTTCGGCTATTTCTGATTCACTTAAGCCAAAAGATTGAGGCATCTGTTCAAGAGTTAATTTTAATGTCTTTGTTTGCCCATTTCTCAAAACTTTTACTTTAACTGTCTTGTTTACTTCAGATTGAATAACAAGTTTTTGAAGTTCTGAAGTTGACTTAACCAATTTGTTGTCAAATTCTGTGATTATGTCCATCGCTTTTAAGCCGGCCTTGTCGGCAGGTGAATCAGATTTGATATCTAAAATAACCGCGCCGTCAAGGGTTTTTAAGGAATAATGATTTGCCAATTCTTCTGTCACAGGCTGCATGGTAATGCCTAAATATGGTCTTGTTACCTGTCCTGTGCTTTGAATCTGCTGTGATACTTTTGCTACCAGATTGGAAGGGATAGAAAAGCCTATTCCGGAGCCGGGTGCATTATATATTAGAGTGTTTATGCCAATTACTTTGCCCTCTAAATTAACTAATGGGCCGCCTGAATTGCCCGGATTGATGCTTGCGTCTGTTTGAATAAAGTCTTCAATTGTTGCAGCGCCGATGCCGGAGCGTCCTACTGCGCTTACCACACCGGTTGTAACCGTTTGCTCAAGACCCAGTGGACTGCCGACAGCTATAGCCCATTCTCCGACTTCAACTTTATCGGAGTTAGCAAATTGTGCCGCAATCAGTGCTTTTTTGGGTTCAATTTTTATCACTGCTAAATCTGTTTGTGGATCCTGTCCAATAATTTTTGCTTCATATTTTTCTTCATCGTAAGTTTTGACGATGATTTTTGTCGCGCCTTTTACAACATGATTATTCGTTACTATAACTCCATCAGAAGAGATGATTACTCCTGAACCTGCTCCTTGTATTTTGGGCTCCTCTTGTTGTCGTTGAAATCCCGGCATGTTGAAGAACTTTTTGAGAAACTCGTATGTTTCATCATCGTATGTTGAACCTCTTCCATTAGTAACAAGCTTTTCTGTTGAGATGTTAACTACTGCCGGCTTTAATTTTTTTGCGACATTGATAAATGCTTTTTGCATGGACATGGCGGCTTTTAAAGCTTCTTCTTCGGCAAATGCCGGCTCATTGAAAGAATAAGAAAATAGGAAAGTAATCAAAAAAAGCACAAATAATTTTGAAGGTTTCATGTTTTACTCCTTTAAATTGTTTGTATTTATAGACTTGATATTTCAAACAAAGTTCCAAGTTTAATCTTGACGTTTATAATTATGATGTTTAAACTGTATGAACAAAAAAATAACGATTAAGGCTGTATATGTCAGAAACAGTGACAAACAAATATATAGAAAAAATTTATTTAACTGAAACAGAAATCAAAAATAGAATTGAAGAACTCGGCAAACAGATCACCTTTGATTTCGCAGGTCAAGAATTGGTTGTGGTTTGTGTTTTGAGGGGTGCATTTGTTTTTACCGCAGATTTGTGTCGCAGTATTGATTTGCCTCAGAAAATTGACTTTATGTCTGCCTCAAGTTATGGAAATGCCACAAAAAGCTCAGGAAAAGTAACTCTCGAAAAAGACTTGTCTGAGAATATAGAAGGTAAAAATGTTCTGGTGGTAGAAGATATAATTGATTCCGGGCTTACTTTATCATATTTACTAAACCATCTGGCCACCCGAAATCCTAAAACAATAAAAGTTTGCGTTTTGTGCAACAAACCTTCAAATAATCAGCGAAATGTTAAGGTTGATTATTGCGGTTTTAAAATTGAAAATGATTTTGTTGTGGGATATGGCTTAGATAATAAAGGCTACTTAAGAAATTTGCCATATATCGGTATTGTTAAAAAACAAACAGCGGAGAAGACATGACTCAGTTTAATAACGAAAAATTAGTTTGCGAAAGGTATATACTTGGAGCCTTAGACGTTAACACATATTTGGTCTATGAAAAGAATGCTAAAGAATGTTTAATAATTGATCCCGCAGCTAACTCCGAAAGACTTATAGATAAGATAAATCAACTTGGTATAAACAAGGTAAATATATTTTTAACTCATGGTCACATTGATCACATTTGTGGTATAGATTTTTATAAAAAAATGTTTCCCGAATCTAAGGTTTTAGTATCTAAACAAGACGCTGTAATGCTCACAGATGCAGAGAAGAATCTTTCTGTTTGGCTTGGTGAACCTTTTTCTACTAAAGATGCCGATTTGTTTGTAAATGATGGTGATGTGGTTGAAATCGGTTCTGTTAAAGGTGTTGCAAGACTGGTTCCGGGGCATACGGAAGGTGGATTAGTGTTGATTTTCGATGGTATGATCTTTAGCGGTGATACACTTTTTGCCGGTTCTGTGGGACGTTCAGATTTTCCAGGAGGCAGTCATTCAAAACTATTGACCGGAATTACAAATAATATTTTTTCTTTATCAGATCGGTTGGTTTTTCCGGGACATGGCCCTGAAACTACTATAGATAAAGAAAAATTAAATAATCCATTTTTTAGTTAATAAAACCGGGCTTGTTATTTTTGTAATAATTGGTTATTATTAGCTTAAGCTTTTTTAAAGGAGAATCTAATGTTTAAAAAGTTGTCTGTTGTATTGTTGTTGGTTGGTTTTCTTTTCTCTCTAGCACATGTTTATGCAGCTTCTGCTACGAATGATAATAAAATAAATGATTTGTCAAAAGCCTATGAAGTCTGGAAAAATAAAGGTATAAAATTTGTTGTCAGAGACAGCAAGGGTAAGTTCGTTGCCTGGAATACAGGTACCTTAGAATCATGGGGTACAAAGTCTAAATGGGTTGTAAGAGATCCAAAGGGCCGATTCCTTCACCACGCTTACGGTAAAGTCGAAAATTGGAAAAATGGCAAAACACGACTTGTGGTGCGTGATCCTAAGGGGCGCATGATGACTCATATTGATGTGAGCCTTACCGACAAAGGTACGTTTTATTCTACCGTTGTGGGATTGCGCAGACTAAAAAATGATAAGTTTTTAAATTTCGTGCAGGGTAGTTTGGCAGATATTTTGATTGTTGAGTTGAAAGATAATCAGTTAGGTAAAGCCAGAGTTCTTGTTCAATACCTTGAAAAATATTACTCTCAGAGTGGGGTTTCTAATTTTAAACCTGTTTTAAAGCACATTCTGCCCACTCTCAATTTTATGTTGGTTCAACAGCCCGAAAATAAGCGTTTAATAGAACTTGTAGATTCAACAAAAGCAATGATTAAAAAGCTCTAATTAATCGTTAGTTTTAAGAAAGCCACACTTTTAAAAGTGTGGCTTTTTTGCGTTTAATCTAAACAAAAGTTAAAATAAAGCTAACTAAAAATATGAAACAATACGATAGGGCCTTTATGTAATTAACGGAGCAAAATAATGTTGCCAGAAAAGTGGAAAACTTCACTGTTGGATTATTTTAAAAATTTTGCAAAACGCAATATATGGTCTGCGTTTGCCTTTTTTCTTACTGTTATTTTGATATTTTTTGCGTTTTATTTTTATCGCCTTCCAATAAAGTCTTTTGCTAAAAACGCAGTTGAAAATTTTGGCTACCCTGCACTGTTCTTTTTGTGTTGGGCCTCAGATGTAATAATTCAGCCTATTCCTGCTGATGTTTTTGTCTTTGGAACAGCATTCGGAGGAGCCAGTCTTTATAAAACTGCTTTGGTAGCCGGTTTTTCAAGTGCTTTTGGTGGTGCTACAGGTTTTTACATCGGTAAGTTTTTTGGTCCCTGGAGATTTAGAAGAATTTTTGGCTCAAAAATTTTAAGAACCGGCAGTCAACTTTATAAAAATCATGGTGCATTAGCAATTTTTGTGGCCGGAGTTACGCCGATTCCTTATTCGGCTGCCTGTTGGATAGGCGGAATTTATGGAATGCCAATAATTAAAGTAATTTTGGCAAGTTGGATAAGCAGAACACTAAGATATGTAGTGGTCGCATGGTTAGGATATATAGTTTAACAGTCAAGGAAGACAAATGAAAAAATGCGTAACAACACTTGGAGATTATTTTTTTTACGGGTTTGCGGTTCTATCCGTTCTTGCTATCATGGCGTCTGTAGCTACACCTGCACGAGGCTTGCTTCTCGACGAATTTTCAAGATTGCTTGATCATAAAGGTAAGGTTCGTTCGCTTGCTGAGTTTGATAAAAAACTTGAATATGCGGGCATATCAAGAGCTGATTTTGTTCCGGAAATAAGAATAGTTAAAAGAAGCAGAGAAATGCGTGTGTTTTCAAATAGTAAATTGGTCGCTACATACCCGATTGGCTTAGGTAGAGCAACAATTGGAACGAAGCAAAATGCCACCGATCAGAAAACTCCCGAAGGAATGTATTATGTCTGTGATAAGGATGAGAACAACAGATATCATTTGTTCCTACAGATAAATTACCCCTCAGGGATAGATGCCGAAAGGGCATTGGTTCAAGATATTATAAAGAACAGCGAATATGAAACCCTTGTCGGTGCCTGGCAAAATAAAATAACACCACCGGCTAACACCGGTTTGGGTGGACCCTTGGGCATACACGGTTTCGGTGCAGAATCAAGCTGGACAACTGACGGGAGTATATCTATGCATAATGTGCATGTTGAAGAGTTGTTTTGGAATGTTGAAAAAGGAACACCGGTAGCAATATTACCTTAGTTTGATGGGTTAGTTGCTTTTCTGAATGGTAGCAGTTGAGAAACTAAGGCAAGTCTGCCGCCTCCGATGCCCGGAAGAATTATTTCGGCATTTGGACATAATTCTATGAAAATTTCGCTGCATTTTCCGCAAGGTGCTATTATGTCGCCAATTCTGTTGACAACTACTATACATTCGATATCAACTTCGCCGTTTGCAAAAGCATTTGCAAGCGCAACGACTTCAGCGCAGACATCGTCTTTTTCTTGAGAAGTTCTGAGGTGAATGCCGGTGTAAATTTCCCCGGAAACTGTTCTGATAGCGGCAACAAAGTGATGGCGGTTTTCTTTAAATCTTGCGTTGATTATTTTTTTTGCTGTTTCTATCAAATAAAAATGATTTTTTTTTAGTTTGTTCATAATAGCTCCGTCGTATTAAAATTCGCCTTTAAGTTTTTCAGAGAAATATTTGGTGTCGTTCTGTTCGTAACAAATTAGACCGATCCTAATTGAGGTTTTAACCGGGTTGGTTCCCCAAGGCCAAAATGCACAATATAAAAAAATCTTTTCCGTAATTTGAAACCTGTAAAGTGTTTGCTCAACTCTTGCGCCGCCAACCTCTCTCATGAACTTATCAAAATAATTCTTGAAAAAGGCGCTTTTTCCTGCAGGTTTATAAGGTTCCGAAAAATAAGCCTTAACGTCTTCTGAAAGGTCGTTTATGATGTTTGACTGTGCAACTCCGCAATAAAGCAAAGGGTCATCTACGTCTGCATTTCTTTTAATTTTGTATTTTTTTTCAATGTTATCGATTATTTTAAGTGTGTTTTTTATTTTGTCGAGGTTTTGTTCCATAATTATCCTCCGGAGCTATTTGCTAAGTCTCTGGCTTTAACTATCTTTTCCAGTGCTATTGGATTGATGGGGTTTTCCCAGTAAGAATCAAACTTAACCGAGGAACCTATTATCCAACCATCTGCAAGAGAAAACTCTTGAGCATTTTCGGGAGTTATTCCCGAGCCTATGTAAACGGGCATTTTTGTAGCATTTTTTGCATTGATCAGATCATTTTTAGAGGCAGGTTTACCGGTCGCAGCACCTGTTATTATAATTCCGTCAATGCCGAAAAAATCTGCTCCATGTGCCCAGTCTTCAAGTGTTAAATCAGCAGTTACACTGTGTGCTGAATGTTTCTTTTGAATGTCTGTCCAAATCTTAACGTTTTGTGCGCCGATTCTTTTGCGTTCTCTCAGAAGATTTCCTGCACAAGCTTCTATCCAACCTTCGTCAGCTACATGAGCGAATACGCAACCCTCTGCCCTAATGAATTCACAGCCTGAAACATGTGCAACTGCTAAAGCTTCTGTGTTTGCGCCTGCAAGTATTTGAATTCCTACGGGAAAATCATTCGTTACTTTTGCTTTCACTTCGCAAGCTACTCTTGTCATCGCCGCCGTTATTTCAGGACCGACAGAACATTTTAAGTAGGGACGGTCATGCATGTTTTCGAGAATGATGCCGTCAAACTTTTTTTCTTTGTAAAGCATAGCCTCTTTTACGGCATCCTCACAAATTTGTTCTATGGATTTCTTGTTAAACGGTGTCCCCGGGAGCGCACCGACGTGTACCATGCCAATGGCGGCTGTTCGGTTGTTATGAAACATTGTTTTCCTCTTTAGTTTACTGCTTAGATGCAGAATACACCTTTTACAGCCTAAAAACAATAGGCCTTCATTTTTTTAACGAAAATTTGTATTGTCATTTCATTATTGTTATAATCTGTTGCCCTTAATTCAGAACGGAGCTTATATGCCACGAGAAGAACTACTAAATATCTTTAAAAAATACAAATATGATAATGAAATATTCCATGATTTGATGAATTACAAAGTTCGTGAGTTGCTGCTTGTTGCAACGGTTTACGATGCTTTTTCTCTGGAACAGGACGGACTGCTTTCTGAGAAGATTTTCGGAGAATACTATAATCTAAATTTAACTAATGCACCAAGAGTCACAAGTGTAACTTCAGCAACCGAAGCGATTGATATGCTAAACAAAAAGAAGTTTGATCTTGTGGTGGTTTTAAGCCGACTTAGCAAAACTGAAACAATTAAAGCGGGTGCACAGATTCGAGGCATACTTCCAAATATACCTATTTTGCTTTTGCTTAACGATAACACTGATCTTGTTGGCTTAGACCACGCACAAGATATTTTCAAGGCATATGACAATGTGTTCGTATGGAACGGCGCCTCAGAAATATTTTTAGCAATGATTAAATATGTCGAAGACAATATAAATGCTGTTAACGACACACAAATCGGGCAAGTCAGAATAATCTTGCTCATCGAAGACTCAACAAGATATTACTCAAGATATTTGTCCCATTTGTACCGCGAATTAATAAAGCAAACATCAAGATTGATCGAAGAAGAGCTGCAAGATGAGAGCAAAAAGGTTTTGCGTATGAGATGCCGACCAAAGATTTTGCTGGCAACGAATTACGAAAAAGCTATGGAGATTTACGAGAAGTTTAAAGAGTATATTTTGTGTGTAATATCTGACATGAAATACCCTAAAGACGGTGTGTTAGACGAAATGGCGGGGGTAAAACTCGTAAAAGCTCTCAGAGAAAAACGTGCGGATTTGCCTGTTTTGTTGCAGTCATTTGAACAAAACCTGGAAATATTCGCAAAAGAGCTTAATATTCCATTCGTTAACAAGGCATCGCAATTTTTGACGAACCAGCTTTCTAATTTTTTCTATTACAATTTGGGTTTTGGTGATTTTATTTTCAGAAATGCAGAAGACGGAAAAGAAATTGCAAGAGCCGCTAATATGGCTGAGTTTAGTTTAATATTGCAAACGGTGCCAATTGAAACAATTGTTTATCACGCTACCAGAAATCATTTTTCTACCTGGCTCCTTGCAAGAGGAGAAGTTCAAACCGCAAAATTGGTTTCACAAATACATGTAAGCGCTTTTAAGTGTTTTGATAATTTAAGAGATTTTCTTATAAATATGGGTGACTGGATTAATAAAGTAAAAACTCGCGGAAAAGTAATTGCTTTTGATGAATCTTTTCTGGGAGACAGCAGTTATCATATTTTGAAGCTTTCAGACGGGGCGATCGGAGGGAAAGGAAGAGGACTGGCGTTCATAAACCATTTGTTAAATTCAAGAGTTTCTCCGCTGTTTGCTAAAACGGACATTAAGATCCCTGAAACTTTCATTATCGGAACTGATGAATTTGATAAATTTATTGAATTCAATAAGCTTGAAACTTTGATTGAAGATTGTCGCGATTACGAAGAAATAAAGAAAAGATTTTTGAACAGTGAGCTATCAGAAAAACTTCTTGAAAAATTAAAGACGTTGCTCACTAAAATTAAATACCCCTTGGCTGTGAGATCTTCCGGGGTATTGGAAGATTCTGTTGCTCACTCAATGTCGGGACTTTATGAAACTTTCTTTTTGCCAAACAATGGCGAAAACTTGGATTTGCGTCTCAAACTGCTGTGCGATGCCATTAAGCTTGTTTATGCTTCTGTGTATTCTAATGAGTCGAGAGAATACTTTGACGCTATAAGTTATAAAATTGAAGAAGAAAAAATGGCCGTTGTAATTCAGCAAATAGTTGGCAAAAGCTACGGCGAGCATTTTTATCCAATTATTTCAGGTGTCGGACAATCATACAACTATTATCCTGTTTCTCATATGGAGCCGGAAGACGGAGTCGGGATGATCGTTCTTGGCCTTGGCTGCGGAGTTGTCGGGGGGGGATCTTCTTTTAGATTTTGTCCTAAGTATCCTAAAATTCAAATTTTGTCAGATGAAGACCTACTTAAAACTACTCAAAAAAAATTCTTGGCTTTAGAATTAGGAAATTCCAATGTTGATTTATTTGCAGGCGAAGATGCTACTTTAATCGAATATGATATCAAGCAAGCCGAAAAAGATGAAACACTTGCAACTGTAGCTTCTACCTGGATATATGAAGATAATCGTGTGGAACCCGGCATATATGAACGAGGTCCAAGATTGCTGAATTTTGCAAATATACTTCAGTATGACCTTTTTCCTTTGGCTGAAACTCTCAGACATGTGCTATATGTTTCCAGGGCAGCACTTGAAGCTCCTGTAGAGGTCGAGTTTGCGATTGAAAGAGACGAGGAAACTAAAGATTACATTTTTTACTTGCTACAAATTAAACATTTTTTGAGAGATATGGAAGAATTTTCGCTAAATAAAGCAGAGATCTCAAAAACTGATTTAATGTTGTTTGCCGATAAAGGCATGGGAAATGGCAGAACAGATGATATTTACGATATAGTTTGGGCTGATCCCGAATTATTTGATAAAAGCAAAACCGAAGAAATGGCTTATGAAGTTCATTCATTGAACAGTTTGATAAAAGAGACCGGGAAAAAATATATTTTGATTGGCCCCGGACGGTGGGGGACGAGAGATAAGTGGCTTGGAATACCAATCAGCTGGTCTAATGCTTCTCACGCAAAAGTGATAGTGGAATACTCCCTTGAAGATTTTAGGGTTGATGCCTCTATGGGGTCTCATTTCTTTCATAATGTAACAACAATGAATATCGGCTATTTTTCTGTCAGACAAGATTCCGGAGATGGCTTTATCGACTGGAAATGGCTCAGGGCACAACCTGCACTGCAACGAAAAAAATATTTTGTTCATACTCGCTTATCAACTCCTGTAAGCGTTTTAATGGACGGCAGAAACGGTATATTTGCTATTCAAAAGTCTTGAATAAGGGATAAATAAATGGAAGAAGAAATTTTAAAAAATAGATACGAGTTTTCCTCAAACGGGAAAGCAATTATAGATGTTACGGTGGGTGAAATCGGAGACCTATTCAACAGTTTTGACAAAAGAGCTATATATACAAGACGTGAGCTTGATCAAGATTTTGTGGAGTATATAACCGATTGCGTAAAAGAGCTTGGTACGGTCGATTTTGAAATAATGATCAATATTGAAAACGAATTTAATATAATGCAAGAAAATACTTTGAGAAAAGCTGTGAAGAACCATTTTTCATATTTGTACAGTATCGAACACAAAAAAATACGTGTAGAGTTTAAAAAGTTTAGTTTTCTGTTTATGTTAGGAGTATTTTTGGCTGTTTTGGTGTACAAAATGAATATTTCTGAAAATGAGGCTGTTGATTTATGGGTAGGCATTCTTTCTGAAGGGATTATTGTGGCAATGTGGGTCGCATTTTGGGAAGCAACAACTTCCTTGATATTTGGTTTTCGTCCGTATTATTCTAACAGACAAATGTATCAGCGAATAGTAAACGCAGATTTTAAAGTGTACAATTCAGCTTCGGTAATATCATTGCCGGGTTTTGGTAAATAAATTGTTTGTAGCTATTGCGGGTTGTGTTGTTTAATTCGTATAATGTTGAAATAACTAATGGAGGTCGTGATGAAACAGTTTAAACTTTTTATTGTTTTGTTTGTTCTTGTAACTTTTGCAGTCGCTGCTAATGCAGCAACTTACGGTTATGTTGTTGTGCGCGGAAAAAATGCTGAGCAAATTGAACGTGAAATAAGCACTTTCGAACGTTTGGTAAAAACCTGGAAAAACGGCGAAGTTTTATATACTCACACAGTTAAGTCCGGTTTTGCTTTTATGTTTAAAAAGGTCGTCAGCACTGTTTTCTTTTCGGGAGACCAAAAGAGTATTTCAGCGTTGTTAACTTCCGGTCCTTATGAAGGTGATTATGTAAGAGATGTTGTTGTAAGATTTACATTTAGTTCCCTTAAATCAGAAGACAATTACGAAGGTGAAATTGTAACGACTTTCACAAGAAAATATACAAATGTTAAAAAAGCTATTGAAGAAATCAAGGGCAAAGATTGTGCATCTATGTGGAAAAGCTTTGAAGATTCAAGAGCTCGCGATTACAAAAAACATTTGGCGAAAGGCCGTCTTATTTCGCCAACAGCCAGCGTAGTCTTTTATAGTGTTCAGCCCATTGAAGAAAACAGAATGTTCGGCTTAACTTTTGAAGAAAAGAAAATTACTAGCAGAAGCGACAAATACTAAGATAAATTCGATTGGCTTGAAACTGCTGATTTGTTAATAAGCTCAAACAGTTCTTTTGTAGATATTTTTCCGCTTAAGTCCGTTCCTTTTAACAAATCATCAGCCAAGCCTCTTTTTTTGCCATGTAACTGTACTATTTTTTCTTCTATGGTATTAGATGTTATTAGTCTGTAAATGGTTACAGGTCTTGTTTGCCCGATTCTGTGAGCCCTGTCGGATGCTTGGTCTTCAACGGCAGGGTTCCACCATGGGTCAAGATGAATCACGTAGTCTGCGGCAGTGAGATTTAGCCCAAGTCCTCCTGCTCTGAGACTTATTAAAAAGAAATCGGCTTCTCCATCTTGGAACTCATCAATAGCTTTTGTTCTCTGTTTTACCGGAGTGCTGCCGTCTAAGTATTTATATGTAAGATTTTTTTGATCGAACATATCTCTGACTATAGTAAGATGATCTACAAATTGACTGAATATTAATGCTTTGTGCCCATTGTCTTTTAAGTCATCGACAATGCTTTCCAGTAATGAAAGCTTAGAACTTTTAATTTTTAGTTCAGGGGCAACTAACGATGGATTACAGCAAAGCCTTCTAAGTTTCATTATTTCTGCGAGGACTACGATTGCCTTATTTTCGTTGGGGTTATTCTTTATTTTGTCTACGGCATCTCTTCTGTGGCTTTCGTATAATGCCAGTTCTTCGGGGCTGAGGTCTACTTGAAGAGTAATTTCGGTTCTGGGTGGCAGATTTTTCAAAACTTGGTCTTTGGTTCTTCTTAGGATGAAAGGTTGTACGAGGTTTTTTAATCTGTTTCTGGCTAAACTGTCGCCGTCTATTTGAATCGGGTTCGAATACTTATCTATAAAGCTGTTGAGAGAGCCAAGAAGACCGGGGTTAAGAAATCTGAAAAGGTTCCAAAGTTCTCCCAGATGGTTTTCAATCGGTGTGCCTGTCATAAGCATCTTGAACTCGCCGCGTAACATCATCGCTGCTTGTGAACGCCCGGTGCTCATGTTTTTTATTGCTTGAGCTTCATCAAGAACAACAGTTGTCCAATTGATTGGGGAAAGCATCGCAATTTCTTTTTGCAAGATGCCGTAACTGCATATTACAAGATCATAGGGAGCAAGGTTTTCAATGGTCTGCTTTCGGTCAGACGGTCCAAATAATATGGGATTAAGAGTCGGAGTAAATCTTTTACATTCAGAATACCAGTTTTGGCAGACCGAGGTGGGCGCCAATACAAATGCTGCTCCCTTTGAAGCTCGACTTAATATTATGGTTAACGCTTCAACTGTTTTCCCAAGACCCATGTCATCGGCTAAACAGGCACCCATTCCCAAATAAGCCAGCTTGGAAAGCCAATGAAAGCCTTCTAATTGGTATTCTCTAAGTTTTGCTTTTAAATTTTCGGGTTTCTCGAATCTCAGGTTTCCGGTATTTTTAAATTTTCCTATTGCTTCTTTCCACGATTTGTCAAATGTAACGTGTTCAATGTCTGAGAAAAAGTTCTCAAGAGCCGGTACAGCCAGACTATGTATTAAAAGTTTATTATCGTTTGCTTCTGTGTAAGCTTTTAAGTCTTCGATACGCTTTTTTAAATCATCGGTAATAGCTATAAATTCATCTGTTCCAATTGCAATAAATTTGCTTTTTCCGTCATATAACGAAATAAGTTCTTTAAGCTCAAGAACTTTTTCTTCGCATATGTTAAGTTCTCCCGAAACTTCAAACCATTCATTATGTTTGTTTATATTGAATCTCAGATCAGAGAATCCTGCTTTGTTAATCTTTTTATATCTGTGTTTTTCCGGCCATTCAAGAATCGTTGCTTCTGATTCTTGAAGTTCTAAAAGGGTTTGTAAGGATTCTTCGGCCGTTTTGCAAACTTTTTCATACTCGTTTGAGCTTAGTGAGAGTAAAGAAGGACAATTAACAATCAAACTCTCAAATCGAGCCGCTTCTTCTTTAAGATCCCTCTTAGTGTGAAGTTTTTGCCCTGCAATCATTGTAAAGACATCCGGATGGCCTTGAGCCGGAAGGAATGATGGCCCTTGTTCTCCGAATGGCTTTACGATAAACTTCACAGATAATGTGTCGCCCTTCGGTAATATCCTGGAGTAAATATTCGAACCCGCAGTTACGCTGGCTGTTTGTGTCAAGCTTTCTGTTCCTGCGATGCTTGTATGTACCGCCATTTGATTGCTTAATGACTTCAAGGTTTTTTTCAGCTTTTCTAAGGCCGCCGGCGGAAAGACTTTTTGCTTGTCCAGTATTTCGGCGGTTTTTATCTGGGCGAGAGAATATTCATATACTCTGAGTCGATAATCGCCTTCGGGGTCTATAAAGAACCTATGGCCATTAAATGCAGGTCTGAAGGTTAAATTTATTTCATCGTTATCTTCGCTCATTACCAATACAGGTTCGCCTTTTAGAATTTCGACCGGGTTTTCGACATCGGCTGCGTTGTAAACGGCGGGATGTCCTACGAGCGTTGCAAAAATACTCCAATCTTCATCTTTTGAACCGGAATGCCATGGATTTATAGTCTTAAAGTGTTCGATTGTTTTTTGATCTTGAGGCGTGTAGTAGTCGGGAAAAGGTTTAACACCGTAATTAAACTTACTGCAGTCGATAATTTTTCCGGAAGACCATTTTCCGCTTTTAAGCTTGCTTTGTTCTCTTCCTTGTACAGCAAACTTTTCTTCTGAATATATTGTGAATTCCCAGATAAGCCGGTTACAGCCTTCATATATGAAGTTGCCATCCAGATTGAGTGCTTTGGTTAACTCTGATAATACTATTTCCCAGTGTGCATGAAGGTGAATCATATCGTACATGGGCAAGGTAAAGTTGTCGTTCCATTGATTTAGCTTGTTTTGTTCATCTTCTGTTAATTGGTGTTCAAAGCTTTTTTTAAGCCTTATAGATTCTCCGTGAAGCATTTTAAGCGAGGGATTGTCTGTGGCAATAATCGTATTATTGAGAACATCAATTATTTCATTATTAACTATTTTTAACCAAGCGCAAGTAAAACAGCCAAACCATCTGTCCATTTCGGAGTCTGATTCAATTACCGACTTTAGTATGAATTCTTTATCAAAATTAGAGAAAGATTTGGCGTTATATAAGCCTATTAAGTGTTTGTAAGAAGATTCAAAGTAAGCTTCTTTTCTTGCGATAACTTTTAAATGGTTCTTTGCTTCGAGTAGGCTCTTCTCTGTTCCTTCTCTTATAAGGGAAATAAAATAAAAAGGGTCTGCGATTGTATCGAATGTCGTTTGTTTTTTGCTTTTATCTGCTCTTATTAAATTTAAGCTGTTTCTAAATATGGGCAAGGCAGCTTCATGACCGTGAAATAAATAGAGCATTACTGCTTTTATCCCATCTGATTCAGGGCTTTTTGAGAGCTGCAGATATGTTTTTGCTCTTTCAAAGTCTCCTGCAAGAATAAAATGTTCTGCTAAAAGGTGTGAGCATTCTTCAATAAATATCTCTGATTTTAACCAACTTGCTTTTGAAAAAAATGCATACATCTTTTGCGTAGAAGCTTTGGGAATAATTCTGTTGAAAGTGAGTGTGTGCAACCTATGGGTGAGTTTAAAGATTATTAACTGCGCTTTTTGAGAAAGTCCACCTATTGCGTCTTCGTCAAAATGGATTCCCGGCATGGCCGATCTAAAGTCAGGGTCATTGAAATCGTTCGGGAAATACAAGTTATCTTCATTTGGTTCTTCGGTGAGAAGTTCGAGTAATGAGCTCCCGGGATTGTTTTTTATTCCCGGGAGTGTGTTGGTTACACAGGCTTTTCTGATTGTGTTTGCCGTTTGAACAATTTTATCTTTATCCCGATGTCTGAGGGCATCCCAGAAAGTTGCAGCTCTTAACGCCGGTTTAATACTTATTTGGGCATTTTCATTTATGTAGACGCAATCTTTTTTGATTAGGTCTGATATAGCCGAGTCAAATAATTTTTCTTCAATATCAGGGCAAAATGCCATTTTAACGTTGTTAATAAAAATAGCAAGGTCAATATCTTTATCAAGTAAGGCTAAAATAGCTAAAACCGTTTGGTTTATTTCGGTAACCAAAAGCTCAGAGAGAATCATTAGAACGCCTCATAATTATGTGCCGCTATAAACTTGACGGCTTCTTTCGTTTTGTTTGATAATCAATTCTTTAAGTTCTTCGTCAGAGAATCTTGTGAATTTGGCATTTTGAATCAGGGTTTCACCATGCACCATTGAGAAGTCTACTTCATTTACCGCACAGAAAACTAATGCGGCTAAAGGATCTGTTGAGCTCCCTGCTTGCCTGAGGCTATCAAGTTTGAATCCGATAATATCGGCTTCGTAACCGACTTCAAGAGAAGCTATGTCGTTTCTTCCCAATACATCTGCGCCACCTTTGGTAGCCACTTTAAGAGCATCTCTGGCAGAAATGCAATCTGCTGTTTTTAATACTCTTTGCAGTAACATGCAGTTTCTTACTTCAAGCATCATATTTGAGCAATCGTTGCTTGCGCTTCCATCGACTGCAATACTAACAGGAACGCCGGCTTTAAGCATTTCTGTGATTGGTGCGATACCCGAGGCTAGTCTCATATTGCTGCTTGGACAGTGCGCGACACCACCTTTAACTCTGCCCATTTCAACAACTTCTTCAGGTGACATGTGTACACAATGGGCGTAGAACGAATTTTCGTCCATCCAGCCGAGTTTTTCCATAAGTTTGAAAGGTCTTACCCCGAAGTCTCTGAGGGTAAATTCTTCTTCGTCCTTAGTTTCTGCGAGATGGGTGTGGGTTTTAAGGGACATTTTATTAGCGTATTTTTTTGCTTCAATCATCAATTCCGGAGTTACGGAAAAAGGCGAACAAGGTGCGATTACAATTCGTGTCATTCCGCCATGCCGGCCTTCGTGGACTTTTTTTACAAGTTTATCCGTTTCGTCCATAATTGTGTCTTCGTTTTGAACGACACAATCAGGGGGCAGTCCGCCGTCTTTTTTCGAACGCGACATGCTTCCGCGGCAAAGATGGAATCTTATTCCGGCTTTTTTTGAAGCTTCGACTTGTTTGAAGTATATTTCTGATTGTCCGTTAGGAACCATGTATGAATGATCAAGTGAAGTGGTGCAACCGCTTTGTAAAAGTTCGAGGCTTGCGATTGTGGTTGAAAGATAAAAATCGTCGGGGGTTAATCTGGCCCAAAGGGGGTAAAGATTCTGAAGCCAATCAAAAAGTTTCGCATTTTGTACGTTCGGAAAATTTCTTGTCAGGGTTTGATAGTAATGGTGGTGGGTGTTAACCATGCCCGGCATAATCAGAAGCTCAGATGCATCTATATTCTTTGCATCTGCTGCATAAGGTGCGACCTGTGCTTCCGTGCCGATGTGGGTGATTTTAGACCCTTCGACCAGTAAAGAAACATTTTCGGCAACTTCGGTATCTTTTCCTGCCCAGAAATACTTGGCATTTTTGATGAAAGTTTTCATATATGAAATTTCGGCTCCTTTTCAGATTCCCAACAATCTTACAACATATCTGATTCTCTGACAAGGATTGTTTATTTTTTTTAAGCTTGAAATTATTTATGTATGCTTATATAATCGCGAAATGCACCGGAGGAATGATGCCGAGAAATTTATTGTTACAAGCTGAATTTTTGTTTTTGCCCGATGACGCATTTGGAGCGTCATTGCCGGATTTTAGAGAATGCTTTGGGAACGCTTTAAAAAATTCAGAATTCGAATTTTCTCGAATAAGGTTTTGGATCTCACAGTATAGAATTGGTATTTTAGTTGAGGGACTTCCTGATAGCAGCGGTAATTTTTTGAAAGAAATCAGAGGGCCTAAAGCAAGTGTTGCATATGATTACAATAATCAGCCAACTCCGGCTGCAAAGGGTTTTGCCGGTGCCCAAGGAATTGAATTGAAAGATCTGGTTACGAAAGAAGTTGATGGTGAAAAGTTTCTTTTCGCTGTTAAATCTTTTGCCGGTCAGCAGTTGG
Source organism: bacterium ADurb.Bin157 (assembly GCA_002070375.1). GTDB lineage: Bacteria > Muiribacteriota > Ozemobacteria > Ozemobacterales > Ozemobacteraceae > MWDD01. The sequence continues at coordinate 39,916 of MWDD01000006.1, read as the reverse complement.
AAAGTAGTTTAATAAAGTTAAAAGATGCTTTGTTTTCTTCTATTCCTTTTGTTCTCTCTCCCTGGAATTCTGACAGCCATTTTCCGCAACCGATATTAAATTTTACAGCCATGCTTGATAATAAGTTGCTCAATATTGAGTTAGAAGGTGTCTTAGCCTCTGACGAGATATACTCAAGAAAAAACGGGCAGATTGCTAAAATTAAAATAGGCAGTATTCAAGAATATGCAGAACTAATGAATAGTTTCGGTCTTTTATCTGACCCATCGGAAAGAAAAAAAATAATGGAAACGCGTATCAGGTCAGTGTTGCCTGATGGTTATAGAATAAGGGCGGATAACTCAAATGTAAACCGTTTATTTTTATTTTCAGAAGGTTTGAATCCTGTTTTTGTTAAATACAACTATGAGTGTTTATGCGTATCAGAGGGCATAATAGGGTATTATATCAATAATTACACCGATTATTTGCCCTGTGAAGACGCTTTGGGAAAATTGCTTCCCGCGGTAATTGGTTTTTCTGTTAATGAGAAGCCTAATCCGCTCGAATTAAACAGCCGTTCATTGTTTTTAAATGACTTGTTAGGGCGTTTGTGCAGAGTTTGGAATAATGATGCGGACAAGTTGGCTGCTTACTTAGAAAAATTGCCGGATTCCGTGTTTTTTAATTCTCAGCTTGATTTATTCGCAGAGCCTTCTGTTGAGTCTGCATTTTTATTTGAGACAATTTGCTGGTTATGTCAAAAGTTAAACTGCGATGCCCACTTTTCTGTTTTAAGGATGTTGGCTTATCTTGAACAAGGTCTGAAAGATACTGATTTGTCAAGAAATATGTCGAAGGTTTCCCTTTCTCTTATTTTGAGCTGTTTAGAGAAAAAAGATATGCAGAACCGCATAAACTCGACTTTAGATGTAAGCACTCTTATTTCTGTCTTAAAAGAAATTCAGAATTATTTTTTGGGGAAAATACCTTCACCCCAAACGCTTGTTGCCGCTATTTTTTCTTTTGCATTTTTAATGAAGCTTTATAAAGAAAACACTTCTTTCGGCAGTGTTTATATAAAGCAAATTTGTTCATTGGTAATTGCTTGTAAAATTAGGTTTGATTTGTTTGAATATTTACAGCTGTTTATAAAGCCTTCTAAGCAAGGGTTAAGGCTTTGGACATCAGAAATTTATCGAAGAATTGTTAAAGAATCTTCCTTTGATCTTCCGGAAGAAAACCTTCTTCGTCTTGACAGTATTGATCCGGCAGCATTTTATGATGCTGTATGCGAGTGGAAAAAGCTTGGTAATATAGATTCAGAATTTTATTCTTTATTAAACGCGCGGATTGGCAGTAAAATAGAAAAAGTATCAAATATTATTAATGAGCTTCCGCTCTCTGACCTAGAAAAGGAATTGTGTTTGAAACTGAACGATCTGGAGAGTAAGGTAGGTATCGACTATCTTGGGATACAGAGCTTCTTTATTACCGAAAAAATAAATATTGAAGCTTGTCTGTTGAACCTCCCCTCGGTATTAGATGAAAATGATAAATCTTATCATTCACGAATATCTTTGCTTCAAAGGATACAAAAGCAACTTTTAAAGTTGCCTTTTGTTAAAAGGATAAATAAATAAAATGAAAAGAAAAGTAATAATCACGGGTAGGAGTAAATATAAATGACTAAAGAGAGTCACGACAGTAACCTTGTCTTGAACGATGCTTCTGACTCAAGCTCAAAGGAAAAATCAGAGAAATTTCCTTTATTGCCTTTACGCGATGTTGTTGTTTTCCCTTATATGGTTGTTCCTTTGTTTGTGGGAAGACGTCGTTCTGTTCGTTCAGTGGAAGAAGCAATGCTTCGCAACAGAAAAATTGTTTTATGTTCACAAAAACAACCTCAATCTGAAGACCCCGAGACCGGTGAATTGTACAACACCGGCACTGTTGCCGAGATTTTGCAGCTTTTGAAATTGCCTGACGGAATTTTAAAAATTCTTGTAGAGGGCCATAAAAGAGTTAAAATTCATAGTTTTGATGAGAAGGCAGATTATTTTGAAGTCGAAGCCACAGAAATACCTGACGATAACCGGAAAAATGTTCAAGTTCAGGCTCTTATGCGGAATGTTTTAAATCTTTTTGAGCAATACGTTAAGATTTATAAAAAGATTCCACTAGAGGTTATAATGATAGTCAGCAATGTTGATGAGCCTGGTCGTATGGCTGACATTGTTGTAGCCAACCTAAATTTAAAAGTTGAAGAAAAACAAGAAATCCTTGAAGCTATCGATCCGATTGAACGATTAGACCGTTTAGCAACCATACTTAATCGAGAACTGGAAATAATGGTTGTTGAAAAGAAAATACGCGGTCAGGTTCGAAAGCAGATGGAACAACTTCAAAAAGAATATTATCTTCGAGAACAAATGAAAGCTATCCAAAAAGAGCTTGGTGAGGCTGATGACAGAGTCGAAGAAATTGAAGAGATGAAAAAGGCCATCGAAAGCGCCGGTATGACGGATGACGCCAAGGATAAAGCATTAAAAGAACTGGCAAAGCTTAAAAGGATGCAGCCTGGTTCTCCTGATGCGGGGGTTTCTCGAAACTATTTAGAATGGCTGGTTTCGTTACCTTGGAAAAAACAAACCCGAGATAGGGTAGACCTTGCTAAATCACAGCAGATTTTAGATGAAGACCATTTTGGACTTGAAAAAGTTAAAGAAAGAATCATTGAATATCTTGCCGTATGTCAACTCAAAAAATCTATAAAAGGACCTATTCTTTGTTTGATTGGGCCTCCCGGCGTTGGTAAAACCTCTTTGGGCAAATCAATTGCCAAATCTCTGGGCCGAAAGTTCGCACGAATTTCTTTGGGCGGGATGCGTGATGAAGCCGAAATACGCGGTCACCGCAGAACCTATGTCGGAGCTCTGCCCGGAAGAATAATTCAAGCAATGCGCGATACGGGAACTAAGAATCCCGTTATTTTGCTCGATGAAATAGATAAGATGAGCCATGATTTTAGAGGCGACCCAAGCTCAGCACTGTTAGAGGCTTTAGATCCGGAACAGAACAGCAATTTTTCAGATCATTACATCTCAACCGCCTATGATCTCTCAAAGGTGCTATTTTTAACAACCGCTAACGTTCCCCATACTATTCCGGGGCCTTTGAGAGATCGTTTGGAAGTGGTTTTTTTGCCGGGTTACACAGAAGAAGAAAAAGTGCAAATTGCAATGAAATATTTGCTACCCAAGCAGCTCGAAGCAAACGGCGTTAAAAAACAAGGCATAGTGATGAGTGAAGATGCTGTTATTAATATAATCAGAAGCTATACTCGCGAAGCGGGGGTAAGAAGTCTTGACAGAGAGATTGCTTCAGTTTTCAGAAAAGTTGCTAGAGAAGTAGTTTTAGGCAAGAAAATAAAGAAAATCGAAAAGGCGTCTATTGAAAAATATTTAGGAATTCCCAAATATCATAATAAGACTCTTGAAGGTAAAGACGCAATTGGGCTTGTTAACGGATTAGCTTGGACAGAAGTTGGCGGTACAACACTTCCGATAGAAGTCGCCGTAATGCCCGGAAAAGGTAAAATCATTTTGACCGGCTCATTAGGTGATGTTATGAAAGAATCGGCTCACGCCAGTCTTTCTTACTTGAGAAGCCATGCAAAAGATCTTAATATGCGGCCTATCGATTATGATACGATTGATTTGCATATTCACTTTCCTGAAGGTGCCGTTCCAAAAGACGGCCCATCAGCGGGGATTGCCATTGCTACTGCAATTTATTCGGCTTTAAATGAAGTTCCTGTTAAAAATGATTACGCTATGACGGGAGAAATTACTCTTCGAGGAAGGGTTTTGGCTGTGGGGGGGATCAAAGAAAAGCTTTTAGCTGCTCACAGACAGGGAATCAAAAACATTATTTTATCAAGAGAAAACGAAAAAGAGCTTGAAGAAATTCCTAAAGAAATCAGAAAAAATATGAAGATTACTCAAGTTGATACTGCTGATGAGGTTTTAAAGTTGGCTTTAAACGGAAAGCCCAAAAAATCTCCGTTGTCCTTTAAAAAAGGCGGCAGTTTACTTAAAGCAAAAAAAAAGCAGGCAGATAATAAATGACAATTAAAATAACTTCGGCGACTTTTAGCGCCTGTATAACTTCAAAAGAGGGTTTTCCCGCCGACAATCTCCCAATTATTGCATTGGTTGGGCGCAGTAATGTGGGAAAATCATCTTTAATAAACGCTTTAACGGGAAGAAGAGAATTGGCACGTACCAGTTCAATGCCCGGCAAGACGTTAACTATAAATTTCTATTGTATAAATGATTCATTTTATATAGTAGATTTGCCGGGTTACGGTTATGCAAAAGCCTCAAAAAATACCAGAGCAAAAATTCAGCTTATGATGAACGAGTTCTTTTGTGAGTGTAAGAACTTGAAAGGAGTCGTTCAAGTATTGGATATAAGGCATCGCCCCACTCCCTTAGATTTCCAGATGTATGAATGGATCAGAGAGCAGCATTTGAACGGTTTCGTTGTGCTCACAAAAACTGATAAATTGAGCAATCAACAAGTTGTAAAAATGAGAAACAGTATAACAAGAGACATTCGCGGAGTTTTCAATATTTTGTATTCCTCGAAGAATTTTGTGGGGCGAGAAGAATTCTTAGATGCCGTTGAAAAAGTTATTTCGGGATTTGTCTTTAAAGTATCTGATAACAGGCCGGCAAAACGGGTTTCAAAAAATGAGGACGGACAAAGACAAAATTCGCACAAGTCTGAAAGACCGGATAAAGCGAATCCTCAGTCTAATTCTTCACCGAAGCCCAAAAGGCCCGAAAATGCCGGTGGCGTGAAAAAAAATCGACCGCCGAGACCTAATAAAAACAGAGTAAATAAAGAGGAAGAAAAAAAATGAACTACTTAAAAGCGTTAGTCTGTATTTTATTGTTGTTTGCAGCTAGCGTTTTATGTGCGGCACCAAATTCTGTTTCTTACTACCAAACAGAATGGTGCGGTTTGGAACGTATAATCAAAAAATCTGTAAATCCTTTTGAACGCTTAAAAACAATCGAAAAGGTTGTCGCAAACGATAAAACAACTGACAGTGAGCTTTTTGATGCTCTTATTTCTATGAGATATATTTATACTTATGAAATAAGAGATTCTTCTGATGCTGAAATGGCTTTAATGTGGCTTAAACAGCTCGGAAAAAGTTATAGCAGGGCTGAATTTGAGGTTTTATTGTCATCTTTAAAACCTGAAGACATGCTTACCGAAGAAGGGAACCGTCTAATTGGTAAATTATTGTCTTATGATAGTTTCTTTCCGTATGATAATGGTTATTTGCCTGTCGTAGAAAAAGCTCATTTAACATTTATGCTTGCTGTAAGCGATATGGCATTAGGCAAGTCAAGCAATTTAACTTTGTGTAAAGACTATTCCGGTTTTTCCGGGTTACCTGTTACTATGATTTATGATATGGCTTGTGATAGAAAGCTTCGGGCTTATGCTCGGTTTATTAACAGCGTAAAGAAGAGTCAAAATCACAGAGTCTCAAAAATGCTCGAAGATGTGCTTAGTCCAATGTATTTGCCTCTGAAACAGGTTGAAAAAAATTTTCTCGCAGGCTTAGCTTGTGCAGAGATGTTTCCTCATGTTTCCACAAAGCTGTTTTTAGACTGTATAACAGGGGAGCCGAGAATCAAGAATGTTGAACACGGATTAGCGGTTTTAGCCTTACATTATCGTAGTAATAATGCTTTTCAAGAATCTAACATTATCTTTGAAAAGTTGTCAAAATTGTATCCTAAGTCTGTTTGGTTGAAATAAAATAATGAAAAAAATACTTACTTTCTTTTTTTGTATGATGCTTTTAGCTGTAAATTGCGAGGGGGCAAGACTTTTTGAATACAGGGGAGTTTTCCCTGCCGCACGTGATACCTATGCAAAGATCAGTAATTATGTGCTTTTAAAGAAAGGTTCATTAGTTAAATTTACAATACAAGAGAGAAATGAACGAGTAAAAGGTGGGGTTATTGTAGCAAAAATAAAACTAACCTCAGATGAAAAGGTAAGTTTTGAGAATTTGCGAGGCATTACAGAGTTTAAAGCGCCTGAAAGCGGAATTTATGAGATAACGACTGTTCCCGCAACAAATATGCCGGAAGAATTAAGTTTTTTGCTAAGCATTTTTGAAACTCAAGAAGATGAAGCTGCTGCTTCCGAGCATTTGGGGGGATACATAAAACCGGATTATTCTGAAGAAAAAACAGAACAAGTTTTAAACATCGCTACCCAAACAGAAGAAGTTGTTGCCCCCGCAACAGTTGAAGAAGAAGAAGAAGAAGAAGAAGAAGAAGAAGAACTTACAGAAGACTCGGTTGCCGCAGATGATGATTTGCTGTTCGGAAATCCTGAAACTAATGTTTTAAGCGGAACCCCCGAAGATATATTTAAGTCCGGGGTTGTTTTAGAGCCGGTTATTACTTCAAAAGCCTTGGTTGAGCTTCCTGAAAATGCAGTTTTTGTGTATAAAAACAGCTTTTCGGTTTTAGAATCGCCTTCTGACAGATATGTTGCTTGGCCGCAAGATGTTCAATGGGGAAGGGAAGGCAATTTGTGGGTGCTTGACAGCCAGAAACGTCGGTTGCAGTATTTTACAGAAAAAGGTGAAATGCAAAAGGCTTTTGGTGAGAAAGGAACAAAGGACGGTCAGCTGGGGCTTCCGGTTGCTATCGCAATTTTGGGCGATATGATTTTTGTGTCAGATTATTCAAATCATGCATTGCATTTGTTTAATAGCTCGGGACTATGGCAAAATTCAATAAAGTCTGATAAGTCTGCCGGTTTATTTTTAGATTTTCCCGGTTCTGTTTGTTTTAGGCACGAAGAAATGTGGGTTCCCGACAGAGGAAACTCGGGCATTCTATGTTTTGACTTAAAAGGCACTTTTCTGGGGACATTTGTTTCTACGCACGAAGCTCCGATAGAGTCTCCTATAAGTGTAAGAGCTGATGAAGACTCATTATTTGTCATGCAAAAAAACGGAATTATGAAAGTTTTTAACCCCATGGGGACTCTGGAGTCCTCTGTTAATACAGCCTGTAAGGAAGTTTCAGGGTTTGAATACGATTTTTGGGGGAGCTTTTGGATTTGTGACGGTGTTAATTCTGTTGTGAAGCGTTTTGATCAAAAGGGTAGGGTTCTTTTAGAAATATCATCACCGTCAGGTTTGCCGGAGCCTTGGATCCCTACTTCATTGGCTTTGCGAAATGACGGAAAACTTGCGGTAGCAGATGCTGCGAACAAAATGGTGCATATTTTTGCGGTTGAATAAGTATTTAATAGTAATATTTTTATTTTTTCTTGTTTTAAGCCCCTGTTACAGCAGCGATTTTGTTTTGTTTGGGGAGGCTGCATTAACTGAAGACGGTTATTATTTGACCGAAGAGACAAACGTTTACTTTATAAAGCTTCGAAATGGCGGTGAGTTGCGTTTGGCTAATTCCACAAAGGCACTCTTAAATGAAACGGAAAACTATTTGCGAGTAGCAGAAGGCGGAGTAGGGGTGAAGAACGGTGCGGGTGAGCTCTTCGTAGAAACGGCTCATACTTTAGGTGCGATTGAAAATGATACTATTTTTGTAATGAAGTGTGTCGATGGTTTTGAGCGGTTTTGTGTTTTGAAGGGGCTAATAAAGATGCGGCATAAGAAAAGCGGTAAATCATTTATTGTCGGTTCGGGGCAGGAAATTTCAGCAAGCGGTTTGTTTTTTTCTGACGTTTATCGCTATAATGATGATTTGCGCTATCTTTGGTATTGGGTAGATGCTGACAAAGAGCCTTCATTAGGAAAAATTAAGAAATAAAAAAAATAGACTTGCAAAATAATGAGCGTTGCTTGTAAGCTGTTAAGTCTGTATAAAGAAACCCAATAGGGAAGGAGACAAACAAATTGAAGCCAAAATTTTTGTTTCTCGTTTCGTTGTTTGCCATGTTTTTGTTGATTGGCGTGACTGCTCAAGGAGCAGAGGGTGAGGCAGCTTCACATGCTGAGCTTATAAAAGAAAGTTTAGCAGCACTCAAAGAAAACACTGCCGCACTCAAAAGTCTTACCGAGGCTCTTAAAAGAGTTCAATTCAATGGGCCCGCCGTAGGTGCTTCTGTGTTTGATGAAATTTCTGATAAGAGTCCTGCGGAGTTAGCACCGGAAGAAATTGCAAAATTGGTTGCCTCATTGAATTGGGAAACTAATACTACCTACAAAGGTTTTGGTGACAAGCGTGCAAAAAAGGGCGGAACCTTAACATGCGTTGAGAGCTCTTTTCCTCCGACATTGCGAACAGTCGGAAAGAATGCTAACTCGGTTTTCACAAGCACTTTAAGCGGTTTTTGCTACGAAACATTGCTTGATTTAGACCCTATTACCTATGATTATTCGCCGAATTTGGCAAAAAGATGGGCAATAGCCGATGATAAAGTAACCTTCTTTTTTGAGCTTGATGAAAGAGCTAAGTGGTCTGACGGCAAACCCGTTGTTGCTAGTGACTTTGTTTACAGTTGGAAACTTTACACAGACCCATCAATTGATGATCCGTTTACTGTAGATTATTATAATAAATATGAATGTCCTGTTGCTTTAACAGACAAGATCATTATGGTTAAGTCAAAACAGCTCAATTGGCGCGCATTTATGTCTATGGGCTTTATGACAGTTCTGCCGGGGCACATAATAAGTAAAATAGACGGAAAAAAATACTTGGATGAATATCAATTTAAGCTTATGCCGGGCTCGGGACCTTATGCATATGAAAGCGCAAAAGTTAACGAAGAAATAGTCTTAGTAAGAAGAGCAGACTGGTGGCAGACTCAACTTGAACGAACCACAGGTTATTACAATTTTGACAAGCTTCATTTTATTTTTGTTCAAGATGAAAATTTGGTGAAAGAGAAATTCAAAAAGGGTGAAGTTGACTGGATGATGGTAAATGTGGCTCGCGAGTGGCATCAAGAATTTATTTCTGCCAAAATGTTGCCTATTGCCAATGGTTGGATACAGCGAAGAAAAATTTATACACATCGTCCGATTGGCACTTCAGGGATAGCTTTTAATATGAGAAAGCCTCCTTTTGATGATATCCGCGTCAGGAAGGCTTTTGCATATTTGTATAATAGAGAAAAAATGATGGATAAGTTGTTTTTTAATGAATACGAATTTTTGGATTCATTTTATCCGAATTCTCCTTATGAAAATCCCGATAATCCTAAAATGCGCTATAACCCCGATAAAGCTGTTGAGCTTCTTGAAGAAGCCGGTTGGCTGCAAAAGAATCGAGATTCTCAGGGTTGGTTAGTAAAAGATGGTAAACGTTTTGAAGTTTCTTTGAACTTAACACAGAAATCTTCAGAAAGAATCTACACTATTTTACAAGAAGACCTTAAGGATGTCGGTATTAAGCTAAATCTAAAGCTTGTTACTTGGGCAACAGATATAAAAGAAGTCGGTGAACGCAACTTCGAAATAAGCTCAAGAGCTTACAGCGGAATTATGTTTCCTAATCCTGAAAGCTCTATGCATTCTAAATTTGCTGACAGAAATAATAACAACAATATTTGGGGTTTTAAAAATGCTCGTGTAGATGAGATTTGTGAAAAATATCCATTAATGTTTAAGGCAAGCGAAAGAATTGAAGCTGTCAGAGAAATTGATAAAATAGCAACCGAAGAGCATTTATATGCTTTAGGCTGGTTTGCCGCTCATACCAGACTACTTTTCTGGGATAAATTTGGTATGCCCGAATATATTCTTTCTAAGACCGGTGATGAACGCAGTCTCTTGTCTTTGTGGTGGTTTGATGAAAATAAGGAGGCCGCTTTAAAAGAGGCCAGAGCAAAAGGAACAAAGCTTCCCATAGGTGAAGAGATCGTGAGATGGTGGGATGAAAACTACGAAGCGCCTACGGGGGAAATTAAATAATGTATAGTTATTTCATTCGAAGATTTTTGTTGATGATACCGACTTTTATCGGTATTACGTTTTTATGTTTTACTGTGACCAGGTTTGTTCCCGGCGGCCCTGTAGAACAGGCCATATTGCGTTATCAGCAGGCTATGTCGCAGTCAGGCGAAGCCGGGGGCGGCACTGCTTCAAGTATGGACACTCAGGGTCAGATTTCTGAAGAAATGATGACTCGTCTAAAAGAGATATACGGGTTTGATAAGCCTTTTTATCACGCTTATGCAATTTGGCTCTGGCGCGTGTTGCATCTTGATTTAGGGCGTTCTGACACATATTCTCGCCCCGTCTGGGATCTGATAGTAGAAAAGTTCCCGATCTCGATTATATTTGGTTTGACCGGCTTTCTGCTTTCATACAGCATATGTATTCCGCTTGGAGTTTGGAAGGCGGTTAAACACGGCTCCGGGTTTGATACGGGCAGTTCGATTTTTGTTTTTATAGCGTATTCTATTCCGGGCTGGACTGCCGGTGTGCTTTTGCTTATGCTGTTAGGGGGCGGCTCATTTCTCAATATTGTTCCTTTGGGTGGTGTTGAAAGCACTTTAATAACCCCGGATTCAAAGCTTTATTCTTATATACAAGACGGCGGCAAAGTCTCTGATCTGCCCGCTGCGGAAATTGCAAAACATGAAGATTTAAAGGACATCAAAGATACCGAGAAATCTTTTATTAATTCTGAGCACCCTGCATTTAAAGCTTTGCCCAAAGATAAGGTTATAAAGCTTCCTCAAGGCAAGCATAGCGACTTAACAGGATTTGGCAGATTTTTAGATGTTGGCTGGCATATGCTTTTGCCTGTTTTCTGTTATGTTTTGGGTTCTTTCGCATCGATGACCGTATTAATGAAAAACTCATTAATGGAAAACCTGGGACAAGACTATGTAAGAACGGCTTTTGCCAAGGGTCTTTCAGAGAAGACGGTAATTTTTAAACATGCTTTGCGAAATTCTTTGATTCCTTTGGCCACAGGCTTGGGGCATATGTTTTCGCTTATTCTGGCCGGCTCGTATTTGATTGAAAAAGTTTTCAATATAAACGGTTTTGGTTTGTTAGGCTATGAATCTTTGATTGCAAGAGATTATCCCGTCACCCTTGGGATTCTCGTAATTGCTTCCATGCTCAAGCTTATCGGTAATATTATTTCCGATTTGCTCTACTGTATAATCGACCCAAGGATACGATTCTCATGAAAGAAAAATACGAAAACAATAAAAGATTATTTGACGCTATTGCTTTCTTCATATTCTGGGCAATTTTATACCGACTTTGTCCTGAAATCGGTGTGAAATCTCTTACAAGCAATAATCACGTCGAAGGCGTAATAAGTCTTATTCTGGCCGCATTGGCAACTGTTTATTTGACTCCTGTCATGGCTTCAATCGGCGACTCGTTTTCAATGTTTTTTACGAGTCCGATATTTAAAAGGCGTTGGCGAAAATTTAAAAGTTTAAAACGTGGTTATTATTCATTTATTATTGTAATAACTTTGTTTGTTTTATCTTTTTTTGCTGAGTTTCTGATAAATGGCACAGCAATTTTCGTAAAATATCAAGGAAAAGTTAAGTTTACTCTGTTCAGCTATGAGAAAGCGCGTGATTTTGGTATGTCCGGTTATGGTTCTCCAAATTATCGCGCAATGAAAGAAATTTACAAACAGCGAAATTCAGAACGTGCAAAGCGTCTGAGACTCGGAACCGCAAGTCAGGAAGACATTCAATACAACAATGTGTGGGGTGACGACTGGGTTTGGATGCCCCTTTATCCATATGGGCCCACAGAGTCTTTGTTGGATGAATTGCCTTGCAGGCCCCCTCATCCGCCGACATGGGCAAAGGGGAGCTGGCGTGATGCTTTCTTTGAAGAAGCTTTGTTTGAGATTCCGGCAGATAAGCCTGATGCAAAAACTCTCAAAGAACAATACAGCGCCCCCGAAAGTTGGGCTTCACTTGATGCTCCGATGCTTTTCAGAAATCTGGCTCTTGCAGGTAAGCTACCCTTAAAAGAAGGTGTTACGCCGCCGAAGGGTAATCATATATTAGGTACGGACGACCGTGGTCGTGATGTATTTGCACGTATGGTTTACGGTTTCAGAATTTCATTGGCATTTGCTTTGTTAACCAACTTTTTAAGCTATTGTATCGGCATTTCTTTTGGTGCCTTGTTGGGTTACTACGGTGGAAAATTTGATATAGTAATGCAAAGATTTGTCGAAATATGGTCAGCCATGCCTTTTTTATACACAGTAATGATATTTGCCTCAATAATGATACCGAACTTCTGGATGCTTGTCGGCATTTTGGTAATGTTTAACTGGATGGGCATGACTTACTATATTCGCGCAGAATTTTTACGTGAAAAATCAAAAGATTATGTGGCTGCGGCAAAAGCTATAGGCTGCAATGACTCTACAATAATTTTTAAACACATTCTTCCCAATGCCCTCACGCCGGTAATATCATTCGCTCCCTTTGCCGTTATCGCGGGAATCGGTTCGTTAGTTTCTCTTGACTTTTTGGGCTTCGGGCTTCCTGCTCCGACTCCTTCTTGGGGTGAGCTTCTTGGGCAGGGCTTAGGCAATTTAACTAAGCCATGGCTTATTCTTTCGCCGACTATCGCAATGTTTCTGACTCTGTTGTTGGTTTCATTCATTGGTGAAGCGATTAGAGAAGCTTTTGACCCAAAACAGTATTCACGCCTGAGATAAGGAGCGACGCTATGACAAAAGAATTATTAAGCGTAAGAAACTTACGCACCTACTTCAAAACCGAAGCCGGTATTGCAAAAGCCGTTGACGGTGTTGATTTCAACATATACACAAATGAAGTGCTCGGCATAGTCGGAGAATCCGGTTCAGGAAAATCTGTAACTTCTCTTTCGATTATGCAGCTTATTCCGAATCCTCCGGGTGAAATAGTTGAAGGAGAAATTAAATTTGAGGGTCAGGATCTACTTGAAGCATACAGAAAGAAAGACTATGACGCGATTCGAAAAGTTCGCGGCAACAAAATTTCTATGATTTTTCAAGAACCCATGACCAGCTTGAATCCTGTTTTTACAGTTGGTGACCAGGTTGCCGAATCTTTGATTCACCATCAAAATATGTCAAAAAAGCAGGCTCGTGAAGCTGCAATCAACATGCTTGATCTGGTTGGTATCCCTTCTCCGAAAGAGCGCTTAGAAGACTATCCGCATCAGTTTTCCGGGGGAATGAGGCAACGCGTTATGATAGCCATGGCGCTTGCTTGTAATCCTTCGCTGCTTATTGCTGACGAACCCACAACAGCGCTGGATGTAACAATTCAGGCGCAAATACTTGAACTAATGCTTGAAGTGAAGAAAAAGACGGCAAATGCCGCAATTTTGCTTATTACCCACGATATGGCCGTAATTGCCGAAACATGTCATCGTGTGGTTGTTATGTATTGCGGAAAAATACAAGAAATCGCCGATGTAAAGACCATATTTAACAATCCTCTGCATCCATATACTCAAGGGTTGTTGGCTTCTCTGCCAAAGCCGGGACAGCGTGTGAAGCGCTTAAGCACAATAGAGGGAATGGTCCCGTCGCTTTTCGCCTTGCCAAAGGGCTGTAGCTTCTGCACGCGATGTACTCAAAAAATAGCAGAATGCGACACTGTTTCGCCGGGCATGGTTGAGGTTACTCCCGGCCATTTTGTGCGTTGTCATCTTGCCAGGGGCATGACTAAGAATAAGTCTTCGCAGGTTGATAAGAAAAGCGTAGCGGAGGAAAAAGCATGAGTAAAAAAGAAAGAAAATGCAACACCCTTCTTGAAATTAAAGATTTAAAAGTTTATTTTCCGGTTTATGGCGGTGTTCTTAAAAGAAAAGTCGCTGATGTAAAAGCAGTAGATGGTATCAGCTTTGAGTTAAAAGAAGGTGAAACTCTCGGGTTGGTCGGTGAATCAGGCTGCGGTAAGTCAACCACCGGAAAAACCATTATTAACTTAAACCCTGCAACGGGGGGACAAATACTGTTTCATTCCAAGCTAACAGGGGAAATCCCTGTTGTCGCAGTAAAAAATGGAGAAAGCTCAGTAAAAGTACCTTCATTTTCTGTCCCTACAAACCTTTCTGTTGACATTGCTCAACTTAATAATGAGCAAATGAGACCATTTCGCTCAGAAATTCAAATGATATTTCAAGATCCATATGCTTCTTTGAATCCAAGAATGACTGTCAATGACATTATTATGGAACCATTGAATATACATTCGCCCGAATTAACAAGAACTGAAAAGTTTGAAAAAGTCTCTTGGCTAATGGAAAAAGTGGGCTTATCCGCTGAGCAAGCAACCAGATATCCTCACGAATTTTCAGGAGGTCAGCGTCAAAGAATCGGCATAGCAAGAGCATTGGCCACAAACCCTCGGCTGGTTATTGCCGATGAACCTGTATCAGCATTAGACGTGTCTATCCAGGCTCAAGTTATAAACCTTATGCAAGATCTGCAAGATGAGTTCGGGCTGACCTATATATTTATAGCTCATGATCTTGCTGTCGTTGAACATATTTCAGACAGAATTGCGGTAATGTATCTTGGAAACATCGTTGAGATTGCAAAAACCGAAGAGTTGTTTACAAAACCTTGTCACCCGTATACAAAAGCTTTGCTTTCAGCTATCCCGCATCCTGACCCGAATGTGAAGAAAGAAAAGCGCATAATGCTTGAGGGTGATGTACCGACACCCTTAGCAAAACCTTCCGGATGCGGTTTTAGGACCAGATGTCCTATTGCTGCCCCTGAATGTGCTTTGTCGCGACCGCCGATGCGTGAGGTTTCTGAGGGGCATTTAGTAGCTTGCCCATTGTTTGATCGCGTTGAATCTAAGAGTCAATAATTAATTCATTCAGAAAAATCATTGTATGCGTTGCGTACAATGATTTTTTTATGTACAATGAAAAGATGAATATGAAAAATCGGAGTTTTAATGAATTATATACAAAGACGTAATATAAATATAAGTTTGCTGTTAGTATTATGCTTACTGTTTGCACCATTTATTGATGTTGCAGAAGCATCGATATTAGACAAAATAAGAGAGAAAGCTCAAGAAAAATCAGAGCAGCTTCAGCAGCGAGAGTGGTGGATAACCAAGGCAGTTGGCAAAGCGAGCGGTTTTGTTGCCGGAAAAGCGGGCGGCTTAGTGGGCGCCGCTGTCGGTTATGTAATTGGAGCAACTTTTGGCGGGCCGGTTGCGGCAGGCATGGGAGCCATGTTTGGTTATCGAATCGGTGATATAGTGGTTAAAACATTTGCAAAGGCTGTCGGAGAACGTATTGCAAAGCGAAAATTAGAGACAGGTGAAGAAGTGACCGTTGGCACGGTTGTCGATACTATAGGTGAGATTAATAAAGCTTCATTAAGCGCAGAATCAGTTGGCGCTGTTATTGGCGATCTAATCGGAGGAAGCCTTGGTGCGGCTGCCGGCATTGCTTTGCTTGCGGGGGCATCGCCGTTAGCTATTCCCTTACTCGGTACTTTTTCCGCAGGTTATTTGGGCAGCAAGCTTGGCACCGCAATTGGCCGCGGCATAGGTCGCTGGATAGGTAGAAAAGCCTTGAAAAAAGGATATGACGCATACGCCGCTACATATGAAGAAACCGCTGCTAACGACGAAATTTACAATGAAAAATATACTGAAAAAACAAGTGTTAATGTTTCGCCCGTCAATCAAAATGAAAAAAATATATATACAGAAAAAAAGCCAAAAGATATTGTCAAGTTGAAGACGGCCTATGAGCAAGCTTACATTGCTTATACCAGAGCAGTTACATCAGCTGACAGCACCACTGAAGAGAGAAAAAAGCTTTTTGCCGAATATCGCGAAAGTTATGATGCTTATATAGCTGCAACAGCAGAAACTTCCAATAAATAAGAAAATTTTAATCTAAACTAAAAAATCCGTCATAATGGCGGATTTTTTAGTTTAGATTAAAAAAAAGTTAAAGTTTATGAATGGTGAAGCGATAATATGCCGATAGTTGATATTAAGATTATTTGTAAAAATTAAAGAATTATTGAAAGCGGCGATTAAATTTTGGAAACAGATTCATTAGATAAAACATCAAAATTGGGCGGAGTAATCATGTTTAACGAGAAATTGCTTGAGCATGATCCGTTGACTGAAGGTGTCGAAGGCGGTCGATTAAATGCCATTATTATGAATTTGCAAAAAGCCGGCTTATGGGAAAAGTTTATGACGGAAGCCGACATTGCACCCATGAAAAGGCTTCGTGATATACATGACCAAGAATTTTTAAACGATCTGCATAAAAGAAGTTACAGCGGTTTAGATAAATTAGATCCAAACACGCCGTTAATCAAAGAATCTTTTGAAATCGCGCGTTTTGGAGCCGGCGGAGTATTGGATGCCGTCGACAAAATAATGAGCAAAGAAGCGGAAAAGGCTTTTTGTTTAACCGCAATGCCGGGGCATCATGCAGGTGTTTCCACTTCGGGGTTTGGGAGTTTGGTAAACCCTATTGCTGTGGGAGCACACTATTTAACAAAAAAATACCAAATGCAGCGTGTTGCCGTTATTGACCTCGATGGGGAGCACGGCAGCGGCACGCAACAAATATTTTATGGACGAAAAGACGTGATGACTGTTTCAATACATGAATATCCTGGGGTTACCGGAACAGGATATTATGACGAGCTCGGCGGCAAAGGAGCTCTGGGGTACAATATCAATATTCCTTTTCCTTCAGGATATGGTGACAGAGAATATCGCGTATGCGTAAAAGAAATTATTGAAAAAATAATGTGGCAATATATGCCCCAATTTTTTCTGATAGGGTTCGGCACTAATATGCTGAATGAAGACCCCGGGTCACATTTGCGTTTAACCGAGACGGGCTTGTTACAAACCTTGCAGTTGTTTACGGAAATGGCGAATAGAATATGTGATGGCAGATTATTAGCTGTTTTAGAGGGAGGTACGCCCGGACAGCTAATGGGCAGGTCTGTTGCTCAATATATTAATTTATTGCTTAATAAATTGGAAATATCTGCCGATAAGGTGAGCAAAGACGAGCTGATCTCTTATGCGGATTGGTATGGATACGCTAAGCTTTTAAAAGCTCAGTTCAAGAAGTTCTGGAGATTATGAAAATTTTATATTGGGTAGACCTGGAGGTCATAGATGAGAAGCTTTAAATATTTCCGGGCCAAAGATCCTGTTCTGGCTGCAGTGCTGGCGCTAGGGTTGGCAGTTTCATTGCCGGCTTTGACAAGAGCAGAGGTAGCTAAAGATTGGGAAGAAGTTGGTCCTGCCGAGCATTCGGTTCGGCAACAGTTGTTGTCAGCGCCGCCAATAGTGTCGGCAGTGGTTGGTGATGCCGGTGTCAGACCTCCCGTTGAGCTGCCCAAAACAGCCGATGTGTTTAATGGCGAAAATCAAACTTTGGCTAATGCTGATGAAGCGGAATCCGGTGATGAAAATGTTTCAGCCGATGCAGGGTTCTATAATAGTCCCGGTGGTTCTTATACTATTCAACGAGGGGATACTCTGGGTAAAATAGCCAAAAGATTATTGGGCTCTTCTCAAAAATGGAGAGATATAGCTGTTGCTAACCCTCATATTAATGCAAATAAACTAAATGTGGGCGAAACCATAGTTATTCCGGGCAGTCAGCCAACATACGGTCAAGAAACATACACTGCGCCAAATTTTGTGAAATCCGGTTATAGTGCTCCTGCGCCGGTTGTTCAGCCGATGCCTCAAAACATGAACGCTGCAACGCAATCTTGGCAAAGTGCTGCTCCTCTCTCTCCTTCATCTGTTTATGGAGTTCAAGAACCTGCGACAAGTCAAATGGTCAATCGCGGAAATGCAGTTTATAATGATGTGGTATCACAGCCGGTTGCCGAAGTGAGTGCTCCTTCGTTTGATCCGCCGCCTTTATTAGCTCCGCCACCGTCTCCTACATCATACGGATATTCTGCTCCTACATACAGCGGGTATGGCGCACCTGTTT
Organism: bacterium ADurb.Bin157; assembly: GCA_002070375.1. Taxonomy (GTDB): domain Bacteria; phylum Muiribacteriota; class Ozemobacteria; order Ozemobacterales; family Ozemobacteraceae; genus MWDD01. Next base: position 21,903 of record MWDD01000006.1, on the reverse strand, counting down.
ATAATAGTGCACCGCCTCCTCCTCAAAACATGCAGCCTGTTATTCCTACTATTACGCCATCATATCAGGCACCGCCGCCGCCTCCGATTTATTCTGCTCCTGCTTCTGTGGCACCTAATTCCGGCAATACATATGGGGCTTATGGTGCGTCAACTTCTATGGGAGCACCGGTTGCAGTAAGTACGAGAAATTTGTATCGTGAGGAAAGATATCGGATTCCTGATGAGTTAAAACCTACTGATTTTACTCCTTACTTTAATAACATAAATGGTTATTACGGTTTGTTTGAAGTAGAGTCTGCATTATTGCCTTATATACCCACCTGGGATTTGGGGGTACACATGAGGCACCGCAAATATCAATATTTAGATGGTGAAAAGAATGTCATTGAAGGAACTGAAACATATATTCCGTTGCATTTGACATATGCATACCGAAAAATGTTTATTGGTGCTACTGTGCCATTCCAAAGTTGGGACGTAAACCTTTCCGGCGGCGGTCAAGAAGTAAGTTTGTCAGGTTTACATGATCCGAGTTTGAAATTTGGTTACCAAGTCTGGAAAAATCTTGAGGGTTCTCATGCTGTTGTATTGCATGCAGAAACAAAGTTTTCGGGCGGTAATTATCATAATGTATTTTATAATAACACGTTTACAGATTTGGGCGGTAAAAGTAAAACAGGCAGTGTAATAGGCCCTGCTTACGCAACCCGTGGCACTTGGATGGAGATCGGCGGAGCCTATTCCGGCAGAACTAATGAAAAATGGAGTAACCATTTGAATATGTCCATTGCCAACAACTCTGAAGACAGCATATTGAAGATGAACTTTAGACTTGGAACTGATTACCGAGTGAACAGAAATTTCTCGGTTGTAGGTGAAATAAACAGTACTTCTTATGAAACAGACAATGTTCTTGCCGGTCAAGGGAAGAACGGCACAAATGTTGATTTATTGCTTGGGTTTGTTCTATTTAACGACCAATGGCAAGCCAGCTTAGGTTTCCCCATTGCGGTGCAAAAAGATTGGTGGTATTACCACGATTTTGGCGTAACCTTTGGTATAAACGCAAGATGGGATTAAACTGAAGAAAATCAAATCGCTCTTTCATATTCAGAAAGAGCGATTTGATTTTTAGCTGAATTTTTATATCTTATTAGTATTAAATGTCAGGAGTTGATTATGGAACGGGATAATTCTTATTTGAATCCTTATATATCCGGTGTGTTGATCGGTATGGCCATTATTGCTTTTATATCAATAATGGGAATCGGTTTTAATGTTAATGAAGGTATAGCAGGTTTTGCGGGATATATTTATTCGGTTTTTGCTCCTGATCGATTAGCTGCAAGCGAGTTTTTTAAAACTATTAAGCCTGTGATACAATTCGACTACTCTTTTGCTTTGGTATTCGGAATATTTATAGGCAGTTTTATATCAGCTCTCTCGAACAAAAGAGTTTCTGTAAAAGTTGAGCGCGGAAATGATTTTTCGTTATTCGCACGAGTATTTTTGACTGCGATGGGCGGTTTAATAGTCGGGTTTGCCTCCCAGTTAGGACGCGGTGGAATTTTTGACAACGCTTTTACGGGCATAACACTTCTTAGCACCGGTGGGCTTGTTTTTGTGATATCAGCTCTAATCAGCGGCTATGTGGTTGCATTCTTATTTGGGAGACAGTGGAATGATTAATACTTTTTTTGGAGTTGATGCTTTAGGGAGCCCTGCAGCACTGATTAATGCAATAATCATTGGGTTTGTGTTTGGCTGGTGTTTCGAACAAGCCGGACTCACAAGTTCAAAAAAAATGGCAGGGGTATTTCATTTCAGTGACATGTCGCTTTTGAAAACAAGCCTAACTGCACTTTTAACAGCATCGCTCGGTTTGGGGCTTTTGCTCAAGTCGGGTATCATTGCTCCTGATTTTATCGACTCACCACTAACTGTTGTTTATGCTCAATGTATTGGCGGATTATTATTTGGGATTGGTCTTGTAATGAGTGGTTGGACTGCTTCTTCTTCTGTCGCCGGCTTGGCTACCGGGCGATTAGACGCCTTGGTGTTTATGGTTTTTGTTGTAATAGGTATTATTACCTTTAATGAGGCATTTTATTACTATAAACTTCTTTTTGAGTTGGGGGATGCGGGTGTAAGTTTTATATGCGAATACATGAAGGTTTCTTGGTTTAAATCTGTTGCGGTTTTTTGCATTTTGGGAATTGCTTTATTATGGATAGCAGAGTTTATTGACGAAGATTGTGATTATAATGAAGTTGCAAAAAATGGTAAGGGTTTATGGATATTTACAATGTTCGTCGTAATAATATCCGGTTCTTTGATAATTCCTTCAGAAGAGTTCAATAACGAAAAAAACTCCGGTATTGTGTTGAAAGAACGCACTGATGTTTCTGCCTATGAGGGCGGTATTATTACTTCAAACAACTCAGAATCAAGTGATCATTTAAGCAGAACCTTAAACATTTCTCCTGTAACTTATGCACGCGAAAAAGTAGAGGGACTAAAAAAAATAATATTGGTAGACCTCAGGGCAAGGGAAAAATATGATGAATGGCATGTAAACGGTTCTTATAATTACCCTATTGACGCGATTGCCCTTTCTTTAGACAGATTTAGAAAGTTTGAAAGAATAATTTTATTGGGTTCAACTGAAGAAACAAGTGAAGCACACAAACTTCTCGATAATGCCAAATTCAAAAATGTTTATATTTTGGACGGTGGAATTGAAGGTTTTAAAGATGAGGTCTTAAATGAAGAAAAGTTATTATCAGAAAAAATAAGTGAAGAAGAAAAGCTTGAGAGAAATGTATGGCGTAAAATGTTTGACGGTGCTTCATCCGCTTCCGGCGCGGCTGATCCTATAAATTTAAACAGTTTAATAGGGGCAGATTAAGCAGACAAAAATTTTGTACGAGGTATTGCGCGAACTGAAATTATATGTTATTATAAAAATATCGCACTAGAAACACACCGAAGTATTCATAAACAGTATAATGGTTTTCAGAATGTGTTTTTTTTGTGAATGTATTGCTCAGTATAAGTATATAGTAACCAGTAAGGAGCGTCCTAATGCGCAAGCTTTCTCTCGTTTTTCTTGTGTCCGTTTTTGTTTCATCGTTTTTAAACAACGTTTCGGCTGCTGATCTTTCACAATTCAGCGATAAGTTGGGTCAAATTACAGACCTTAAACTTCAAACCACTTTAAAGAACAGTATTCAGGCCGGTTTAATAGAAACCGAAGAAGATTTTGATAAAGTTGTTGCCAGAGCCGAATCTGCTGCAAACAGCAACTCTACCATTTATTATTCAGCATATGACAGAGCGGCTGATGTTACTGCGATGAGTAAAAAAATTACTTCACTCGTTAACCCGATTTCTAAGTTAGATAAAGATGCCGTTAAAGTTATCAAAAATGAAAAAAATAATACTGATAAACTTTTTCAGGATATTACCGCAACTTTGCCTAAAAGCTACAAAGCAACAATCGATCTTTGCAATAAATTTAATCCGAAAGTAAATACTGACGAATTAAAAACAAATGGCAACGCAATTGATGAATATTTTGCATCAATCAAAAATGATCCCTGTATTCAGCACGCGCTTTCGGTTACCAATACTGACGTCCAACAACTTAAAAAGAATTGGTTTGGTTCCGGTGCAGGTTTTGAACACGTAATTGCCGGTGAAATCAAAGGCAGCAAAGTAAGCGGCTACCATTGGTGGTACAGATTTTATGATGATGAACGTCGTGGCCACGCAGAAGTAATTAACGCTGTTGCAGGAATCGGCAATCCTAATATCTACACAGGCAGCTTTACCTGGGATCCCGATGGAAAAGGCCCTCTCCCCACTTGCAAAAAACCTAAAGGCGGTTTTACAACAATAAATTCTGCTCAAGCTCTCATTGCCTTAGGTCATATCGCAATTGAAACAGCAAGAAGCATGAACAACGGTAAGGTTCCCGGTGCTTTCAGTTTTCACGCTGACGTTAACGGCGAATCATTTACTTGGCAGATGTATACACTCAACGGAACCATTCGTTCGCTGTATCCTATGACAAGCAGCAAACATAACAAAACCAAAGATAAATTGGTTACGTATGAATATGATGAAGAATAATAAGGTTTTGCACTGATAAGTTCTTTTAAACGGTCCGACCAAAATCGGGCCGTTTATTTTACTAATTCACTTAGTATTAAATAACCGGCACACAAGTAGAAATATTTGATTCGTTTATCGAAGTTTTAATGATTTTTATATTTACATTATATAGCTTATAAAGCATTTCACCGGTTATGATGTTATCAGTTTTGCCCCCGGCAACTATTTTTCCTTTTTTCAAAAATATAGAATGATCAGAAGTCCAAAGCGCATGTTCCGGGTAGTGGGTCGTCATAATGCAGGTTATACCTGTTTGAGAAAGTTCTTTTAATTTTTTTAAAAGCATTAATTGGTTGCCGTAGTCGAGGCCGGTTACCGGTTCATCAAGTATTAAAATCTCTGCCCTTTGAAGCAGCGCTCTGCAAATCATCACCAGCTGTTGTTCCCCTCCGCTTATCTCATTATAGGGGCGTTCCGATAAATGCTTTAAATTCATTTTGTCAAGCATTTCGGCGGCTTCGATGTAATCCTTTTGACTTGTGGTGCAAAATACCCCTGAATAAGGAAGTTTGCCCATTGCAACTATGTCTATAACCTTATATGCAAATACAGCTTTGTGCTTTTGTGGCACATAGGCAAGTTTTTTTGCACGTTCTTTAAGCGACAAAGAAGTCAGTTTGGTTTGAAATACTTCTATAATCCCCGCTTGTGGTTCTAATAACCCTAATATCAACTTTAAAAGTGTGGTTTTTCCGCTTCCGTTAGGTCCAAGGATTGACACTACAGAGCCAACGTCTATTTTAAATGAAATATTATCGATGACTTTACTTTCGTTGCCGTATGAAAAAGACAGGTCTGTTACTTTAAGTGAATCCATTTTAGTTCCACCTGTTATTCGTGTTTACAATTACAAAAATGAAGAAAGGAATACCAATAATAGATGTCACTATCCCAATGGGTATTTCCGCGGTAAAAAGTCCTCGGCAAAGAGTATCAACAATTAAAAGATATAAACTGCCCAATAATGCTGAAAAAAGAATTAAAAATTTATTGTTATGCCCCACAATCATTCTTGAAATGTGTGGAATCATAAGTCCGACCCAGCTTATCATCCCGCCAATTGAAACAGTCAAAGAACAGCATAAGGTTGTTGCTATTATTAGTATGTTTCTGATTTTAGAGACATTTACGCCTAATGAAGATGCTTCTTCGTCACCCATGCTTAAAACATTCAGGTAATTTGAAAATAAAATAATGAAGGTTATGCCAATTATTAAAATTGGGCCGCAGATTTTAATTACAGGCATGGTAACTGAAGAGAATCCGCCCATTAGCCAGTAAACAATTGTGGGAAGTTCATTTTTAGTGTCTGCAATATATTTAACAACAGAAAGAAGCGATGTAAAAAGTGTCGAACTTATGACACCTCCCATGATGAGCATAACCAAGCGATTACCCGGAAAAAAACCGGATAAAAATAAAGCCGCAACAACAGCCAAAATTCCAAAAACAAAGGCTCCTATTTGTGCGGCTAGCATAGTTGGACTGAGAATCATGCCTAAAGAGGCTCCGAAGGCGGCTCCGGCTAAGACGCCCAATAATGCCGGTGAAACCAGCGGGTTCATGAACATGCTTTGATAGGCTGCTCCTGAAACAGATAAAGCAGCGCCGCACAAAATAGCCGCCAGAACTCTGGGTAACCTTATTTCGTTAATGATGGTTTCAAACATCGCTAACTCTGTTGTTTCGTTACCGCCCGAATTATTGAAAAAAGCTTTTAAGGTAGCAGAATATGGAATTTTAACTGATCCGATGTGAATAGACAGATAAGCGCCAATAAACAGCACAACGATCATGCCCGATATTATGAAATAAAATTTTCTTTTAGTCATGGTAATCTTTTACATTATTATGCAATAATAGGCAAGTTAATTATGATCGCAAGGTTTAGAAAACTTTAGGGCATAACCAAAAAGTCTGACATGCATATTTGCATTTCCTTTTATTTTAGATACCGCCTTTATATCATCGCCATAAGCTTCTTTTGAAACAGGTGTGCTATCAAGCAATTTTTTAATTACTTTTCCGGCATTTTTTTCAATTGTTTTTTGAAGAGCTCGCCTTGTTGTTATAGAATCAAGATTACAAGCTATTGGAACCGTTAATTCCTTTGTGTCGTCCAGTTTAATATTGGTTATTGCTTTCAGATTTTTGGCAGGTTGATAATCCCCAATTTTCATGTCAAAAACAAAATTATCAAGGTATATGGGAATAATACTTGTATTTTTAACTTTCAAATGAATTAGTGCACGGGTATTTTTATGTGTTAATGTTTCGGGATTTAAGGTTATTGTTGAGACAGAGATTGTAACAAATCGCCCTAATAAAGGTATAAACTTACTGCTGTTAAGCATTACATAAATTGCAAATGTCAGAATGAAAATGGTCGATATTAAAAAAATAAAAACAGATTTTTTAATAATACCGCTTGATTTAGATCTGTTACTGCTTTTCACTGTTAAAGGCGCTTTTCTCCTTTTATTTTTCTGCTTTTGCTTTGTTTCAGGTGATTCATCTGTTTTGTTTGGTGCTTTTCTTGGTGCCATCTCTTTGATTTCCGTTTAAATTAAGTGTATAAATATATTTCGGATAAAAACAACTTTAGTTAACCATAAGGATGAAGCCATGAAAAGATATAATGAAATATTGGCAAAACTAACTGAATTCAGGCAGGAAAGAAATTGGGAACAGTTTCATACACCGAAAAATTTGTCTATGGGTATTGCTATAGAAGCTTCAGAATTGATGCAAGAATTTTTGTGGAAAACAGATGAAGAAATAACAAAACTGATAGCTGAATCACCGGATAGCGTAGCTGACGAAATTGCAGATATCGGAGCTTATCTGTTTTTATTGTCGAAGGATTTAAATATAAATATTTTTGATGCGATAGAACAAAAAATGGCTAAGAATGCTGCAAAGTATCCCGTAAATAAATGCTTTGGAAAAGCCACAAAATATAACAAGCTATAACAAGCTATAATTGTAATTCTTTGCAGAGTTCTGATACAGCCTCCGTTGCCGGCGACTTAATATAAAGATTGGTTATTTGCCTTGTAAAGGCTGATGGTTCAGGGTTTATTTCTATAATTTTCGCACCATTGTGTTTTGCAATTTGTGGTATTAAGCAGGCGGGCATAACTTCACCGGTGGTTCCGATAACTAAGAAAACATCTGCAATTTCTGCCTCTTTGTATGAAAGTGATTGAGCCGGCTCGGGTATCCCTTCTCCGAAGAACACAAAATCAGGTTTAAGACTTTTTGCGCCGCAATTTGGACAGCGAGGGGGCATAATGTTAAATGAAATTTTTCTTGCATCAAATTTTTTGTTGCATGATAAGCAAATTATCCGTTCAGATGTTCCGTGAAATTCAAATACCATTTTATTTCCTGCACAAGTGTGGAGGTTGTCGATATTTTGAGTTATTATTGACTTTACATAGCCCACGGATTCCATTTGTGCCAAACCTATGTGAGCTTCGTTAGGCTTTGCTTTTCCAAAATAATCATAAAAAACTTTCTTAATTAATACCCAGCAAGCGGCATATTCTCTATAAAAATTCTCTATTTCAATAAATGAGGGATCGTATATATTCCAGAGTCCGTTTTCTCCTCTGAAAGGTGGTATTCCGCTCTCTACAGATATTCCCGCGCCTGTAAACGCACAAACGTGTTTTGCATTTTTTATAATTTCTGCTGCTTTTTTAATCATTCTTAGGCCTCTTTTTCCCTTTATACAGCTATATGAAAAATGTCGCAAGCTAATAAAAGCATGTTTCATAAATATCTTTTTTGCTATTATTGTTTAAATGTTTTATCATCAATTTGTCTTTATTAAAGAAAATCGTAGATTGAGATATGACATGATAAATAAAATAAATATTTTAATAATATTAGCTGTATTATTGGTGCCTGTTTCCTCTTTTGCTGTTTCTGATGCCTGGAAGGACCAAATTCTTTATTTTGTTTTAATAGATAGATTCTTTGACGGTAATCCCGCAAATAATTCGAGAGTTGATCCAAATGATATTGAAGCTTTTCAGGGTGGCGATATTTCCGGGATCAGCAAAAAATTAGGTTATTTAGAAGATTTGGGTGTTACCGGAATCTGGCTTAGCCCTTTTATTACAAATCGTGATCGTAATTTTTTTGGACAAGAATCATATCATGGATATTGGCCATATGATTTTTTTTCGGTTGATAAACGTTTTGGCACTAATGCAGAATTGGAAAGCTTAAGACGGGGGCTAAGAAGTAAGCGTTTTACCCTTTTGTTAGATATGGTTGTTAATCATATGGGTTATGATGCTCCGTTTACCCAATTGCACCCTGATTGGTTTAACCCTGAAGTTAACATTGAAGATTGGAATGACCCTGAGCAATTGGTTAACAGAAGAATATACGGCTTGCCTGATTTTAACTCCGGAAAATTGATCGTTAAGGCTTATTTCAGACAGGTTGCTCGGCATTGGATAAGAGCGCTTAATCCTGACGGCTTTAGATTAGATGCCGTTAAGCACGTGCCTGCAGAGTTCTGGGTAAATTTTAATGATTCTGCACGTAAAAATAGTCATAAAAGAAATTTTCTTCTTTTGGGCGAATATTTAAACGGTAACCCCGAAGATTTGCTTAAAACCTGGCAGGAAGGCAAGTTTGACTCTCTTTTCGATTTTCCGTTGTATTACACTATGAAAGAAGTTTTTGCCGATGGAAAAAGCCCATATAAACTTGCTTCCAGACTCTATTTTGATCGCCGCTATCCCGATGCCGGGTTTTTAGCCACATTTTTAGATAACCATGACCTAGACAGATTTATCACTTCATGTAAAGCTGATATTAGAAGCTATAAACTTGCGATGACTTTTTTAATGACTGTGAGGGGAATTCCTGTACTGTGTTACGGTAATGAAGTGCCTCTTGAAGGCGAACATGCTGAAAAGCCAATGAATAGAGGAAATATGGTTTTTAATCAAAAAAGTCATATGTATTTGTTCACTAAAGATTTAATCAAGTTCAGAAAAGACAATGAGGCACTTAGAAGAGGGTTGCACTGCCACTTATACGCTGATGAAAACTCTTATTTATACGGTAGATTAACTTCAAACCAATTAGTTTTGGTAGCGCTGAATAACTCTGAACAAGCGTTGAAGATCAACGCCGAATTCCCGTTTGAGCTTGAAAACAATGACGTGCTGTTAACATCGGTCAAAGGTTTTAATACTAGCGCGGTTATAAATGAAAAGCGCATTAATATTTCGTTGCCGCCAAAAAGCTTTGCCATATTTGTGCCTAACTGTGATCCTGGTTACTATAAAGATGCCTATGAAAGAGCTAAGAAGCATTTTGAAAACGAATACGAACAGGGAACAGTAAATCAAAAAATTAGAGTAAAAGTGGCTAATTATTTACCGGATCAGGCTAAGGTGTTTATTACGGGCAATTGTAAAGAACTAGGCAGTTGGAATAACGCTAACTGCGCAGTGCAAATGGTTAAGGTTAAAAAAAATCTATATGAAACAACTATAACTATGCCTAAAGGTAAAATATTCGAGTGCAAACCATTTTATAAAAATGGTTCGCAGACAGTCTGGAAAGAAGGCGAAAACACTATTCATCTTGTGGGTGAAAAGGGTGGAGAGTTTTTACACATAGATTGGGCAAATTAAAGCAATAATTATATTTTTACTGCGCTTACCATATAGTAATCTATTGTGTAAAGCCCGTTGCAGTCAGTTCTGCGCAATGTGTTTATCTCTGTTATGGTTAGCCTGTTGTTTTTCCAGAGTTTCTTTATTTCTGTTCGGGTAAAAAAATGTATTGTTCCGATGTCTGCAACGGGGCCTTCGGGAATATTACGTCTGGTGTTTGGTTCAAGTTCTTTGCCCAAATCGCTGCCTGAGGTTTTTGAAGAAAAAAGATAAGACGAAAAGAAACTTCCGCTAGGTTTAAGCACGCGACATATTTCTGCCAGAATTTCGTTAATTCCTTTTGAAGTATTTGAAGTTATACAGCCAATATCCGCAATACAATCAAAAGTATTGTCTTCAAAAGGTAGCTTGGCCGCATCAGCAACGCATAAATAGGGCTTATTTGGTATATTGCCCAATAATTTTTGTACTTTCTCGACAGCAGTTTTTGAGCCGTCAACGGCATATACTTTAAAGCCCTCTCGGCATAAAAACCAAGTTGCCGCACCGGTTCCGCAACCAAGATCCAATACAGACACTTTGTTTCTGTCTGTGTTCTTATATTTTCTGCCCATAAATCTTACGAGATCTTCTGATGGGTATCTGCCCCATTCACGTGCTTTATGAACTTCTTCCCATTTTGAATCAAAAGTTTTCGTCATATTTTTTCCTTATTATAAATAATGATAGTGAAGATGTATCTCAGGAGTTTTTCCCGTAATCTTCTGCCAGTTTTTTGAGATTAGGTCATATTTATCGATATCGTATACTTTTTTGCCTATATAAAAATTTAAAACTTGGTCGGAAAATCCCTTCTTGAAACGAAATAATTTGTCATCGCAGTCTTTGCTAACCCCGCCGCCTAAGTGAAAAGCTTTTTTTCCTTCGCCTATGGCTTCTTTAGCGGTGTTCAGTATTAAAAAAGATGCCGGTTGCATTTCTTTGTAGTTTAAGTCAGATGCTCCCAAATGATAATGTACCGAAACGCTGTCTTTTAAGAATATTCCTGCGGCAACAGGTGTTCTGTCATAGGTGCAAACAATATTTAAGCTTATGTTTTCGGCAGGCAATTCTAAGAGTTTATCGAAATAATTATCTGAAAAGTAATAATAATTGTCTGCTTCAAGCCGATTCATATTTTTTGTGTACAAATTCTTAAAAATGTTCTTGGCTTGATTAATTTCATAATTTGTTTCTAAATATAAATCGCGGCAGGCTCTTTTGTAATTTCTTTTTCTTGCGCCGGTACAACCTTTAATTACTTCTGCAAAAGAATCGTTTAGATCAATGCAAACAGTTTTTCTATTAAGCGATAATTCATAAGTTTCTTTAAAAACTTCATTTATTGGCAAAAAGGGTGAGAATCTTACAAATTCGGCGATTACGCGTTGTTCATGCATCAGATTAACGTATTCTTGTATGTATTGCCGAATATCTTTATAATCACAGCCAATAATAACAGGGCCGCCATAACCGTAAGGAGACTCTATGTCAGCATAACCTTGTGCTAAAAGGTTGGGGACATTTTTTATCAAAAATGGGTAAAAAATAAATCCATTTTCGGTTTTAAAATAAACGGCGCTCGGAGTTCCTTCATTATTTGCTCTCAAAGCCTCGAAATAATTAAAAGAATAATATATTTTGCCTATAAACTCAGGCATTGATTCATATATTCTGTTCCATTCATTTTCTTTACTGACAAGCTTTATGATCATTGCTTATTTTATTCAAGCTTTTCCCAGGTTATAGGTTCGTCTTGCGCAACATCAACTTTTAATTTTTTTCCGAAGACATTCTGCAAGTCTGAGGGCTGTATACCTGTTGCCGGTCTTTTTATTTCAACACTTTTGCCGCTTATGATTTCTCCTGCTTTAAGGTCTTTTGAAGCAACAATACTTCTTCTCACATAGGGAATATTTAACAACTCTGACCTTGTCGGCTTTTTAATCCCGTCTCCAAGCATTATTGCTGTTTTGCGAATTGCTGCGACGTAGCTTTTAAATTCTTCCGGCTCTAATGATGCGTGATGGTCGGGCCCCTGCATATTTTTATCTAAAGTAATGTGTTTTTCAAAAACCTTTGCTCCCAGGGCTAATGCCGCTACAGAGGCTTCATTCCCTAAGGTGTGATCAGAAAAACCTGTTTGCAGGTTAAACGTGTTTTTTATTGTGTTTATTGCACGCAAGTTAGCTTCATCAGGAGGTGTCGGGTATGCGGTAGTGCAGTGTAATAGGAGTGTTTCGGGGGCTCCGCTGTCTTTAAGCGCGGCTACGGCTTTTTCGATTTCTTCGAGAGTCCCCATTCCCGTAGAAAGTATAACAGGGCGTTTTTTGTTGCCAATCGCGTATAAAAACGGAATATTTGTAAGTTCGCCCGAAGCAACTTTAATTATTTTAGTTCCGATATCACATAAAAAATCCAGGCTCATCAGTCCGTCAGGTGTAGACAGAAAGGTTAGTCCCAATGATTCGGCGTATTCTTTTAAATCCGCTGTATCAGGGAAACTCAATTCAAGGGATTTAAGTAAATCAAGCTGATTTTGACATTCGCCTTTTTGATATGAGGCTGTTTCTGAATAGGCTCCGGCGCATTCAAATGCTTTGAAAGTTTGTAGCTTAACTGCATCTGCACCGCAATCCGAGGCGATTTTTACGAGTTTTCTCGCAATATTTGCTTGGCCATTGTGGTTTACTCCGATTTCTGCAATTATTGCCGGGGTATTTTTAAATATTTTAAAAAGCATGTTAATTCCTCAGACTTTGAATTGATAATTTTTAGATGATTGCTTAGGTAAATTTTCAAACCACTCAATGGTTTTCTTGATGCCTTCTTCAAATTTGACTTTTGGTTGCCAATCGAGTTCTTTGGCGGCTTTTGATGCGTCTCCGATTAAGCACATCACTTCTGATGAGGGCGGGCGCTTTCTGATTTCTTCGAATTCAGGTGAGAAGTCAATTTTTAATATTCTTGCAACGGTTTCGAGAATTTCGCCTATTCTCACGCCTTTGCCGGTCGCTAAGTTATATGTTTCTCCCGTAATACCATTTTGCGCGGCTTTAATAAAGCCTTCGACCGTATCGCTGACAAAGTTAAAGTCTCTGATCGGTTTTAAATCGCCTAATTTTATGGTTTTGCAAGAAAGCGCTTGCTGGATAATGGTGGGTATGACGGCTCTGGCAGACTGCCTTGGCCCAAATGTATTAAATGGCCGAACAATGGTAACAGGCGTTTCAAACGCGCAGGCATAAGAGTATGCAAGCATATCGGCGGCAATTTTTGATGCAGAGTAGGGCGATTGCGCTTGCAAAGGGTGTTTCTCGCTCATCGGCGTTTTTATTGCCGTTCCATAGACTTCGCTGGTCGAGGTAACTATTACTCTTCTCAATTTTCGGCTTTTAGCGGCCTCGAGAATGTTTAACGTGCCGTTTAAGTTGGTTTCTAAGTAGCTTTGCACAGCTTTGTAAGAAAAGGGTATGCCGATTAGTGCAGCCAAGTGAAAAACCGTATCTGCCTCGTCTAATAATTCGTTTATTTGGAAAGGGTCTCGAATGTCTCCGCTTACGATAGCAAGATTATCGTGATATATTGCTTTTTCTTCGAGCCAGCCATTAAAAGAACGACAATTATAATGAACAAAAGCAGTGACGTGGGCACCTAATTCTAAGAGTCTTTCTGTTAAGTGGCTGCCGATAAAGCCGCCGGCACCGGTTACCACGACTTTTTTGTTTTTGAAAAAATTATTCATTTGTGTTCTGCTTTGTTTTAGAATAGTCGGCAGGGGTGCCTATGTCGAGCCAAAAGTCGGATAAAGGGAAGCACGAAACGTCCAACTTAGCATCCGCTGCTTCTTTTATCAGATTTGGCATGTCAAGGGGTTCTTCGGGTTTAATCAGTTTAATTATTTCGGGGTTCATCACATAAACCCCTGCATTTATGAAAATAGAGTGAAAAGGCTTTTCTTCTATCGCAGTCAGTTTACTTCCGTTAATTTTTAAAACCCCATAAGGTATTTGAAACGAAAATTCGCGTGCACAAACTGTTATTCCGCTTTTGTTTCTTATATGAAAATCTAATAAATTCTCGTAATTTATCGCCGATAAAATATCGCCGTTAACAACGATAAAAGGTTCTGTCATACTGTTTGGGAGCATTGCTATGCTGCCCGCTGTTCCCAACATTTTGTTTTCGTGCAAAAAACTAATGTCGGCGTTTTGAACGGGATTATTTTTAAAGTATTCCACTATAATGTCAGCTTTGTAATTTACAGAAATATATATCTTTACAAATCCGTGTTTGCAAAGTTGCTCTGCAATATTTGCAATAATAGGCTTGCCGCCGACCGGCAACATTGGTTTGGGGAGATTCTTCGTTAATTCCCCTAATCTTGACCCCCGCCCGCCCGCCATAATAACGGCAACATTAGGTTTTTTCGCTTGCTTAATCAGGTCTTTCATCTGCACGAGACGAATGGGGCGATTATCTTTATCTACGATGGGCAAGTGCTTTATTGACTTGTTTAGCATGATAAAAAGCAATTCATCGTTAGTAGCGTTCGTTCTTGCAGTTATGGGAAACTTGTTCATCAGGTCGTAAATGGGACTGCTTAAAGCTGCGCCTTTGATGAGGCCACGCCTTATATCACCGTCGGTTACGGTTCCGAGTAATTTTTTGTCTTCATCGACCACAAGTGCTATTTCTATTGCCGACTCGTCTATGACTTTAAGTGTTTCGACAATATTTGTGTCGGGTGAGACAAATATCTTGTTTGTTTCGTTATTCATAGGTTGAAGTTAAGCTTCAGCAAAGCTTTTAATCTTTCAGTTGAGAATAAATCTTTATCTTGGGTGGCTTTAACGACAAGGTCGTATAATTCTGCTTGTTTGGTGTCATTAAAGAGATTTTCGCCTATATTGAGACTTTGGTAGTATTCTATGGGGACATCTCTTGTAAAATGCCCGATTCTCCATGGAATTGATTTGGAGACGGGGTTTCTTGCCAAAAAAGGGTCGGATAAGGCGAAAGTGTCGATAATAATCGGTTTTGTGCCTGCCCAATAGCCGCAAAAACCTATGAGATTCTGGGTCCAAATTTTTTCGCCTGAGTTTCGCATTTTGTGACCAATATGTGCCCACTCGAAATCAGGAAACAGTTTGTCTGAGGGGATGGCAGCGTATGCAAAAAGCGAGGTTGCGCTAAAGTAGTAGGCCCGCTCATCGCTTATTCCATAAATATCTGAATAATCTTCGAGGCCCGACCAAGTATTGAGCGGCGTATGATAAAACATAAGAAGATAAATGAAATAAATAGTTATGGCGAAATTTTTTTTATCTTTAAGAAGGGTGAGACAACGATTTGGCAAGTCGCTGTTCGCAATGATCAGAGCCGATATTAAAACAGCATAAGAAATGAAGCGCCCGCTCATAAAGTCGCCGCCTATATAAATTATATAAAGCAGATTTGTTATGATTCCGGCACCAATTGATTTTAGAAAAATATTGCCGGATTTTAGGGCGACGATAATGCCGCTGATTAGGAGTATGGCGGAAAGAGGGTCGCGGCGGAAAGTGCCTGCGTAATATTTTAAGCCGCTAAGCAGCAAATCTGTTTGAGGAATACCTGTGGAAAGTTTAGCTATGGCAGTGTTTGGGACGGGAGTGCCATAATAAATAAAAGAAAAAGCGGTCCATAGAGCGAGCGGAGTCAACAAAAGAATAATTTGGACAAATTTGTGTTTAAGTTTCAAATTTTTGTCAGTAAAGACAATTGTTAAGGCGGGAATAGCGAGCAATGTTATAAAGTCATGGCGGAATAGGGGGGCAAGGGCAAAAGCACCGAAAAGAAAGGGGCGAAATTTTTGGTTTTTGTTGAAAGCGTAAAAGCAGACGGGTAAAACTAAAATGTATCCCAAAATGTTTTCAAGCCCTGATGTGGTGTAGTCGAAAAATGAGTTTGAGCCTAACAGAGCCAATAAAAAGAAGGCCGAGGCAACGGAAAACTTAAAATGATTGAGGACGGAAAAAAGCAGAATCGCAAATAAAACAAACGAGACGCAAATAACATTTGAAAAATAATCAGAGCTGAAATAACGGATTCCCGCCATTAACCAATACCAAAGCACCGAAGTGTAAACCTGAACTCTTTCGTGCGGGTTCCAGATAGGACCGTTGCCTTCGTAGAGCTGCTCTATTGACCTGAAGTTTATGTAAGAATCGTCACAGACCCAAGCATTTTTAAAAAAAACAAAAACGCACAAGCAGACCAGAAAAATAATACATGTTTTTAAGGTAAGGTGCGTTTTTGTCATTTTAAATAATCACAATGTTTTCAAAGCGTTTTCCAGCCATTTGATGTCCTTTTTGACATCGGCGGCGGCGAACTCTTTGTCGACCTGTGACCATTCAGAGGGGTCACATTGCTTTGCGGCATTTTTCAGATACGACATTCTGAGTTTGTCCATGTCTTGTCTGTGGCCCATTACTTGGCCGAGATTTTCGGGAATTATGATGCTTTTGCCGTTTACAGAGTCTTTAGGGTCGCCTCTGCGAACTTCGATGCCCATTTTTCTTGCGAAAGACAGTTGCGAGTTATGATGTTTTCCCGCCCCGGTATACTCAGTTTCTTGAACTACTATTATTTGGTCTTGATTCAGCTCACGAGCCAGTGCCACGGCACCGGTAAGGCTTGTGTTGCCTGCGGGACCTCTTTCCATGCCTTCAAGCTTAGAAAGCAATTCTGTTACATAAAAGACTTCACCTTGGGAAACAAGCATGTAGTCGTCCATGTATCTGAGGCTTCTGGCAGCATTTCTGGGCACATCGGCGCGATCAGGCCAGGTGGCGAAAGGAACACCAAAACCGGTGTGTCCGGTGGTGAATGACTTTCTGTTGAAATCATTGTCAGATGCCATGTGCAAACCCGAAAGGTCTACCGAACAAGCAACAACTTGAGCTTTGCAGCCTGCTTGCAGTAAGCCTCGTGCTGTACCTGTCAGATTACCCCCGCCGGCGTGCGTAACAATTACCGCATCGGGATCTTTGCCGGTCATAGCTCTTATTTGCTGTGCAACTTCGTGGCCGAGGGTTTCTACGCCTTTTATGCCAAACGGAGTGTAAAGCGAGGCGTTGAAGTAGCCGGTTTCTTCTAGTGTAAGCAGATTATAGTAGAACAACTCGGGGCCGACGCTCATCTTGATGACTTCTGCCCCAAAAGCTTCGCATTTTCTGCCTTTTTCTACTATTTCAGGTTGTCCGATGCCCTTAGAGTCATAAACTTCTTGGATTATTATGCATTTTAATCCGCGCTGAGCAGCCTGAGAGGCAACAGCGGCCCCGTAATTACCCGAAGTGGCGGCTATCATTCCTTTATAGCCTTTTTGTTGAGCCACATATGCCGAAACAGAAGCGCGTCTTGCCTTAAAGCTGCCTGAAGCGTTTGCTGCCTCGTCTTTAACAAAAATTCTGGCTCCTTTGCCCGGTGCCGAAATTTTTCTGACGGCTTCTGTCAGGTTGTGTAATTCAAACATTGGCGTGTTGCCAACTTTAGTGCTGCTTTGAATTTTAACGATATCTTCGGTCGTAAAACCACAGTCGTCCATCATGCGCTCATAATCAAAAGCCAGTTTGCCCGTTTTATAAACGTCGTAATCAATGCCCATAGAGGCTTTCATTATTTCATTTTTGCGAGCCATTACAGCTTGATAAGAAATGTCTCTGCTCATATCTTGCTCCCTACCAAACCTATATCGAGCAATTCTTCGACAGTATCGCCGAAACTGTGTTCGTAATGAGGTTTGACTACCTTGAGAGTGCCTTTTATAAGGCGCCCAGATAAGGTTTTAACTTCGACTTCATCGTTCAATTGAGAGTCTGAAACAAGAAACCCGGCTACTCGCATCAAATACGGAGTCTTTTTGGTGTCATCGGGAACTTGCGGTGCACGCTGTTCGGTAGTGAGAAGCGTTTTTTCGATTTCAACCCATGTTCCGGATTTAATTGTATTCATTGTCAGCCTCTGTTGTAGGCGCTTTCGCCCATAAGGCAAGCGGGAATAGGCATGTCTGACATGCGTTTAAGTCCGCAAGAAGCTTTCACAACTAAAGGAATCATGTTAACTGCGGCCGCCATTGTGCCTTTTCCGCCCGGAATTTCGGGTTTGATGGCTAAACTGATGTTGGGATCGCCGGTAATTTTTATGTAATCGCCTGTATCAACATTTTCCGTTTGTGGGTGTATCTGCTGAGGGTGAATAAGTTTAATGACTTCAACGCCCTTGCTGTAGCCGATTGCAATATGGCGGCAACCTGCGACCATGCCCGGTTCAACTTTTACGCAACCGGTTTCGCGGTGAGTGTTGCTTATTATAGGTTCGCGGGTTTGTTCAATTTTGTCTACATTAAGACCTATGGCATCCGAAATCATGGTTATTGATTCGGGAAAGCCGATGTGACCGACGATAGAGCCATCTTTAATGCCTGCGGCAAAAACTTCCGGGGTGGTTCCAACGCCCTGAGTTTCCATTACGGTTTTGCCAAATGGTGATAAATCGTTAATTCGGCTGGCTTCGATGTGTTTGACATTCAAGCAAGCCCCGGTTAAATTGATAACCATTTGATCAAGAACAAAACCTGGGTTAATGCCTGTTCCAAGAACTGTTACGCTATGTTTGCGTGCCAATTCATCGATTTGCTTTGCCAGTTCGGGCTCTTGCGCTCCGGGGCAAGACATTTCTTCGGCGATAGAAATAACGTTTATTCCGCTTTCAATAATGGTTTTTAAGCTGCCAAAAACCTTTTTTGTAAACGAATGAATTGCCTGAAGACAAATATCTACTTTGTTTTTGTCTAGAATTGTTTCCGGTTTGTCGGTTATCTTAATTCCGGTGTCTTTGCCGAGTTTAAGCAGTTCGCCAATATCTTTCCCTACCAGTTCAGGACGCTGATCAATAACACCGACAACTTCAAGACCTTCTTTTTCAAGCATCAGTCTTACCATTCCGCTGCCCATTGCTCCAAAACCCCACATAACAACACGAATACGTTTCATAAGTTATACGCCTTTCCTATTTTTGATCTTTTACAGACCTATTTCCTGCTCAATTTCTTTTTCACACTGTTCAACTAAAGTTCGGAGATTGTCTGCTTCTGAACCTGTCGGGTTTGCCTGCAAGAATCGGTTTGCCGACTCTATCGCGTCTCTGAACTGTCGTTTGCGTGCATAAATAACCGCTAAATTGTAATAAACCTGAACAAACTTCGGATCAATCTCTAAAACACGCATGTAAGCAGCAATAGCCTCGTTTATGCGTCCTTTTTCAAAATCTTCTGTTCCGATGTTGTAATAGGCAGCCGCATCCTTTGGATTCAGCTCTATTGCCTTTTTCCATAAATCAATAGCCTGATCATACATCCCTTTGTTGTAATAAGCAATGCCCAGTTTGTTGCGCGCTTCAGAATCCTGTGGGTTATACTTGATGACGCGCTTCCATATTTCAATGGCCTTATCATACATTTCTCTGTTATGGAAAGCTGTAGCGAGGTTAGACAAAATATCCGCATCTTCGGGTTTGTATTTGAGCGCTTTTTCCCATGACTCTACAGCTTTATCAAATTGCTCAAGCTTAATGTAAGCAATGCCCAGTTTGTTATAAAGTTCCCCGTTTTCAGGTGTTATGCGTATCGCGTCAAGCCACTCGGAAATTGCCTGATCAAACATGTTTTTATGGAAATAGGCGATACCGAGGTTGTTATGTGCGTCCACGTCGTTAGGTGCTAAGTCTGTCACTCGTCGCCAAGACATAATCGCATCGTCAAGCATGCCTTTTTCATCATACGCATTCCCCAAAACAAAATGAGTATTCGGGTTATTCGGATCAAGCTCAATTGTCCTTTTCCAGTTAATTATAGCTTCATCGAGTTTGCGCTTTTGGCGATAAACATGCCCGAGCTTGAAATATATGTCAGGGTCACTTGCATTCAATGACTTTGCTTTTTCCCACTCAACCAACGCTTCGTCATATTTTTGCATGTTGTAGTAAGCGATACCCAAGTTTAAATGTGCCTCAAAATGGTCGCTCTCTAATTCTACAGCCTTCTGCCACTGAAAAATCGCTTCCTGGGTTTTATTCATTTTTGAATAAGCTATGCCCAATTTGTGGTGCAGATGCGGGTCATTGCCGGCATAAGAAATAGCCTTGTTCCAATATCTTGCCGCTTCATTAAAATCTTCCAGGCCACAGTAGGCATTCCCAATTTTTTCGCAAATATCGGCGTCCTCGTTGCGTTTTTCTCTGACTGTGTTCCAAAAGCCGATTGCCTTTTGAAAATTACCCGAATTATACTGTGCAACACCCAGGTTAAAGTGCGCCTCTACATCGTTTGGATTCAAACTTATACATTTTTCCCAGCAATTTATGGCTTTTGCCAAATCATCCAGTTTGCCGTAAGCCGAACCCAGTTTAAAATACACTTCTGAATTGTCCGGCGTAATTTCAAGTATCTTTTGCCAGGTGTCGATTGCTTCTCGATGCTGGTTAAGTTTGCTGTATGCGTTTCCTAGATTGCTGTATATATCCGGCTGTCTCGGGTTGAGTCCTAATGCCTTTTTCCAGCTTTCAATTGCCTGCGGATACATCTCCAATCTGTAATAAACAATTGCCAAATTATTGTGCGCTTCACTGTTCTTCGGGTTCAGCTCTATGGCCTTCGAAAAGGCTATTACAGATTTATCGTCTAACCCCTTATTGTAGTAAGCGACACCAAGTCTGAAAAAAATGTCAGAGTCCTCGGGATTAAGATTTGAAGCTTTTTCCCAGAGCGAAATGGCTTGGTCTTCTTTGCTCAGATTGTAATAAGCAATTCCCAATTTAAAATAAATTTCGGGGTCGTGCTGCTTAAGTTCAAGGCATTTTTCCCAAAAATCAATGGCTCGTGTGTCTTCGCCTTTATTATAATAAGCGATTCCCAGGTTATGCAAGACTTCATAGTTCTGTGGGTCTAACGAAACCGCTATTTCCCATTCTTTCAGCGCCTCATCAATTCGATTGAGCTGATAATAAGCAACTCCAAGCTTAAAACGGGCTTCGCTGTTTTGCGGATTCTTTGTCAAAGACTGAACCCATTCGTTTATAGCTTGCTCATACTGCCCTTTTGTGTAATAGGCTATCCCCAAATTATAGTGGGTGTTAGCTTCATCTTGCAAATAAGTGCGCTTCATAAGGCCTCCAAATTATTTTTTTACCGTTTCGTCATTTCGTGCCGAACTCGAGTTTGTTTCTAACGTTTTAACCACTGAGGCAAAGGTTTTGCCAAAGGTCGTCAAAACACTTTTCAATTTATTTTGCCTCAAATAACTGAATTTCATTTCTTCTCTCGGACCAAAATACATATGCGATTCTATCGACAATCTATACCTGAAAGCAAGTGTTTCGTTAAAAAAATTGTCTTCAAGAATCGGATTAAATTCCGCTTTTGTTACACCTTTCATTAAAGTGGCTTCACGAGCCTTTGCAATGTGCCATCCACTGTCTCTTATTAAAGTGCGCTCTAATCTTTTAATGAATAGATCGTGTGAATAACGTATTATACCAAATTTCCCGCCTTCGGGCATATCAAAGAATAATGGGAAATAGCTTAAGCTTTTTATCAAAACGATCTCTTTGCTCAATTCTGCGTCAGTCGCTGCTTTTACCCAATCAAATGCCTTTAAGTTTAATGTGTTTTTATAATCTTTATTTGTTTTACCAAACTCTTTAATTGATATAAGTTTTGGTGTTTCAAAATATAAAATACCAAATTTTGAGCCGGTAATTTGAGTTAGCTTGCTAATTAACGCCGGTTTTCGCGCGGCTTGTTTCGTGGCTTTCAGATCTTTATAGTTAAAAGTCTTTACTGTTTTATTGTCTTTTGCCTCACGAAGATTAGCGCGCATCGATTCGCGAACTTCACGTTTGAATTTTATTAGCGCAGGTATCTTTTCAGGAAAACAAAACGGTATATAAGGGCTGAAATTTGAAGGTTCCAAGCCTTTGCTGTCTGCTGCTTC